>CADDZJ010000094.1 GCA_902812415.1 Acidobacteriota bacterium
TCTTTCAGTCCAGATTCGAGACGGAGGAATGAAAATCAATCTGCCAGACACAACATTCTTGACAAGCGCCGGCACAGGACCGTGTTCGCTTCCACTCGGCGACTGCCGAAACAGGCTAACCGTTGACTCAAATGATCCTCCAGTTCCTTCGCCTTCAAGTTCCGCGAGAGTCGATCCTCGGTCTTAATCAGCGGGATTTCCTCTTTCAGACTGCGCGCAATGTTACTGAGCTTCACATCCTGGCTCGCCTGGATGCCGAACAACATCTCCCCGACGAAGTTCCGCAACGGCTTGCTCAGACCCTCGCTGAGTTCAAAGCTGAATTTGGTCAGTTGGGCTTTCAGGCGGGAACGAACTTTGCTACTCTGCATCGGGCACGCCTCCGCGGTGTCGAGGATTTCCGCAAAAACCCTTCTACCACGGATTTCGTCCCCTCCCACTTCGGAATAACGCTAACCCTTTGCAGTCTTATGGCTTGCCTGAATCGAATGACAAAAAATGAGGAAAGTCCTGTTAATTGCCCAGAGAAAAAAGGCCTGCCCGATGTATAATCAACGACGGAACCTTAGCTAGCCAGAATGAATAAAACTCAACTTGCCGAGCTTTACAAATTATAGCGCCCAGACGGACTGTCGCGGCGCTGCCCCTAGCGCTGAAAAACGCTGGTGAGGACACCCGCGTTACAGGAAACGACATCGCTATAATTTGTGCTGGTCGGTCAGTGATGCTCAAAAACTATGTTCAAGATGTGGAGCGGTCCGCAGGTGTCTGAGTATTTCCGAAACACGACGAAAGCTACAGCTTCCCGGGTCTTCTTCGGTTTGATTCTCATCGTCGCCGGCGCCGCGGTCTGGCCGTCTGCGCAGCGAGCGCTCGGCTGGCCCAGGACCAACCCGACACGACCGGAATCCCGCAAGCGCGCGACAGCCTCCCCCCAGGCAGTTGACTACGATCACGACATCGCACCGATCTTCAAATCTCACTGCCTCCCATGCCACAGTGGGGAAAACGCTCAGGCCAAGCTTCGCCTCGATTCAGAAGCAGCCATCTTAAAGGGCGGCGTCTCCGGCCGAGCCGTTGTTCCCGGCAACAGCCGAGACAGTCTCCTTGTGAAACGCGTGCTAGGATTGACTTCAGGACCGCGTATGCCCATAGGCGCGAGTCCGCTTGCCGCGAAGGAAGTCCGGTTGATTCGCGCCTGGATTGATCATGGCGATTTTTCCGCAGTCAGGGCCGCTTCTTCTCAACCGGCGGCGAAGCCCGTGGCTTCCCATCGCTCGAGCGTCGAATCACCGCTCTTTGCGACCAAGGTCCGCCCCATCCTTGCAGCCCGCTGCTATCAATGCCACGGACCCAAGGTTCAGCAGAACGGCTTGCGCCTGGATTCTCTAGCAGCCATCTTGAAAGGCAGCGACTATGGAAAGATCGTCACACCCGGCAACAGCGCAGATAGCCGCATGATCCGCCGGCTGACTGCTCTCGAGCGGCCCCAAATGCCCTATGGCGGACCGCCGCTCTCTCAGGATCAGATTAACCTCATTCGCAAATGGATTGACGAGGGAGCGCCAGGGCCGGACTCAACCACCCCGGTCGGACCCGCCGAGCCGATCAAGCATTGGGCGTACATGAGGCCCGTCCGTCCGCCGCTACCGAAAGTGAAGGATTCCGCCTGGTGCCGGAACCCCATCGATTATTTCGTTCTGGCCAAGCTCGAAAAAGAGGGCCTGAAACCATCTCCGGAAGCTGATAAGGAGACGTTGATCCGCCGCGTTTACCTTGACCTGATCGGGCTTCCGCCGACGCCTCAAGAAGTGGACGCTTTCCTTGCTGACAAAAGCGCCAACGCATATGAAAAAGTCGTGGACCATCTGCTGGCTTCTCCGCACTACGGGGAGCGCTGGGCCCGCGAGTGGCTGGATCTTGCCCGCTACGGCGACACAAACGGTTATGAAAAAGACCAGCGGCGGACCGCGTGGGAGTACCGCGACTGGGTCATCAGGGCGTTAAATGAAAACGTGTCGTTTAAGGAGTTCACGATTGAGCAGATTGCGGGCGACATGCTGCCAAACCCGACAAACGACCAACTCATCGCCACGGGCTTCAATCGCAACACGCTTCTGAACCAGGAAGGCGGCGTCGATCCGCAGGAATATTACTGGTACTCGCTGGTCGATCGCGTCAACACAACGGCCGCCGTGTGGCTGGGCACAACACTCGGTTGCGCGCAATGTCATAACCACAAGTTCGATCCGTTCACGCAGAAGGATTTCTACCGCTTTCTGGCGTTTTTCGATAACAGTCAGTATACGATTGCGGGGCCCGAAAACGAGCAATACGCCGCCGAGCCTGAACTCGAGCTCCCCACTCCTGCGCAGGCGGCGAAGAGCAAGGCCTTGCGGGCTGAGATTGCGAAGCTCCAGGACGCGCTAAACACGTCCACGCCGGCGCTCGAGGCGGCGCAGGCCCAGTGGGAAATTCAGATGAGGAATGCACCCGCGGAGTGGACGGTATTGCGGCCGGACCATTACTCGTCGTCGAAAGGCGCAACCCTGAAGCTGCTGCCGGACCAGTCGATCCTGGCGGGCGGCAAGAACCCCAACGCGGACAGTTACACCATTCAGGCGCGAACTGATCTCACTGGCATTACTGCTGTGCGCATCGAGGTTCTGAACGATCCGAGCCTGCCCAACGGCGGACCTGGCCGCGATCCTGACGGCAACTTTTTCCTGAGTGATTTTGAGGTGAAAGTCACGCCTGTGCAGAAACCAGGAACCGAACAGCGGATTGCCTTCCAGCGCGCCGTCGCCAATGACCAGCAGTCCGGCTACGGTGCGGACAACCTGGTGAGCGCGAAACCCGGTCTGAAAGGGTGGGCAATTGATTCCACACCTTCGCGCGTTCCGCTGCCGCGACAGGCGGTTCTCACGCCCTCGAAGCCCTTCGGCTTTCCGGGCGGCACGCTGGTTACCATTATTCTGAAACATGAAATGCGGCACGCGTCTCGCAATATCGGACGCTTCAGGCTCTCGGTGACTTCCATCTCTGATCCGGAGGCGATCACCAGGCTTCCAGCGCGAATGTGGCCGGTGCTTGAAACCCCCGCCGCCAAACGAACAGAGAAGGAAAAAGATGAACTGGCAGCCGCGTTCCGCGCTATCACCCCGCTGCTTCAGCCCACTCGCGACCAGATTGCGAAGCGCGAGAAATCGCTAGCTGACCTCGGCATTGTGACCGCCATGATCATGCGGGAGCGGCCTGGGTTCGGACGGCCATGGACTTACATCCGCGAGCGGGGAAGTTTTCTGAGTCTGGGTGAGAAAGTTTATGCGGATGTTCCCGCGATCCTCAATCCGCTTCCGGCCAACGAGATGCCCAACCGGCTGGGGTTGGCCTATTGGCTGGTGGATGATAACAATCCACTGACGGCTCGCGTGGTGGTGAATCGGTACTGGGAGTCGATGTTCGGGCGCGGCATCGTGGCTACTCCCGAGGACTTCGGGACTCAGGGTGATCTCCCTACGCATCCTGAACTGCTCGACTGGCTTGCCACGGAATTCATGCGCGACGGATGGGACATGAAGGCGATTAAGCGGCTGATTGTTACTTCCGCAACCTACCGTCAGTCATCGCGCGTCACACCCGAATTGCTGGCGCGCGATCCCTACAACACGTTGCTCGCCCGCGGGCCCCGGTTCCGAGTGGAAGCGGAGATGGTTCACGACATCGCCCTTTCGGCCAGCGGTTTGCTGAGCCCCAAAATCGGCGGGCCGAGCGTTTTCCCTTATCAGCCCGAGGGCATCTGGGATGTCCCCTACAGCTCGGACAAATGGATTATCAGCAAGGGTGAGGACCGCTACCGCCGCGCCATCTATACCTTCATCCGCCGCAGCGCGCCGTATCCGAGCCTGGTGGTCTTTGATGCGCCCAGCCGCGAGTTCTGCACCGTCCGGCGGGTCCGCACAAACACTCCCTTGCAGGCGTTGACCACCCTCAACGATCCATTCTTTTTCGAGGCGGCGCGAGCCATGGCCAAACGAATGGTCCGTGAGGCCGGCCCGGGCGCGCCAGACCGTATTCGCTACGGGTTCCGCTTGTGCACTTCGCGGCGTCCCAGCCAGGCCGAGCTTGACCGTCTCCTCTCCTTCTATAATCAGGTGCTCGAACACTATGAGAAAGATGAGGCTGGCGCTTGCCAGGTGATTGAAGCAGACCCACATACGGTCACAAACGCCCCGGAAATGGCCGCGTGGACGATGGTGTCAAATGTCTTGCTCAATCTGGACGAGACCATTTCCAAGGAGTAGCCCATGAAAGACATTCCAATCAGCCCCATGAGTGACCTTCTCCGAGCCGTAACCCGGCGCTATTTCTTCAAGCAAGCCGGGTTCGGCATCGGGGCTGCCGCGCTCACCGGACTGCTGGGCAGGTTTACTTATGCGGGAGAACCCGCGATGGCAGCGCCGAATCCTCTGGCGCCCAAGCCGCCGATGTTCGCGCCAAAAGCCAAGAGCATCATTTACCTCTTCATGGTGGGCGCGCCATCGCAGGTGGACCTGCTCGATTACAAGCCGAAGCTTCAGCAATATGACGGCCAGTCTATCCCGAAAGATATCCTGAACGGTGAGCGGTTCGCCTTTATCAAGGGGGTCCCGAAACTGCTGGGCTCGCCCTATGAATTCAGAAAATATGGCCAGTCAGGGGCGGAAATTTCAGAGCTTTTGCCACATCTGGGAGAAGTGGCCGACGACATTGCAATCGTCCGGTCGGTTCATACAACGCAGTTCAATCACGCGCCGGCGCAGATCTTTATGAACACCGGATTCCAGATCATTGGGCGCCCGAGCATGGGAGCGTGGATGACTTACGGCCTGGGCAGCGAATGCGCGGATTTGCCCGGCTTTGTCGTTCTCATTTCAGGCGAGAATCAGCCCGACGGGGGCAAAGCCTGCTGGGGAAGCGGCTTTTTGCCGACGGTCTACCAGGGAGTCGAGTTCCGTTCGCAGGGAGATCCTGTATTATTCCTGACCAATCCGGAGGGCGTGACGCCTGAAGTGAGGCGCCAGTCTCTGGATACGCTAAAGGCCCTGAATGAGATGGAGCTGAAAAGGAACGGCGACCCGGAGATTTTAACCCGGATTGCTTCTTATGAAATGGCTTATCGCATGCAGTCGAGCGTCCCCGAGCTGACGGATATTTCCAAGGAACCCGAGTCGATACATCGGATGTACGGCACGGAACCGGGGAAGAAGTCTTTCGCAAACAATTGCCTTCTGGCGCGGCGGCTGGTGGAGCGCGGCGTTCGTTTCGTGCAGCTCTACCACCGGGGATGGGATACTCACGGCACTTCAAGCCACGATGATATCATCAACCGGCTGCCCAGTCTTTGCCGCGAGACCGACCAGGCCGCTGCGGCGCTGATCAAGGACCTGAAACAGAGAGGGTTGCTCGATTCGACGCTGGTTGTGTGGGGCGGAGAATTCGGACGCACTCCGATGAATGAAGCCCGCAATCAATCGAAGTTTCTTGGCCGCGATCATCACCCGCGGGCCTTCAGCTTCTGGCTCGCCGGTGGAGGCATCAAGCCCGGAATGACCCTCGGCAAGACTGATGAACTGGGGTACAACCCCGTCGAAGATCCGGTCGACGTTCATGACATCCATGCAACCATTCTTTACCTGATGGGCATCGACCACACCAAACTTACCTACCGGTTCCAAGGCCGCGATTTCCGCTTAACGGACGTTTATGGCAACGTCGTCAAGAAACTTTTAGCGTGATTCGGGCAATCGCCGAATCCCAGCCTCGTTGGCAAAACCCGGCACGATGCCAATGCCACCGATCGCCTGAGCAGGGGGTTATTTCGGTGCGCGTTGGAGCGATCATCTCACCGACTACAACAGATCCAGGCACATTCAAGGAGACCCTCTGTGGAACCTATTACGCGTCGATCGTTTGTGAAATCTTTAGGGTTAGGGGCCGGACTGCTCTCCGTGCCCGCCACGCCCAGCGCCGAGGGTTCAGATATCCCCGGCGAGCGGGCTGGCTCACCGCCCGCCGATCCGGTGGAATTGCGCTTTCGGCAATTACACCTGGATTTTCACACCTCTCCTCTCATTCCTGATGTCGGCAAGGATTTCAATGCGGACGAATTCGCGGAGACGCTCAAGGCTGCGTCGATTGACTCGGTGAATATGTTCGCCAAAGGTCATCACGGCATGTCTTACTACCCGACCAAAGTCGGCGTCATGCATCCGCACTTAAAGTTCGATCTTCTCGGGCAAATGATCGAAGCTTGCCACAGGCGCAACATTCATGCGGTCACTTACATCAGCGTGATGTGGGATATGCACGCGGCCATGCATCACGCTGACTGGCGGGTGCTCGATGAGCATGGCGCTGACGCGGGCGCCGCTCCTCTCGAAGCCGGATGGATTCGAATTTGCACCAACACGCCTTATCTGGATTATGTGAACGCGCAGGCGGAAGAAGTGGCCCGAAATTACGATACGGACGGCTTCTGGTTCGATATTCTCTTTTATCCGCCCGAGGGCTGTTTCTGCCCGTATTGCATGCGGGAACGGGAGAAATTGGGGATGGATTCCACCCAACCGGAAGATCGCCGGAAACACGCCGAGATGGTTCTGATGCGGACCATGGATCGCCTCGGCGGAACGGTGCGCCGCTACAAACCTCGGGCGTTGACGTTCTTTAACGGGCGGGTGCGAATTGGCATGCGGCCGGAACTCAAATATTTCACTCATCTGGAAATCGAATCGTTGCCCGGCGGGCAATGGGGCTACGCCCACTTTGCCGTCATGTCGCGCTATATCCGCAATCTGGGGCTGGACTATCTGGGCATGACGGGCCGCTTCCATCGCAGTTGGGGAGATTTTGGCTCTCTTCGCAACCAGACGGCGCTCGATTACGAATGCTTCCGCATGCTGGCGCAGGCTGGGAAGTGCTCGGTGGGCGACCAGATGCACCCGCGCGGAAAGCTGGTGAAGCCGGTTTATGAACGGATTGGGAACACCTACCGCAGCGTGGCCGAAAAAGAGCCCTGGTGCCGGGGCGCCAGAGCTGTGACGGAAATCGGATTCCTCTCCACGGCCCATTTCACTTCGGCTGGCGCGCTGACTCAATCCGATAAGGGCGTCACGAATATGCTTTCGCAACTCCATCATCAGTTCGACGCGCTCGATGCGGAGTCTGATTTCAGCCGTTACCGTGTCCTGATCCTGCCGGATTATCACCGCATGGATTCCATGCTGCTCCGCAAAGTGCGGAATTATCTTGCGGGCGGAGGCGGACTGATTCTGAGCCATGAGTCAGGCCTGAATCCAGAGGGAAAGCAATTCGCGCTTTCGGAAACGGGCGTCGATTACGTTGGGCCTTCCCCCTACCAGGGAGACAAGGGTGACTATCTCGAAGCCTTGGATGGATTCACACAGGGCATACCCCCGATGGTGCATTTCACCTACGAGGCTGGCTCAATTGTCAATGCGCAGGCCGGGACCGAGGCACTGGCGAGATTTTGGAAACCCTACTTTGATCGCAGTTATCTCCACTTTAGCTCGCATCACCAGACGGCGTGGGATCAGCCTGTGAATCACGCCGTGGTCACGCAAAGGGATCGAGTGATTTATATCTCCTTCCCGATTTTTGAGTCCTACGCTTTGAACAGTTATTCTGTGCAGAAGCAGGTTGTCGCCAACAGCATCCGGCGGTTGCTGCCGAATCCTTTGATTGAAGTCAAAGCGCCCTCTACCGCAGAAGTGACTCTTACCGAGCAGCCAGAGGGCCGGCGCGTGGTTCACATCCTGCACTATCCTGCGGAAAGGCGCGCTCCGGACCTGGACATTGTGGAAGACGTGATTCCGTTAAGCAATGTGAAACTCGCGCTGCGGATGGAACGGGCGCCCAGGCAGGTCTACCTGGCTCCCCAACGACAAAATCTGAAATTTGATCACCGGCAAGGATATGCCCACGTGGTCGTGCCAGAGGTGAGTGGCCATCAGATGATAGCTTTTGAAATATAGGATATTTCCGCGCCTCGTCGAAGAATCATTTTCAGGTAATATTAAAAGCTCGTCAGATTGCGCCATGCGCGGGAAGATAGCTTCGCGCGGCGCTCTCTCGGAAATCGCCGCTCGGGTCATTCCCGCGAAAGCGGGAATCCCCAGTTTCGTTTCCCGCTTTCAAGGAGGGCAAACTTCGCGTCGAGTCGCATCCATGACGGCTTTTGTATCCATAGGTGGGCTGCCGGCCCTATGACAATCAGGAGGAAATGTGAAGCCTTATCTCATTAGCGCGCTGCTCTTATGCCTGTCCGTCTCCGAACTGGCGGGAGGAAGCGAGTACAAGGCCAACAGGCAAATTGAGAAAGCGACCAACGTCTTGAATGAGATCATGAATGCGCCGGATAAAAGCATTCCTCGAAACCTGTTGGACAAGGCTGTGTGCGTTGGCATTGTTCCTTCAGAATTGCGATTTGCCATCGGATTCGGCGGCACCTATGGGCGCGGGATGTTAGTGTGCCGGCGAAATGGCAACGGGCCGTGGGGCGGTCCATCGTTGTTCTTCCTCGGCGGCGGCAATTTCGGATTCCAATTGGGCGGGCGGGCCACGGATGTGGTTTTTCTGGTGATGAATGCCTCGGGCGCCAAGAAACTGCTGAGCTCAAAAGTCCGGATTGGCGCGGATGCTTCGGCGGCGGCGGGCCCGGTGGGCCGTGAGGCTGCCGCCGCAACCGATGTCCAGTTGCAGGCTGAAATTCTCACCTATTCCCGATCGCGCGGACTCTTTGCCGGCGTCTCGCTGGCCGGAGCCGTGTTGAAACAGGATGTGAAAGGCAACAAGACGCTTTATGGCCGTGAAGTAGACCCGAAAGACATTCTGATTAATGGAACAGTTCCAGCGCCTGCCGCTGCCGGAACTCTGGACCGTACGCTAACAAAGTATTCGCCGCACGGCGGCCAGCCGTTTTCTGTATAGTGATGCACAACGGCGTGCTAAACTGACTTGAGATCCATCCACAGCCGAAAGGAGGTCCCATGAGGCGCAGAACATTTATCGGTGGAGTTTTTGCGGGTCTGGCTGCCACGGCCGCGGGCGCAAGGCCGCCAAAGCCCAAGGCTGGAGATATTCCTCGTCGGACATTTGGAAAGACCGGCGAGCAACTCACTGTGATTGGCCAGGCGGGAGGCCGCTTTCCTTTGATTTCCTTTGAGGAAGCCAAAGCCATCACGCTGCGGGCCTATGATCTTGGGATCAACTATTTCGATAATTCGGTTGATTACTGGGATGGCCGCTCGGAAGAGGTTTACGGAGCCGTGCTTCCTCCCTTTCGCAAGCACGTCTTCATTACGACCAAGGCCAACAATCGCACCCGCGCCGGCGCGGAGGCGGAGTTGCACCTTTCCCTGAAACGCCTTCGCACAGACTACATCGACCTCTGGCAAATTCACGCGGTGGGGGAGAAAGCTGAAGTGGAGCAGATCTTCGGTCCCGGAGGCGCCATTGAAGCTTTCGAAGCCGCCAAGAAGGCCGGGAAGTGCCGATTCATCGGGTTTACGGGCCACCACGATCCTTATGTCCATCTGGCGATGCTGAAAAACTACGACAAATTCGATTCCATTTTGATGCCCTTGAATATTGCCGATCCCGGCTACTTGAGTTTTGAAAAACTGACCTTGCCGGTGGCTGCTGAGCGCGGCATGGGTATTCAGGGCATGAAGAATTTCGGCAATGCCAAACTCTTGCAATCCTTCAGCGCCAGAGATTGCTTGAGCTATGTGCTGAGCCTGCCCGTCAGTTGCACGGCCATTGGTTGCACGACCATTGGACAGTTGGAGGACGACGTCCGCTTCGCGCAGCAATTCAAACCTCTGTCACCAGAGGAAATGAACGGCCTGCGGCAGAGGGCCGAGAATATCAAAGGGCCTTACCTCGAAGACTGGAAGCGCAACATTCAGAACCGGGCTGGCATCCCTGCCCCTGCGCTGAGCGGAGTCCAGCATGGTTGATACTCGATCCGCGCAGAAAGGCGAGAGAGAAACTTCGCGCGCCGGCCTCAATCAACCACCAAGTCCCATCCAAAGCCAGGGCGGTCTGGGGGCCTCATGTAAATGCCCTCAGGCCCCCGCGTAATGCCGTTATCCTCTTCAAATCGGCGATAGACTTCCGGCGGGCCGCCCGGCGGGGGCATAAACATTTCGCACCACGGACTGTTGGTGGTGGCGAGAATAAACTGCCATCCTCCGCGCTGCCAGCCGGCATGAGGAATCACCGGGATGTTATACGCGGCTGCGAGCGCGCCAATGTGACGCAACTCGGTGAGTCCTCCGCACCAGGTGATGTCGGGCTGCCAGATATCGACCGCCTTGTATTCCAATAACAATCGGAAGCCATAACGGGTATATTCATGCTCTCCTGTGGCAAGCTGAGTGGAGCGAACCCGGGCGTGCAGTCTCTCGAAACCATCATAGTCATCAGGTTGAAGGCATTCCTCCATCCAGTAGACTCGATAAGGCTCAACCATCCCGGCCAGCTCGGTGGCGTACTCCTCTGTGAGCGCCATCCAGCAATCGAGCATGATATCGCCGTCAGGCCCCAGAGACTGCCGGGTTGTCTTCACGAGTTCCGCGTTTTTCTTCAAACCATCGCGTCCATCCGCTGGTCCATAAGGCACGGCCAGCTTCAGCCTCTTGAATCCGAACTCGATGTGTTGTTCGATGTCGTTTCCAGTGCAGTAAGCAGGAATCCTTGACTTGGTCTCTCCGCCCAGAATCTGATAGACGGGCATACCCAGCGCTTTCCCGATGATGTCCCACAGGGCCAGGTCCACGGCGCTGATGGCGTGAATCACAAGCCCTTTGCGTCCGTAATACAACGTGGAGCGCCACATGATGTCCCAAAGCTCTTCCACGTTGAAGGGGTCTTCGCCCAGCAGTAATTTGGTCAGGTGCTTTTCGATCACAAAGCTGCACCCCGGCCCGCCAAAGCCGATGCCTTTGATCCCCTTGTCCGTCGCGATTTCAACGGCTTCGGGTCCAAGGTCATTGGCCATAAAGAGGTCTCGCTGGGCCTTGTACTTGGGATAAATCGACATGGGATTCGCCACTTCGGAACCGCCTGCCGACCACGAACCTGGCGCTGGTTCATAAGCCGGCAGCGGCCTTTTTGGCCGGGGCTTCACCATTCTGACGCTCGTAATTTTCAATTTGCCCTTTTCGCCCGGAAACGGCAACGGCGGCGGAGAAGGAAGCGGCGCCGCTTCTCCCTTTTCCGGCAGACCCGATGCGGCCCAGGCCGCCATCGGCAAAATTGTGCTTGCTTCGAGAAATCTTCTGCGGCCTATTTCTGCCATTACAAAACTCCAATGTGATTTGTCCAATCGTGAAGGGCGAATGATGTCATGCCACGGCGCCCATTGCCTGCAAGCTCGTAAATTCTTGTTTTTCCTGGCAAGAACCCCGATCTTTGTCATTCTGACGCCGAGCGAAGCGAGGCGGAAGAATCCCCGTATTTCAAGAGATCCTTCGCCGCCTTCGGCTCCTCAGGATGACAATTTCCTGGGGTGCTGCCGTCAGGCTGCGCTGTGCTACAACATCATTCGTTCAACACTCCTGCGAATTATCCTGAACCGCCGTCTGTCAGACTCTGCAGGATGACGGCGCCGTTGGGACTGCCCCAGCCGGTGCAGGGGTCCCATCCCGGCCCCGCCTGATACGCGCCGTTATTTCCTGAAGTGATGTCGTGAAAGGTTCCCGCTGCGGCGGCGATTTTCCCATAGAGATTCGGATTAAGATACCCCACCGAATTTGGGAGCGCCTGGTTGAACAGCGCAATCAAGCCGGCCCACAGGGGCGCTACGGCGCTGGTTCCTCCAACCACGGCGTTTGAGCCGTCTACATCCACCTGATAGCCGGTGAGCGGGTCAGCATCGCCGGCCACATCCGGCACGCCGCGCCCTTTATAATTCCCAGGATTGACAGAGGGCGGCACGTTGGCGTTCGCCTGCCACGATGGGAGAGGAAAAGTTGCGCTCACCCCCCCGCCGGTCGCGCCGTTGTTGGGAAGATCGTTCCAGACCTCTTCATCAGTAATGGATGCGCCGCTGCCCACCAGGTGCGTGCCGCCGCAAGCCAGAGCGTAGGGACTGGAAGCGGGGAAGTCCACGTGCGCCTCGCCGTCCGTGACGCCGTCGGTTGAGCCGTCATCGCCGCAGGCCACGCACACCGTGACACCCAGCACGGAGGCCGATTGGAGGGCGTTGTTGTATGACTGCAAGGACTGCGCCGTCCACGAGGATTCCGGCCCGCCCCAACTGATGGAGATCACCGAAGGCTTGTTGGTTTTATCCATCGCCGCCTGATTGATGGCGTCGAGGAATCCCGCATCCGTATTGGGCGCGAAATAGACCACAATGTTTGCCCCCGGCGCCACGGCCCCGGCCACTTCGATATCGAGCATCACCTCTGCATCCGGGCCGTTGGGGTCGCCGGTGGGCTGGTTCTGCGCATTATCAACCGATACGGATGAAACAGTCGGTGAGGGAGAAATGCCCAGGGAGCTGAAGTACGAATCCAGATCAGACTTCGTGTAGCCTCCGCCCAGTTCTATGATGCCGATAGTCTGGCCCTGTCCATTCACCGTTGTGGGAAAATCGTAAAGCTCCGCCACCTGCAAGGGAGTGTAAGAAACGGAACTGGCAGCTCGCGGATTCACGTTGGGCGCAATGCGGTAGTGAGGCCGCGCCTGGGGCCGGTTGTCGAGTCCGAGCACGTCGTGAATGATATCCTTCAGCTCGATGGGAACCTGAATCGGCCCGGCGCATCCCCGATATCCACCCTGGGAATGCTCGTAGTGGGTAAGATCCACCCGGAAAGCCTGGCAGAAAGCGTGGACGGTTCCTGAGAGCGTCAGCGTGCGCGCGCCGAGATTGATATGGGAAGCTTTCAAACCATGCGCGCGCGCAAACTCCTCCACTTTTTTGACGTCTTCGGGATCAGCTCCATAACGCGCCGTGTATTCATCCAGGGTCAGGCGCTGGCCCCGCGCGGCAAGTTCCGCAAGCGATTCATGGCCGCGGCTGGACGGCCGGTGACGGAGAACGACGGTCACTTGAATCGATTCCTTGGGATTGCAGGGACCTGCCGGAGTTGAACCCGGCATAGGTTTGCGCGCGGTGCCCGGGAGGGCGACGTATTGGTTCGATGCCATGGTGGATATCTCCTCTCGGATTTGAATTTGATGAGTACGGCCCCAGCATATCGCAAAATCATTCCTGCTGTGTTTTTTGTTGCAGGGGCGAACCGCATCCGCCCCAAAACATGCCCTGCGCCCCTATACAACGAGGTCTGCAATGCCATCGTGGAAAAACCCAGAGACCTAAAAACCAGGTCTTTGCTGCATCCCTTGCTTCCACTACATATTTCATATAATAAAAATCAATGATGTAAAATGTATATAGTTAGGGTTCGTTCCGTAAAAATTGTGTTGAATTGTATCTCTCTCTAAACTCCTGCCGACTTTGCGGTCCGCGACCTCGTGAAAATATAATTTCTTGATTTAAAAGGCGCGTTAGGGTTCGTCGGGAAAATTTTAGTCTTCACCCGCCCTGCCAAAATCCGGAAAATGACTTTCTTGGGTGCAATGACCGCGCCCGCCAACGCCTCTTGTTCTTCCTGTAGTGGAAGGGCTTCCTGCATGCCGCAAAATCCTCATCCCGGCCGGTGAAATGAATCAGGCCGCCAGCGTTTTAGATAGTCTACATTTGTAGTCTATCCCTGTCAAGGCATGAAATGGCGCAGCCGGGGGAGGTTGCCGCCTGGTATCGATCCAGAGGTATCCAAAGCTTAACGACAATTGATGTGGTTGACGAAGACATAAACCTCAACTAGGATAAGCCACGTACGGGTAGTCCAGAATCCAACGGGAAATCCAAGGAGGGAAGCATGAGCAAGAAATGGGTTGTCATGGTGGCGGTGTCTATGTTCCTGATCTCCACGCTGAGTTGGGCTGATTTCAAGTACACGCAAACCAGCCAGATGACGGGCGGGGCGATGATGGGCATGGTGAAGGGTCTCAGCATCTTCAGCAAATCGATGCGTGAGGCGACGAAACCGATGGAGAGCGTCACCTACGTGAAGGGCAATTATCTTCGCAGAGATTCAGCGGACGGCAGTTACGAGATCATCGATTTGAACGGGAAACGCATCATCAACGTGTACCCTCAGAAGCAAAGCTACAGTGTGATGACTTTTGAGCAGATGCGCGAAGCTGTACAACAAATGAGTCAGCGCATGAATGAGCAAATGAAGCGCGAAGCGCATGAGAAAAACACCAACGTGACCATCACGCCGAAGATCGAAGTGAATCCCACGGGCCGCAGCCAAACCTTTCTCGGCCAGAATGCCCAGGAGGTGACGATGAAAATCAAAATGGAAATGCAAGCCACGGACGCCACCCATGGGACACAGAGCGGCTCGTTTGACACTTCCGTCGATTCCTGGGTGGCTCCTTCCGTGAGCGGCTACAAGGAAATTGCTGATTTTTACAAGAAAATGGCCATGGAAATCAATTGGACTCCGTCGGCCGGGTTCGGCACGGACCCACGCGTGTCGCAGTCGATGGTGGAGCTTTACAAAACCGGCAAGATTCCGCAAGGGCTTCCGATGATGCAGGTCATCAGCCTGATGGCGGCTGGCCAGGCGCCGAAGCAGGGAACTTCAGCTTCAACTTCATCCCCATCTCAAACATCGTCCACAAATTCCTCCCCATCCGGCGTGAGCACGCCCAGCGAAGCCGCAGCCAAGGCCATTGGAGGCATGTTTGGAGGCTTCGGCCGCTTTGGGCATAAAAAGAAGAAACAGCAGGATGAGGAGCAGCCCTCGGACCAGCAGCAACCGGCCCAAAACGCTTCGGCCTCAAACTCAACCGCCAGCAATTCACTCATCGAGATCACGAGCCGTGTGACTTCATACTCGACGGATCCGATCGATGCTTCGCTCTTTCAGATCCCGGCGGGGTACACGCAGGTTCAGGCCGATATGACGCGAATGGGGCGCGGCAACCCGCGGTAGAACAGGCGCTGGACGTTGCTAGGGTCGGTTGCTGACAACCATTCCGAGCGGTTTTCAATCCTGGCCTCGCGGCTCAAACCGTCCGAACCGCAAGGAAAGAGTGGGCAACACCAGCAGGTTCAGAAGGGTCGAGGTGATTAATCCGCCCAGGATTACAATCGCCATTGGCCCTTCAATTTCCCGGCCAGGATCGCCGCTGCCCAAAGCCAGGGGCAGTAGCCCAAGTCCTGTTACCAGCGCCGTCATCAGGATCGGCGACAGGCGTTCGGAAGCTCCGCGCAACGCAGTCTCCCATCCCCAGTTCATGCCTTCCTCGCCGACCAAATGCTCATAGTGCGAGATCAGCATGATGGAGTTGCGGATCGTGATGCCAAAAAGCGTTACAAAACCCACCAAGGCGCCTAACGAAAGATCGGTATGAGTGATCCCGACGGCAAACACGCCCCCCACCAGAGCGAAGGGCAGATTAAGCAACACCAATAGCAGATTCCGGTAGTTTCCCATCACGACGGAAAGCAGAAGAATGATTCCGAGGCCGGCCAGCAGAGAATGTACCAGCAAATCTTGATGGGATTGCTCCTGCGCTTGAATCGTCCCTGCGAAAGTAACGTATGTTCCGGGCGGAAATGAAATCCGGGAAAGGCGGCGGTGAGCTTCCGCCAGGAATGCGTTCAGATCGCCGCTTCCCACATTACAGGTTACGGTTTCAACTCGCCGTGCGCCTTCGTGCTGGACCATATAGCGGCCCGAGGTTTCGTAGATATCCGCAAGCTGGCCCAGTGGGATGTAGTTCCCGTCAGGCCCGCGGAGCGGCAAATCGCTGATTTCGGCCACCGTCCGCCGATCCGAAGGATCGAGGATCACGGAAACATCAAAGACACGGTCACCCTGATAAATCTGGCCGACGATATCGCCGTTATACGCGGTCCTCACGGCATCAAGCACCTGAACCGGGTCGAAACCCCAGCGCGCGATCGCCCGCGGCCGCAGCCGCACCACCACTTGGGGCGC
>CADDZJ010000095.1 GCA_902812415.1 Acidobacteriota bacterium
CACAGCGCGGCAGGGCCGCAACCCATGTGGCACGGCCGTCTCGGCCGTGGGCACGGGCGTCCCGCCCGCGCCACACAGGGAAAATTTGCGCGAGCCGCAAACATTTTGACCCTTAGTAGTACAACCCCTGACGGGTGACGAGCAAAGGCAATCAGAACCTCTGGTTTGATTTTTGCTCATCACGAATACCTCGCCGCTCATCGCTGTTTGTTGCGGATCCTCGAAATAACAAGGGGCAAGGGTTTTCAGCAACTTGTCGGGAGGTGCGTGGCTGCGAACCTGCGGGTCAGGCGGTCGGCGCGTAAGCCGGGTCTCGATCGATAAAAACGCGCCGCCAGATTTCGAGATTCATCAATCGCCAGATGCGCTCGTAATGGTCGCGCGCTCCCGCGCGGTGTTCGGCCAGCAGTTTGCGCAACGCTTCAGGCTTGAAGAGCCCCCATTCGAGGCTTCGAGGCTCCAGCAATAGTTTTTCCACCGCATCCAGTTGCGATCCCGCCAGCCACCCGCGCAACGGCGTGGGGAATCCCATCTTTTTGCGGTAAATGATG
Source organism: Acidobacteriota bacterium (assembly GCA_902812415.1). Taxonomy (GTDB): domain Bacteria; phylum Acidobacteriota; class Terriglobia; order UBA7540; family UBA7540; genus RH2-MAG17b. Next base: position 552 of record CADDZJ010000095.1, read on the forward strand.
GATTGTGGCAGCAGCCCCTGGGCAGCCTCTTTAAGAATGAACTTCCCGGCCAGTTTGCGCGTGGAATAGGAAGCGGGAATTCTCGCTGTAAATTCCACCAGGACGTGATCGAGGAACGGCACGCGGCTCTCGATCGAAGCGGCCATGCTCATGTTGTCCTGCTTCATGAGCAGCTCGACGAGATAGGTTTTAATATCCGTATAAAGCAGTCGATGGAGCAGATCGCCCGAGGACTGCTCCCAATAAGCGAGCGAGTTGCGGTAAGCCGCGCTGGGCGCAAGCCCCAGATCATCCGCCAATAATTCCTGCTGAGCCTGTTCGGTAAATGCCGAGTAGAAATTGTCAAAGTAGAATGAAGGCCAGGAGGCGCCGTCGCGAGTCAGAAAAGTGTGCCGCAGCCGCCGCTGGAGGGCCAGCGGCATCCATGGAGCCTCATCCAGACGATGGCGGACGAAGCCGCGCATCCCCGCCGGCAGAAGACCGCGATAAATGCGGTCAAGCCGCGCATTCCATAGCGTCCAGGCGTATCGTGTGTATCCTGCGAGCGTTTCATCGCTGCCTTCCCCCGTTAGCACCACCGTGACGCGCTGCCTCGCCAGCCTGGCCACAAAATAGAGCGACACGCTGGAAGGCCAGACAATCGGCTCATCCTCATGCCAGATGAGCCTGGGCAGCGCCTCCATGAAATCGTTCCAGCCGACGCGCACTTCGTGATGCACAGAGCCCAGGTGCGAGGCCACGGCTTGAGCAAATGGAAGCTCGCTGTAAGCCGCCTCAGCGTAACCCACTGAAAAGGTCTCAATGGGAGAGCGACGCAGCTTGGTCGTAAGCGCGGCGACCACGCTGGAATCGAGCCCCCCGCTCAGGAAAACCCCAAGCGGCACATCGCTCATCAGGTGGCTGGAAACCGCCTGTTCCAGCATCTGACGATAGTTTTCAACGTAGTATTTGCGCGGCTTGTGATCTTCGTCGGGAGGAATCGACAAGTCCCAGTAGCGCTCAAGGTGAGCCTGCCCGGTTTCATCCAGTTCGAGCGTATGACCCGGCATCAGCTTGCGAACGCCGCGGAAAAACGTCTCCTCGTTGGCGACATAGCCGAAGGCTAGATATTCTGGCAGAACGGAGCGGTTAAATTCCGCTTTCAGAGCAGGATGCGCCAGCAGGGCCTTGATTTCCGAACCGAAGAGGAACCGTTCCGGGCTGAGATGGTAGTAAAACGGCTTGATGCCCAGCCGATCGCGGGCGCAGAAGAGGCGCCGCGAGCGCGCATCCCATATCGCGAAGGCGAACATCCCTCGCAGGCGCTGAACACAATCGCGGCCATATTCCTCATAGAGGTGAAGAATGGTTTCGGTGTCGCTGCGGGTTCGGTAGCGGTGGCCGCGGGCTTCAAGATGGGACCGCAATTCCTGGTGATTGTAGATCTCGCCATTGAAAACAATCCACACTGCGCCATCTTCATTGCAGATGGGCTGATGGCCGGTGGCGAGGTCAATAATGCTCAAGCGGCGCATCGCCAGGCCAACATTTTCCGCCACATAAAAGCCAGCATCGTCCGGACCTCGATGCACAATGCGGGCGTTCATCGCTTCAAGCGCCTGGGGATCCACCGCCTGAAAACGATCGAAATTCAACACGCCGCAAATTCCGCACATAGATCTTATAAGGTTATGAAGACGGCTTGAAAATTACAGTGGCGGCCTCTGCTGTAGCGCCGCTGTCCTCACCGGCGGCTTTTTCGGCGCTGAGAGCCTGCCCTGAACGCAGTGAAGGGACAGCGCCGCTACAGAGAATGTTGTCACTGTAATTTGCAGAGCTCAATAAGACCAGCGCAAATTTTCACTCTTGCACACGACCACGGCTTCAGGGTCTGAGCAAGCAACCTCCTCGGCCGAGCCGCGCAGCGTCAACTCACAGTATTCCACAGGCCGATCGCTGGTCATCACGGGTCGCCCGTTAATTTCCAGAAAGCTTCCACCGCAGATGGCAACGTGCAATCTGCTTTTGATTTTTTCCGTTCCAAGATAGAGAAATCGCGCATCGCTTTTCCAGGGCGGTAGATCCCAGGAGCTGCCATCTTCCGAGAACACAAAGAAATGTTCTCCCACAGGACTTTCATAATGGTAGCCCTTTACCCCGGAGTCCGTCTCTTGAAGTTGAGCAAAACGTCCAGATTGCGCGGCAGCGCCTTCGACGCGCTGGATGATGACTGCCAACTCAGCGGGCAGCGCGCGGTGGGTGGCAAAATAAAGCATCGGCGCGGGTTGTTCGACACCGTAAGCCGGCGAATAGCGGCTGCGACGCGCCTCCTGAGACCAACCGTGCCCTGCCGCCGCCATGATAGAAACGCCGTGCGCCCCGGTGGCAGCGTCCTCGCGGCCCGAGGCTGGGAGCATCGTGAATCCCGGAGGGGTATAGGATGGAACGAGATCGGGAGCAAAATGCCAGAAAATCTCAAGCAGATGTTCGCCCACGCCTTCGGCCACATCGCGCACCAGCCAGAAGTACGGCTTCAGGTGGAAAATCCAGCGCCGGTGCACGACGGGCTCCGGAAGGCGGCGGTAGCCATCGTGACTGGCTAGTAGGACATCAAAATCCTTCGTGGTTACCCAGCGCTCCACTTGCGTTTGCGGCAATGACTGCCACGCAAAAGGCCCTATCGGCTCCGCCTGGCTGAGCCCGTCGACTTGCAGCGTATTATGAGCGGCGGTGCCGCGAAAGGCATCCCGCTCCGATCCGGCGGAAATATAGCGATAAGTTCCCGCATCCACCAGATATTCCTGACCATCGATGGAAAGTTGAACGCTCAGCGCATCGGCATGGCCGTGACCTGAATTGCCAGTGCCCTGTGGGCCTGCATCCAGCGCCATTTGCTGGACGGTGACCGCGCGGGCTGGGACGCTCCCATAACGAGCAGGCGAGGGGGTTTTTGCGCCTGCATGCTTCAGCGCCGGCTGGCAATTCGCCAGAACGTAGAAGCCGCTTCGAGGGAAATCGATGGAAGCGGCGGAACAGGTGACGTTCGGCAGAGAATCAAATTGCTGCGCAGCCTCAGACCCCAGAAGCCACAGAGTTTCCTCCTTGAAGCCGCCCGAAGCGGCTTTCAAATCCTCTCGGTGGTAGAGCGCCGCCCCGGTTGAAAGCGGGTCAAGCAGATGCTCCGGGCGATTGCGGCGCGGATTGTAAACCCGGCCTCCATCGTCATCGCCAAAACGCGGCGCGACGCCTGCCTGAGAGAGGCCCGCCAGCAATTCGAGCATTTTTTGAAGAGTCTGATCAAAAGCCGGCGGAATCACGAGATCGTTGCGGGCGGCCAGAATCCGCGCATGTAGAAAGAAATCAAGCGCGTAGACGTGGTAGTAGATGGATTGCTCAAAGTGCATCCCATCTGCCTGCACTTGCCTCTCAGCTTGCTCCAGAATCAGGTTCCAGCCCAGCGACTGCCATCGCGAAGCGGAGCGAAGCTGCGGGAAAAGCGTCCCGATGAAAAACAGCGCGACGGCTTCGCCCAGCAGGTGCGTATTGGGAGAGGAATAGACGGAAAGATAGCGTTCGATATGCCGCGCATTGAGCGCGAGCCCCCGGGCGAGATCGTACTGAAAGCTCCTGGGCGCAGTCGGGCAGGGCGCAAAAAGATGGCCAACCCAGATCCACGCCAGGCTGCGGAACGCCACCTCCAGGCTGCTGGCCCAGTTGACGCCCACAGGGTAGGGATTCTCCTGATGCCAATGCCGCCACTGGTGAAGAAGTTCTTTCAGAAAACGCTCTTCCTGCGTAATGTGATAGGCTTTGGCCAGCGTCAGCAAGTGCTGGTGACGATTCAGTTCCCAGATAATCTTGTGATCGCCCACTTCCTCAAATTGGAGATAGCGGATTTTGTACCAGGGCTTGCGTGGCGCGCGCTTCCCGTTCACCGGATCCAGATGCCAGTCAATGGGCTGGCCAAAATCCAGCCCCTCAAAACCCAGGAGATCGAATTGGTGACGGCAGATTCGGTTAGCCTGCTCGATGGTCTGTTCCACCTCGTCAGGAAATCGCTGCCGCATCACGTCCAGAATCGAATTCAGGTCGCGAGCTTCCCAAAAAAACCGGCCAGGTGAAGGCGGTAAATGAAGAGCGGATGAGGGTTCACGCCGGGCGCGCCCGTTGGAAGCTTGAAATTCTTTCGAGATCGAAATTAAGCCGATGCGGAAACCCATTGCATCGCGCCGTTTGGCAATCTCCTGCCGCAGGCGGGTGCGAATCTCATCCCGGCTCATGGCGGCGACCCGCGCCGCTGCTTCTCGCAAGGTCTTTTCCGTTAACATCATGTAATTCCATCATATCTTTCGTCCTTGATTTGGACAACGTTAACCCGGTTGACCTCCCCGTACTTTTCGGGCTTAAAGGCTCTGGTGACACATGACTGGACCTTTCCTTGACGCAATCCAAGAAGCATGATAACTTAATGGTAAATAATCGGTGCACGGCTTCCCTTCGCAACGCACGCGCCCTGATGCAATTTCCCCCTCGATTAAAGACAAATCCCTCTTTTGATGGAGAAGATCATGGACTTGCAAGACCTGGCGATGAAGCCCGAAACCGAGCCGAACTGGTTCCTGGAAAACCTTCCCGAACGCTGTCATTCTGCGCCCTTCGCTTGTCATTCTGCCCTGAAAAATACGCCGATATTTCGGCACGCAACCCAGACACCCGCCAGCCTCGGCGTAATTTTCATCCTTCGGGGTGTGGCAAAAGCGACATGGCAGACTGAGCGAAGCGAAGAATCCCGGTATTTACAGAGTCAAGCCAATACCGAGATCCTTCGTCGCCCCGCTGGGCAGGATTCCTCAGGATGACAAGTTGGATGAGTTTTCGAGGAACGTACACATTAAACTCAAGGGAACGTCTTATGACCCGTCTCGAAACACGCCAAATCGTCGCCCAGCGGCTGATCGTCAATCGCGCCGCCACCCGGAAATCCAGTGGCTGGAGACAGAAAAAAGAGAATGTTTAGGTCTGATGGATGTGAAAAATAAGCTATCGCTTTGAAAACAGGTATGTTATTGGCTTCTTGTTCGATCAGCCTTTACGAACAATTTCCAAAATTCCTTGTATCTAAAAGAAACCAAATGACTTGTTGATTTAATTTGTTCGTTGTACGCAATCATACAGAAAATAAACGACTTAACTAAAAAACGGGGAAATTGTTCGTCATTCTTGAGAAGGTGTGAATAAATTAACCCGCGCAATTGTAGCGGCGAACTATGTTCGCCGAAGTTTTGGAAAACCTAAACCCGGCGATCACTGGTCGCCGCTACAACGAGATTTTTTCACAACTTCTGACACACAATCAGGCCAAATTGAGCACCGGGATAGAAGATGGAAAGCCACCTCTCGCTGGCATTCTGAAGAGCCGAAGGCGGCCCTGAGTGAAAACGAAGGAAGAATCCCTGTATTTGTGAATTTAAGGCGAAATGCGGGGTAGAAGGCGATTCACGGATGCCCTAATCATCGAACGATGGCGCCCATTCTTGCGCGGTGGATTAATGTTGAGCTTAATCCCTTAATGCTATACTGCGGACTTGCCGTTAATTATTTGGGTTTTCAGGATTTGAAGAGCGGAGAGCCGGAAAAGGATGAATTCAACAGGACGGTCAATCAGCATTTTCGGATTGGGTTATGTCGGTTCGGTCATGTCAGCCTGCTTTGCTCATAAAGGGCATCGGGTGATCGGAGTGGACGTTAACCCGATGAAGGTGGAAATGCTCAATTCCGGTCACAGCCCGATTGTCGAGGCGCAGGTGGAAGAACTAGTGGCTGAGGCGCACCAAGCCTGCCGGCTCCATGCGACGGCAGATGTTGAGGCGGCGGTGCGCGAGACAGAAATCTCATTTGTCTGCGTCGGAACGCCAAGCCAGTCGAACGGCAAGCTGGATTTAACCCATATCGAGCATGTGAGCCATGAAATTGGGCGCGCCCTGAAAGCCAAGAACGACCGCCATTGGGTGGTGATTCGCAGCACCATTTTGCCTGGGACGACAGAATCCGTCGTGCTGCCGCACCTTCAGGCGGCCAGCGGCAAGCGGCCGGGCAAAGACTTTGTGGTGGTTTATAACCCTGAATTTATGCGCGAAGGCACCGCGGTGGCGGATTTCTTCGAGCCGCCTTACACCGTTTTGGGCGCCCAGAACCCGGAGCATCTCTCACGAGTTCGGGAACTTTACCAATGGACGCCCAGCCGGATTTTTGAGACCTCGATTTCAGTGGCCGAGATGGTGAAGTATGCCAGCAATGCCTTTCACGCCGTGAAGGTGAGCTTTGCCAACGAGCTTGGAACGCTCGCCAAGCGTCTGGGGGTGGATGCCCAACAGATGGCGGAGATTTTCACTTCCGATACACGGCTGAATATCTCGCCTGCCTATTTGAATCCAGGTTTTGCTTTCGGAGGTTCATGCCTGCCCAAGGACGTTCGCGCGCTGAGTTATCGCGCTCGCGAGTTGGACTTGAAGCTGCCGCTGCTTGAGTCTCTGATGCCCAGTAATCAGGAGCACATCGAGCGGGCGATCGAGATTGTCCTGAGAACCCGCAGGAAAAAAATCGGGCTGCTGGGGTTGAGCTTCAAGGCCGGAACCGACGACCTTCGGGAAAGCCCCCAGGTGCAGGTGGTCAAGCGGCTGCTTGGCGAAGGATGCCAGATCCAAATCTGGGATCCGCACGTCGCACTGGGCCGATTGGCCGGCGCCAATCGACAATACATCGAGGAAGTCATTCCTCATATCGGATCACTGCTCCGTTTGGATATGAATGAGGTCTTGCAGGCCGCCGAAGTGGTGCTGATTGGCACGCGAGCGGCCCGGAAAGAGTTGGTTGAGGCCGGACTTCGGCCCGGACAAAAAGTGCTGGACCTGGTAAATCTGGAGAAGGATCGCCGTCCGAGCCTCGAATCTTCTTACGAGGGGATCTGCTGGTAAGATGGAAGCATCATGAAGATCCTTTGGGTGAAAGCCGGGAAAATCCTTCCCCTCGATACCGGGGGCAAAATCCGGTCTTACAACATCCTTCGTCACCTCTCGGCACGCCATGAAGTGACATTCCTTTCCTACTATGGCGGCGAACGCGACGAGGACTATGAGCGGAAAATCACGGACGAATTGCCAGGCTCGATGCCGCTCTATACTGGCGCATGGGATCGAACGCCACTGCATCGCCAGCTTCGTTACCTCCGGTGGTTTCCTTCCGGCCTGCCTTTCGCAGTCACAAAATTCACCTCAAAGAAAGTACAACGCCTCGTGGCCTCGTGGCTCAGCGAGCGCCGTTCTGACGTGGCGGTGTGCGATTTTCTTTCCGCTTCTCTGAACTTTCCCAGCAACCCTCGGACACCCACGGCGCTCTTTCAACACAATGTTGAGAGCGTGCTCTGGCAACGCCAGGCGGAAGCGGAACAGAATCCGTTGAACCGACGAGTCTTTCAACTTGAGGCCGTCCGCATGAAGCGCTACGAACCGGCGGCCCTCCAGCGATTCCAGCACATCATCGCGGTTTCCGAAGCGGACCGGGAGCAGATGAAGGGGATGGCGCCAGGGGCGCCGATCACCGTCGTACCCACCGGCGTTGACCTGCGCCAGTTTCGGCCTGATCCGACGGCGAAAAGCTCGCCGTTCCGGGTGATGTTTGTCGGCTCCATGGATTGGACGCCCAATATCGACGCGGTGGAGTGGTTCTGCGCAGAAATCTGGCCTCGCGTTCTGGCGCAGGTTCCACAGGCGCGATTTCGCATTGTAGGGCGCGCTCCAGATGTCCGAGTGCTGAAACTTGCGGGCAACACGGTGGAAGTGACAGGCACGGTCGCCTCGGTGGTGGAGCACTTCCGCGAGGCGGCTGTGGTGGCGGTTCCCTTGCGCGCCGGAGGCGGCACGCGACTGAAGATTCTCGAAGCCATGGCCGTCGGCAAGGCCGTCGTCTCAACGACAGTCGGCGCGGAGGGACTCGACGTGCATCCGGGCCGCGACATTATGCTTGCAGACGATCGGGAGAATTTTGCCCATGCGGTGATTTCACTCTTGCAGGATCCGGACCTTCGCGGTCGATACGAGCGCGGCGCTTTGGAGCTTGCCGCGCGATACGACTGGTCAGTGATCGCGGAGCGCTTCGCAGAAGTATTGGAGCAGACAGGGCGTCACACCCCCATTCCAGGTCCTGCCCTGGTCTCGGTAAAGGCATGAGAGTCCTGGTGCTTGACGGTCATGAAAATCAGGCGGTGGCCAGCGTCCGGTCTCTCGCCCGGGCCGGGCACTGGGTGGAGGTCGGTTCACCCTATGCGTGGTCGAAGGCGGGATTATCCCGCGGCTGCCGGAGATCGTTCACCTATCCTGCGCCCCAGAAGGATTTGGCGGCCTTCGTGGCCCGCGTTGCGGAGGAGGTGAAAAAAGCGCCTGGCACGCTCGTCCTGCCGATGACGGAACGCACCACGCTGCCGCTCTCGGCCCATCGTGAGATGATCTTTGCGGCGCAAGGGCGGCTGGTGATGCCTCCGCATGAAACCGTTCTCCGCGCCTTTGACAAATACCAGACTACGGAATTGGCTCGCTCGCTGGGTGTTGAAACGCCGCGAACGCTCCTGCTGAAAGACGCCCATCAGGCGGCGGAGGCAGCGCAGAATTTCCCCCTGCCCGCGGTGCTTAAGCCTCGAAGCTCAGAGGAAGTTTCAGGCGAGGGGAAGGTGCGCGCGACCGGCGCACCCCTCTATGCTCGAACTCCCTCCGAGTTTCAGGAAGCTTATACCCGGCTTGGCGAGCGTTGCTCGGTGGCGCTGGCTCAGGAATTTATCGAGGGTTTTGGAGCGGGATACTTTGCGCTGATGCGAGAGGGCGAACTGCGCGCGGAGTTCGCCCATCGCCGCGTGCGCGATGTGCGACCGACAGGCTCAGGCAGCGCTCTCCGCTTGAGCATCAAACCCGATCCACAGGTTCGGGAGGCCAGCCTGGCTTTATTGCAGGCCCTCCGGTGGCATGGCCCGGCGATGGTGGAGTTCCGCATCCGGCCCGACGGCGTTCCCGTCTTTATGGAGGTCAACGGGCGTTTCTGGAACTCGCTGGCTCTCGCGATCTATGCCGGCGTGGATTTCCCTGCGCTGATGTGCGCGCTGGCGGAACACGGCGACGTTGCGCCGGTTCGCAGTTATCGAATCGGAGTCCGTTGCCGATGGATGCTGGGCGACTTTCGGCATCTTCTGGAGGTCTGGAAAGGCAAACCCGAAGGGTTTCCGGGGCCGTTCCCGACCCGGCTGCGGGCGCTGTGGAACTTCCTGAAACCCGCGCCCGGAACTTTTCACGATAATTTTACCTTGCGCGATCCGCTCCCGGAGATTGGCGATTGGATGGAGTTTGCGGTGCGGCGACTGCCGGAAGCGCTCAGGAAGAAATCTTCCAAGCAACACGAGATGCATGCTCAAAGGGGCTATTCACGTTCATAGCACGTTCTCCGATGGAGAATTCACGCTGCGCGAGTTGCGGGAGACTTTCCTCGCTGGCGGCAACAGTTTCGTTTGCGTCACGGACCATGCCCAATCTTTCGATCTCCCAAAGCTTGAGGCTTATGTCCGCGAGTGCGCGTCTCTTTCTGGCGATCAATTTCTTCTGATCCCGGGCCTTGAGTTTGAGTGCTACGAACGGATGCACATCCTGGGATACGGCGTAACTTCGCTGATCGAGAGCCAGGACCCGCAGGAAGTGATCCGGCATATTGAGCGTGCAGGGGGCATTTCCGTGATTGCCCACCCGAAGGACTCAGCGCTGGCCTGGATTGAGTCCTTCGAGGTTTTACCGAGCGGCATTGAGGCATGGAATTCCAAGTACGATGGCCGCTACGCTCCGCGCCCAACAGTTTTCCAGTTGCTTCATCGCCTGCAAAAGCGCAAGCCGGAGGTGCGCGCCTTCTACGGTCAGGATTTGCACTGGAAAAAGCAGTTCCGGGGATTGCTGAATACTCTGCCTTCCGCTGCGCTGGCGCGAGAAGATATCCTGACGGCCTTCAGAAGCGGGGACTATCACGCGCAAAAAGGCGATCTCCACCTGCCTTCTGATGGACGACTGCCGGAAACGCTCGTGGCAAAATTTGAGAGAGTTCACCGGCGGTCAGACAGGATGCGATCCCTCATGAAGCGCTCCAAAAAAGTTGTGGATCGAATCGGCGTAGGCGTGCCCTCCAGCCTCAAGTCTCACCTGCGAAGGATTTTCTAAGCCGTGCAACGCGGACATGTCTTCCTGATGTATCACGAGCTTGGAATGCCGGATCGGAAGCCGTTCCTGGACGAGCCGGGATACACCCGCTATGTCGTCCCCGAATCCGATTTCCGCCAGCAGTTACGGATCATGAAGGAATCAGGGATGCGCGGCCTGAGCGTGGGTGAAGCGCTGGCAGAAACCCATTCTCAGCAACCCGGCGTTGTCATAACTTTCGACGACGGCTGCGAGACGGATCTGCTGGCGGCGGCGCCCGCGCTGCAAAGCCTGAATTTCAGCGCCACGTTTTATGTGGTCAGCGACTTTGTGGGGCAGCCGGGGATTCTCTCTCCCTCCCAGCTTCGCGCATTAAGCGAGATGGGTTTTGAAGTGGGCAGTCATTCGAAAACGCACGCTTATCTCCCCGATCTCGATCCGAACCGGCTGAGAGACGAAATCCTGAATTCCAAGGACAGACTGGAACAGATCATGGGTCGTCGCGTGGAGCATTTTTCCTGCCCGGGCGGCCGCTGGAACCGCGCGGTTGCGGAAATGTGCCGCGAGGCAGGCTATCGGTCGGTTGTGACGAGCCGCATTGGAAGAAATTCGTCGGCCACAGACCGGTTTCGCTTGCGACGCGTGGTCGTGCAGCGCAACACCGCCGCCCAGTCGGTGTTGGCTCTCGCTCGCGGCCACGGGCTTGGGCTTCTGCAAGCGCGGCAGGCGCTGCTCGACGCCGCCAAGAACCTGATGGGCAATTCAATTTATGAAAGACTTCGCTCCGCGATGCTGCATACCGAGTAAGCGATTCCCCACGCGTTCCCATGATGCAACGTGATCCCAATTTACCTGTCCAGCCTGCGCGGTCCGGAGGACGATTCAAAAGAGCTTCCTGGATTGTTGTTGTAATTGCGTGTGTCGTCATCCTGCTTCTGCGTTTCGGTGGAGATATTCTAGTCCACACAGACCCCCTGCCCCATCACGCTGATGTCGCAGTGGTTTTGAACGGGTCAGCGCCGGGAGTGAGAGCGCGAACCCAGGGAGCCGTGCGGTTGCTTGAGCAGGGCGTTGTGGATTACGTCATGGCCAGCGTGCCGCCCACAACCTACTGGGGGGAAAGTGTTCCCGAAGTGGCTCATCATTATTTCGCCGAGCATTTTGGGCCGCAAGTCGCGGATCGGGTCGTTTTTTGTGTTGCGAATACCCATTCGACCATTCAGGAGGCGGGAGCTTTGCGCGAGTGTCTGGAAAGCCGCGGATGGAGGAACGTCATTGTGGTGACGTCCAACTATCATACCCGCCGCGCAGGCCGCATCTGGCGGGCAGCCCTGGCCCATGCGAGTCCTCCATTCAAAATTGATATGGACGGCGTTGCGGATGGCTCGTTCCAGCCAAGAGGCTGGTGGCGACAACGAGAATATGTGAAAACGTGGCTGCTTGAAATCTCGAAACTCATCTGGGAGAGCATCTTCGGTCTGGGGCCGTGGAAAAGCGTTCCAGCCCGGGGCCGGGTTGTACAGTGAAAGGCAAGAATGAGGCAAAAGGCGAAAACCGACGCTTGTCGCCCGGCTGCTCATTTCCCCTCGGCGCGATCAGTTTGACCCGCGCCAATCTGAGTGCCATAATAAAAGAGACACGAACTGGCGATGAACCAGGGCGCGCCGAGGAGATTCCGGAGTGGCTCTGGAAAGCAAGAATCCGCGCGACCTTGCAGCACATCTCAGCAGAAATCTGTTGCCGGCGCTAGACAACCTACCTCCAAAATCTGGCGCTAGCCTCTCACCCCAATACCTGATAACGCAGTTCACCGAATCATGTTCTTCACTCGTCGTTTCCAAAGCCGCTTTGAGCGAGACGGGCGACGTCTCGCTCACGGGTTTTGATGGAGCACACCTCAAGAATCACTCTGCCGTCCACCAGCCTCAGCCGGAAATTCCTCCCAGGCGCGAGTGTTCAAAAAAGCGCAAGTTTTTAGACTCCGAGACGATGAGTTCTTGGAAACCAAGCTGAACTCCTCGGTTGGAGCAAGCGCTTATCACGATACTTTCAGAGGAGGTTACCTATGATTGCTCCACTTATTGGCATGCATTTCCTTTCTTTCCTGATTCTGTTAATCCTGAGCGCATTCGCAGCCGCTGTCGTTCATTGGGGCATCGGCTACCGCTTCTTTAGCGGCGTCGACGGCTTCTTTGGCAAGTGGATTGTAGGCTGGATTTGCGCATGGCTGGGGCCAGCAGTGTTTGGCCACTGGTTTGGCCCTGTGATGCTTTGGAACATCTACATCATTCCGGCTCTGATAGGAGCCTTTGTGGGAGCTTTCCTGCCTGCCGCAATATGCAGGGCGGCGACAAGAGCGCGCTTCGACTACCGAGTTGAGCCACAAACCTTTGAGCAACATAAAGTCGCATAACTCATAGGGCCGGGGGGATTCTTCCCCTCGGCCACAACACCGCGGGGAAATGGCAAAGCTGTTTAACCGCCGAGGGGAGAGAAAGCTTGCGCCTCGATTGAGAATAGGGGAAGCGCAGAGATCGCTTCATCCGCAGAGTCGAAGGACGATATCTTGCAATCGCAGATGCACCTTCCAAAGACGACTTCATTCTTTGAGCCAAATTTCGGCTTCGTCTGAACAACCCAGTCTTTCTCATCCGTGAGATGGAGCGGTGGTTAGAAAGCCTCCGAGTGGACCGCGCTCAATTAGAACTTCGAATTACCACCGCCGTTTGGTTGATAACGCCAGGCGGCTGATTGCTATTGATGCTGGGCCGGGATGAAGAGCGGCGGTGGAATCGTCTCGTAGGTCAGCGGCTTGCGACCTACGCTTGATCGTAGACCGAAGAGTTTCTCGGGAGCAAACCTTTCTGTGCGCGAAACAGGTAGGCCGTGTAAGGGTAGCTACGCAGACTCGATGGTGAACTCGCCCATGCCTGCATTGGTCCGGTGATCCACTCGGACGAGTTTGGGCCGTTCACCCCCTATCTCCGCAATTCTGACAACTGCCGTGAACTCTTTTTTACCCTCTCCACGTTGAAGTGACTGGACGGAAAATAGCTTGACGGTCGAGCGTTGAACGGTGCCTAGGTACTCCTGCACCTGTGGAAGATCCCAAGATGGGTGGCTGGAGACAGCAACCTGTAAGTCGTGAATATACCGACTCAGATAGTCTCGAAGCACTCGCTCTACGTCCACGCTGACCTTTCCAGGCATAGCGCATACCGCATCGTACAGGCCCTTATACCTAGCTGCCAACTGCTCCGCGGTCATACCCTTTCCCAGTTCCTCGATTTCGCGATAAACGGCCTGCCGTTTGGCCTCGTCGGTAGGCTCGTAAGGGTCACCGGAGTATTCTGGCAAGTACCTTTCCAATGTCCCGCCCGGTAACAAGAAGACATTTACTTGTTTCAGGGCAGCGGCGATCTGGTTTAGCCGTCCTTCGATGTCTTTCACGTCATCGTGAAACGGCGCCTTATCTACTGCAGCATGATCCCGACTAATCGCCGTCAGAACTGACACACGGGCCTTCACCCATGTCTTGCTGCTCCATGGGTCCCTTGGGCCGAGACGCGAGAGATAATCCACAAGTCGGTTTAGCGCTGGAGGGACAGGGCTGGCCCCATGAAGTTGGTCAATCACATTCGTCAATCTTCTTTCCAACTCTCCGCGGTATCTCCCAAAGTCATTCCCCATGCCTGCAGTTGCCAGAAAGTGTTGGACGGACCCATCTGCTTTCACGCACGCACGAAGGTTTCCCTCGAACAAGCTGTCGAGGTCGTACAAGAAATATGCATTTTTGGAAAAAGCTCGGCACAATTCCAGATAGCGATTTACCTCCTCGCACCCGCCGGCGTCAATGACGCAACTGCCTGCCCCGGCAACCGATATACCACGTGCTTCCTGCAATGCCCCCACGAGTTGGGCGTCAAGTATTCCCTCAACGAAAATTGGGTCATCAAAAAAGGAGAGTTGCTTGTGGTGAACATTCAAGCGAAGCACTATTTACGATACTCTCGCGGTTACTTCCGAATCGAATTCAAAAATATGCCTTGATACCGAGAAATCCAGCTTGAAGGAAATAACGGATTTCACGTCCTCGACGGATCGAAAATCCAAGACAAATGGAGAGTGCGTAACCAAAAAGATGATCTTCTTTTTCTTATCCTTACGAAAATCGCCCGCGACCTTGCGGACCTCCTGCATGAAGAAAGCTTGATACTGCGGATGGAGATTGAGCTCTGGTTCGTCGATGATTAAATAGTCGTGCTGATCATTGTATAGGTGCGTAAGGAGGACAAGTAGTTCCTTGATGCCGTGACATTCCTCTCGATCAAGTCTATAAGCCGCGCCCGTTTTGCCGAGAACAGCCCGCGCAACGAGATTACCCGAATCCCAGTCGAGGATGATCTTGCGGTCGAATAGGTGGCTGAGAGTTGCCTCGACCTGAACGCGAAGATCCATTCGTTCTTCTAGGAGAACGAACGTGTCGATTCCCGATCCTCGAAGACCCGCCTGCCTCAAACGATCAAAATGGCCTTTAGCAAGGCCGTTGGCGAAATAGTCGCCCATAAACTCCCGCAAAGGGTTGATCTGCTCCATGCCGCTCAGTCGATCTGTCCCAAGTAGACGTGCGCTGTGCAAATGCGACTGCAACGCAATAGCAAATCTTGATTTGCCGCTACCGTTAGGCCCGACCAGAAAGTTGATCGTCCCAATTCTGCTAGCTTCAAACTTCTCACCTGACCAAGGCACCGGCAGGCCAAACGACAGCTTGTGATCAATTATGGTATTCCGTTCCTCCAGCGGAACCAGAAAATTCCACCCGTGGCACCCGATCTGAAATCAACCGATAGCGCAGCCAAGTGCAATTAGCCCCAAGGTGCGAGCGAAATGACAACGCAAAGGCTAAAAATTCGGCAATCAGCGTAGCGAACGGTATGCCCCGTTGTCTTCAAGAAAGACATAGGTTAGGACGGCCAACTGAGTAATTCAATTGAACGTGTAACAACTTCCTCGAAGAACCGAACAATGCGAAATCTCGACCCGAGAACGCCAGCGTTTCGCGATTATTCACGATTAACGACCTAG
>CADDZJ010000096.1 GCA_902812415.1 Acidobacteriota bacterium
GCACTGGAGTAGGCTGGGAACCTCGATGATGACGACAACCGCAAGCGGGGCGGTGGGGATGGATCAGTTGGTGTATCCGTGGGGGCAGCTTTGGGGGTATATCGGAAATATTTACGGAACGTACTTCGGAGGGATGCTTGCGGAGCCGGAGGCGCCCGGTTTTTACAGAGGGGATTATCGCTCTTATAACCCAAACGCAGGTCTGTGGTTTACGCCCGACCCGCAGAACGCGGGCGCGGACCCCTCGAACCCCCAAAGCTGGAACGCCTACAGCTACGCCGGAAATAACCCCACCACCAACACCGACCCCAGCGGACTGGATTACCGGGTCTGCCAGACGGACGCGAACGGAAACCTGTCAAACTGTACGGTCCTGAACAATCAGCAGTATCACGCTTTCCAAGATCAAAACAAGGACACATTGTCATTTGCGGGGGATAAGATCTTCGCTAACGGGACACAGGTTGGGAGCGCCCAGTATATCCCAACGCTAGATCCTGACTTAGCTTTTTTTGCCCTCCGCACGGCGGGAGAGACAGCCTCAGCCCAAATCGCAAGCTTCGCGAAGGCAATGGGAGTGGCTGCTACCGCAGAACTAGGCGGCGCGGTTCTGGGCTCAGCAATGGAAGGGCTCGGGACCTTGGCGGAGACCGGCGTCTCCAGCACCGGAGAGGCTGTCGTCACTACTGGTGCCAAGGGTGCGGTCCGTGACGCTATCGAAAATGGGCCATTTAACTCAGCAGTCAAAGCAAATTTGAAAAGACAATTGCAAGCAATCGAAAACAATGCAACCGTGACCGTCGAAAAACTTGCTGACGGCTCTGCACGCATTTCTTGGGCGAGACCCGGCTTCGAAGGATCCCAGAAGTTCGTTAAGCTTATCGACTCAAGTGGTAGGACAATAAATCTAACGCAGTATGGCTACGATTCTACCGGGAATGTGGTGCATGTCGGCCGAAAGTTTTAAGGACTTCGATCTTCTCCCCGAGGTACGGAAAGCCCTCGAAAAGTTCCTCAGGCTTGAGATCACTTCGGATGAACTTAAGAAGCGGCTTGCTAGGGTCGCGAGATTTACCGTTACCGAGGCGGAGCGAAAGATCGAGCCTTTCTTTCGGCCTCTTCAACCCGGCATTCTCGTTAGCAAGTGGCATATCGAGAATGCCCTGAACACAAAAAGGGTTGGCCAGATTACCGAAAGCGAACTTGCAGAATGGGCTGCGATCGTACTACTTCTCAGCGACGCGTATGAGTTCGAATCTGTGCATGAGGATGAGGTTGCCGACTGGTTGAATGACCTCAGCTGGCTTCCCGCGCAAGAGCAAGACTAAACTTGGCGGATGCCTAAAACGAGGTAGCGCGAACTCTTCGTTTTTGAGGTTCCATAACGGCGTCGACTCCTTAGAGCCGGTAAACTTGGTTTGCTGTCCTGACCAAGGTTGCCGGGAAAGGAGCCGAACATGTTGATTATCGGATGTGATTTGCATTCGCGCTACCAGGTTATCGCAAGGTTGGATATGGAGACCGGCGAGATCGTGACGCGCCGGTTGGAGCATGAGGACGGCGAGGCGAGAGCGTTTTACGCTGAGGTGCCGAAGCCGTCACTGATCGGCATCGAAGCCACCGGTTACACGCAGTAGTTCGAGCGAATGGTCGCAGAGATGGGTCACGAGTTGTGGGTGGGGGATCCGGCCCAGATTTGGGCCTGCTCGGTGCGACGGCGAGGTCACCGATCAGCGGGCTGCCGAGTACCTGCTCGATTTGCTGGTGGCGCATCGCTTCCCCCGCATCTGGGTACCGACTCCGGAGGAGCGCGACACGCGGCAACTGCTGAAGCACCGGAACAAACTGATGCGGATGCAGACCTCGGTGAGAAACCAGTTGCACTTTCTGGCGATGAGCCAGGGCATTTGTCGAAAGAAAAAACTGTGGACGGCACGAGGCCGAGCTGGAAGGGCTGAGCCTTGGGTTTTGGGCGAGCCAGCGGCACAAGGAGTTGCTGGAACTGCTGGATCGCCTGGAGCCTCGAATCGAGGAACTCGACCAAGCGGTGAAGGCGGAAGCGGAACGCGGTCCCGAGGCGGTGGAGCTGATGAAGAAGCAGAAGGGCGTCGGGCCGGTCACCGCCCTGGCCTTTGTGCTCACCGTCGGTCCGGTTGGGCGCTTCTCCAGCAGCCGCAAGCAGGTCAGCTACCTGGGGCTGAACCCCCGCGAGCATTCCAGCGGCGGTCATCAACGGCTGGGTCACATCAGCAAGCAAGGCAACGAAATGCTGCGCTGGCTGTGGGTGGAAGCCGGCCAGAGCGCCGCCCAGTTTGATTCTCAACTGCGGCGTAAATATCTGCGTTGGAAGTTTCGGCGCGAGACGAACGTGGCCAAGGTGGCCATCGCGCGTCAATTGGCCGTGCGCCTGTATGGGATGCTGCGCCAAGCGAAGGGCGCCCCGCCGCCGGTTCGAACGCCAGGTAGCCCGGCGCGGACCTGGGTGGAGAAAGCTCCATCGATTTTGTGATTGGGCGCTGGGCCTCCCTGCCCGTGGCGGGGAGATTGAAGAACGAATCCTGGTGAGGTGAAGCCCCTCATCGGATAGATGGCTGGTGGAATCGGTCCACCGCAGGATTCCAAGAGGCGAGCCTTGGTCGGGACACGCTCAAAGAATTCCTCTAGGGACGAAGCTTCGCTCTACGAGCTTCGCTTCGTCCCAGCTCAATTATGGGGGTGCCGTGCGCGGGGGTGTGGAAAAAAACTGCTTGACAACGCCGACGCCGTTAAAGAAGGTCCGCGGCTCGATCGCATTCAGCCGCATAGAAAACCGCGGACCTGAAAGCGCAGGTCCGCGCTACCGGCCCTACATCAGTTCAAACCCGCCCGATTTTTCAAAGGCGCGCGCCACTTGAAGCAGCCGGGCTTCGTCAAAGTGTCTGGCCAGCATTTGCATGCCGACGGGCAGATGCGGTTCAGTTCGCGTCAGGCCGCATGGCACGGAGATGCCGGGGATTCCCGCCAGGCTGGCCGTCACGGTATAGATATCCGCCAGATACATCTGCAACGGATCGTCCACTTTCTCGCCCAGCTTGAAAGGAGGGATGGGCGAAGTGGGCGTCACGATGACATCCACTTCATCAAACGCTTCCAGAAAATCGCGCGCAATCAGCGAGCGAACCTGCTGCGCCTTGCGGTAATAGGCCTCGTAGTAGCCCGAGCTCAGCACGTAGGTTCCCAGCATAATCCGTCGCTTCACTTCCGCTCCAAAGCCCGCGTCGCGCGTTTTCTTGTACATCTCGCGCAAGCCGTCATGGCCCGCTGCCCGCAGGCCGTAACGGACGCCATCATAGCGCGCCAGGTTTGAGCTGGCTTCGGCGGTGCAGATGATGTAGTAGCACGCAATGGCGTACTCAGTGTGCGGCAGGCTGATGCAAGCGATTTTGCAACCGAGCTTCGCCAGACGGTCGATGCCTTTTTGAATGTTGTCGCCAATCTCCGGGCTGAGTCCGTTGAAATATTCCTGGGGCACGCCGACGGTGACTCCGCGAACGTCTTCTTCCAGCGTCGCTTCATAGTCCGGGACGGGGATATCTGCCGTAGTGGAATCCGCCGGATCACAACCGGCAATCACTTTCAACGCGCGCGCCACGTCGCGCACGCTGCGGCCAAACGGCCCGATGTGATCGAGCGATGAGGCAAAAGCCACCAGACCGTAGCGCGACACTCGCCCGTAAGTGCCCATCATGCCAGCGATGCCGCAGAAAGCCGCCGGCTGGCGAATGGAACCGCCGGTATCGGAACCGAGCGCTACCGTGGCCAGGTTGGCCGCTACCGCAGCCGCCGAGCCGCCGCTTGAGCCGCCCGGCACGCGGTCGGGATTGCGAGGATTGCGGGTCGGGAAATAGGCCGAGTTTTCTGTGGAAGAACCCATGGCAAACTCGTCGCAGTTGGTCTTGCCCAGGATCACGGCTCCAGCAGCCTCAAGCCGCGCCACGGCGGTTGAATCGTAAGGCGGAATGTAGTTCTCCAGAATCTTTGAGGCGCAGGTGGTGCGGACGCCGCGCGTTACGATGGCATCCTTGACCGCAACAGGAACTCCCGCCAGGATGGGAAGCGGCTTTCCTTCAGCCACGAGCCGGTCCACCTTCCGGGCCTGCTTCAGGGCGCGCTCCTCGCTCAGTGTGAGATAGGCGCGCACCTCGGGATTCTTCTGCCGGATGCGGTTCAGGTGCTCGCGGCAGACTTCCTCCGCCGAAGCCTTCTTGTTTCTCAACAACTCGCGGACTTCATCCGCAGTCAGCGCCGTGAGATCCATCGGAAGATTTCACCGTACATGCTGCATTCCATGAATTCGCTCACCTATTTAGCCGTCTCCCCCTCACCCGCCCCGCCTGGGCGGGGCGCCCTCTCCCCGCAAGAGGGAGAGGGCGGAAAGAACAGAGAGCGTGTGACCCTCTCCTCACCGGGGAAAGGAGACCGGAGGTGAGGGGTGGCGAAAAGAGCGAAGCGAATAGGTTACTGCAATTGCGAATAGCCGCACTCAGCAAAAATATGAAAGGCGCAAAAAGGCTTCGCAGTGCGCCGCCTCGCTATTCTCTCTCAATCACGCTGGGCACTTTGAAGTGGCCTGCGCCTGCTTCTGGAGCGTTGGCGAGCGCAACTTCCTGGGGCAACGATTCGTGGATGCGGTCCGGCCGCAGGGGCAGGCTCACGCCGCCCGGAGCAATCACCTGGGCCATGGGCTCAACCTGGGTCGTGTCCAGTTGATTGAGCTTCTGCATGTAGCCCAGAATAGCGTCGAGTTGCGGCTGGAATTTCCTGATTTCCTCATCCGTCAAATCCAGGTGCGCCAATTCCGCCACGTAACGAACGTCTTTTTCCGTAAGAGGCATCAATTTACTCTCTTTCCATTGCGCGAGAAGTATTTCACAAATGAGCGCTCGACGATCCGGGCCGTTTCCGGATCGAGCTTTGCTTCGCTTTGCAGGCTGCGAAGCGCATCCGCTTTTTCAGCGAGAACCGCAGGAAGATGATCAACGGCTTCGGGCGAATCAACGGGCGCCAGCGGCTCCGGCTGATGGCGGATGCGCACTTTCCTGACCACCGGCGCGCCCATCAGGTGATTGATCTGCGCGCTGATTTCCGCCGACATTTGCCGCAACTGAGCGGCCCAGGACGAAGAATAACACGCGAGCGTCAACACGCCCTCAGAAAAGGCCACAGGCCGCGACTGTTGCGCGATCCATTTCCCTGCGATCCGGGGCCAGAGAACGGCCAGTATCTCCACCAGCGGCATCCTTCCACCGAGCGCCTGCTTTTTAAAAACCTTCGGGAGAATGCTTCCAATTTCTTCCATCAGAGCCTCACTCAAATGGAAAAGAGTTTAGCACATTGCGGGCTGTGTGGGCAGCGCTGCGCCATACCCACGAAGCGCGATTGAAAGGCGGCGTGTCAATAAGTTCAGGGTTCAGAGTTATAACCTTTCGAACCGTCAAAATTCTTCCTTTTCGCAGGTTGCTGAAAAACGTTCCCCGATAGTGTCATTCCGAGACCTTCGCTTGTCATTCTGACGTTGAGCGCAGCGAAGGGGAAGAACCCCTGTATTTTCGGTTCAGGACAAAGTCCGCAAAGAATCTCGACAGCAGTGATAAGTGACAAAAAAACAACTGGAACCTCGGATTGGTTTTGCTCATCACTCGTCACTGATCGCTGGTTTTTCGGCTCCTCGGAATGACAGACTGCAAGGTTTTTTCAGCAATTCTTAGGGCGTTTCGCGCTGTGTCTCGGCCAGGAGCTTACGGCACAGGCGCACCAGGCGAGCATGAGGGATTTCCTGGTTGGAAGGAAGCATTACCAGTTCTCCCACACGAAAACTGCTGTAGTACCAGCGCGCCAGCAGGCTCAGATGTTCCCAGGGAGGAATGCGCGCTCCTTCGCGAGCAGGCTCTGACAAGGCTCGGGCGCCGGAAGAAGGCCTTTCAGCAAGATCGGCCAAGAGTTCAGCGATCTGCTCATCAAGAGGCTTCGGCGAAGAAACATTCTCCTCTAAAGAAAGCCTTGAAGGTCCACGCAGTTCGCCTCGAACGATCCGAAAAAACGTTACGCTCTTTTCGCCGCCCGGCAGGATCATCACTGCATGCAGTTGCCCGATTTCTCTCACCAGATCGGGCTTGAGCCGCTGCGCTTCGTTGGCTTTTTCAAGTCTCCGATGGGCGCGAGCGGCTTGCTCAAATTCGAGGGCTTCCGAAGCCTGGTTGCGCTCGGCCTCAAGTTCGCGAGCCAGCGTCTCGCCCTCCGAATTCAGGAATCCGATCACGCGCGCAAGCTCGCGCTGATACTCTTCGTCAGTACAACCCTTAAAACAGGGCGCCAGGCACATGCGCATTTGCGAATAAATGCAGCCGGGGTGCGAAGGGTCAGGATCGAGGTCTGGCACGCACCGACGGATTTTAAAAAGATCCAGAAACTCCCCTGTGAAGCGCTCCGCAACCGCGCGCGAGGGGAAAGGGCCGTAATAAAGCGAGCCATCCTGAAGAATCCGCCGAGTGAGGTAGCAGCGGGGAAACCGATTGCGAAGATTAATTTTCACCAGCACCGGCCATTTCAATCGCAGGCGCCGGCGAAAATGGCGAGGATAATAGAACCGATTCAGGAGAAAGAGCAGCCACTGGGCCTCAAAATTCGATCCCACGCATTGCCATTCGATCCGGCGCGCCATCTGGCGCAGATTCAGGCGCCGGGAAACAGGTTCTGGAAGAGCCAGCAACCTTCGCAGGCGCCGGCGCAAGTCACGGGTCTGGCTCAGATAGGGTTGTAAATCCAGGCCCGGCTGATCGTCCGGAAAGATTGCGAAAACCGCCGGACTCGCAGGAAAGACATCGAAATCTGTTTCCGAACCGGGATCAAACGGCGCCGATTGTTGCAGCCTCATCTCGGGCCTAAGTCAAGAAAATTCCCCAACGATTCCAAAGCTGGAAAGGTTAACTTCATGCGCCGAAGGCAGCAGGCAGAGAGCAGCAGGCATGTTGCGGTCTGGGAAATCGCCCACCTTCTTCATCGACCTATTCCGCATGAAACCGCCAGGCAGCTTGTTTAATCGCTTTGCGATAATCATCGGATTGCATTTCGACCACTTTGCACATTTCATAGAGCCGCGATCGAAAGGTGATGCCATATTGATTGAGCGTTTTTTCCATATCCGGCACAGCCTCGCCGCTTGGCTGAAGCTTCGTCTCCCTTGCCATAGCCTCGCCAAAGGGAAGCGTGGTGGTGATCAAGGTCACTTTCTTCTGGTTGTAGCGCGAGTTGATGATGTAGCCTAGCGTATCCTTAACCCAATCGCTTGGATTCAACGCGGCAAGCTCATCGAGCAGGAGCACTTCCGCGTCGAGCACCGGCTGCAATACGCGCAGCTCAGAAGTCTGCGAAACCGGGTTGTAGCTATCCTGAATTTCCTTCAGCAGATCGCGAAAGTCATAAAAAAGACAGGGGACATTTTTGCGCAGCATCAGCTCACGGATGACAGCCACTGCCAGATGCGTCTTTCCGACGCCAGTGGGGCCGATGAAAAGCAAGCCGTAATCCAGCGGATATTCATCCACGAATTTTTGCGCCGTGACGAGGGCGTATTGCAGCGAGAGATTCGCCTGGCCGCTCAGGCGATCCTTTCGGATGTCAAAGTTTTCAAACGCGCACTGCTCATAGCGGTGCGGGATGCGCGATTGCGCGATCAACTGCTCGGTGTGCTGCGTTTCCGCGCATTCGCAACGCGCCACGCGCCGCACGCCATCGGTTTCCACGGGTCGCCACCCCGTTCCTTCGCATTGTGGACAATTACTTTGCGCCATAACTTATCTGCAATTGATGCGCCGCCTGCCACAGCGGCACGAGGCTACACAGGGATTCTAAATCAGCTTCGGCGATGGGCGCGAGGGAAATTACGGCGCCACGGATTTAGTTGCAAACAATTGCTTGAGCCTTTCCAACGACAGTTCTTCGAAGCCTGAGACGACGCAATCCGCGCCGGTCTTCCGAAGGTCGGCTGAGTCGAACGTGGAGGCGATGGCCACACACTTCATGCCCGCAGCCTTCACGGCCTCAATTCCCGCAAAAGAATCCTCAAAAGCAACACACCCGGCTGGCTCGACCCGAAGCCCTTGGGCGGCTTTCAGATAAATCTCCGGATGAGGCTTGGGCAATCGGACATCCTCCCCGTTGAGCAGAATCTTGAAAAAAGGCTGGAATCCTAAAGCCTTCACGACGAATTCGACATTTTCTCGCATCGCCGAGCTCGCGACGGCCATCGGGATGTTGGCGGCCTCTAGTTCATGGATCAGAGCTTCCAACCCCGGCAGGGGGTGGGCGTGCGGAGCAAACGCTTGCCGGAAGTTTTCCTCCAGCTTTATCTCCAGCCGCCGCATCTCTTCCTGGCTCAGGTCTGGCCCAAAGAAATACCGGAACGCGTGGTCATTACGCTGGCCCAGGACCTGCCCGGGCAGGTCTTTGGGATTGAACGGAATACACTGAACTTTGAGCAGTTCTGCCCACTTGGCAACGTGATGTGGATTACTATCCACCAGCACGCCATCCATATCAAAAATAGCGGCGACAGGAAGAGATAATGGATGCAAATTCATGCTCCTGTACGAGGTTAAGATTTGAGCTTCAACCTGAATGAGATGCCAGGGATAAAGTCTGGCGCTATTCCGGCGATGGCCGCAACGAGGCCAGCAATTTCTGCGGCGTAAAGGTGTTGATGACGTCCTTTTTCTCCATCCAGCCGCGCCGGGCGGTGATCACGCCATAGCGCATGAACGCAAAATGCTCCGGACGATGAGCGTCGGTTGAGATCACTACTTTCATGCCTTTATCATGAGCCAATTTCACGTGACGGTCGCACAGGTCGAGCCGCTCCGGACTGGCATTCACTTCCAGAATCACTCCCAGCCGTCGCGCAGCATCAAAGACCTTCTCCACATCGAAGTTGAACGGATCGCGTCGCAGGATTTGCCGGCCCGTGGGGTGGCCGAGAATTTTGACATATGGATTTTCGAGAGCCTTCAATAAGCGCTGGGTCATTTCCTCGCCGGGGCGCGTCATGCGCGAATGGACGCTGGCCACCACCGCATCAAATTGCTTCAGCAGCGAATCGGGATAATCCATGCTGCCATCGCCGAGAATATCCACTTCCGCTCCAGCCCAGATTTCAATATCCTTCACTTTCTCCCGAGCCGCTTTGATGCGCCGGATGTTTTCTACGGCGCGTTTTTCATCAAGACCATTTGCTACCGTAACCGCCTTGGAATGGTCGGTGATCAGGATATAGCGATACCCAAGCTTTTTGGCTGCCGCTGCCATTTGTTCGACGCTGGCGTGGCCGTCGGAAGCGTGGGTGTGCATCTGAAGGTCGCCCCGGATATCAGAAAGCTCAACCAGATGCGGCAGCCTTCCTTTTTCCGCAGCCTCGATCTCACCCATGTTTTCGCGCAGCTCCGGGGGTATCCAGGGGAGGCCCAGTTTCTGGTAAATTTCCTCTTCTGTCCGGCCAGCGACCGACTTTTCGCCTTTAAAAAGTCCATACTCGCTCAGTTTGAAGCCGAGCTTTTGGGCGCGCGCGCGAAGCGCCACATTATGTTCCTTGGAGCCTGTAAAGTACTGCAACGCCGCGCCGTAGGATTCCGCTTCAAGCAGTCTCACATCCACCTGCATATCGTTCTCAAGCTTCACGCTCACCTTGTCCTCACCCTTGGCGAGAATCTGGGCGACCCGGCTGTGCTTGACAAAATAATCCGCAATGGCGCCGTGATCGGAGCCTGTCACCAGCAGATCAAGATCACCCACCGTTTCGCGGCCTCGTCGCAGCGAGCCTGCTGCCGTCACTTGCTCCACCCACTTGCTGTTGCGCAGATAATCCGATAACTCTTCGGCCGTCTCATAAGCCGCATCCAGGCGGAAGCGGCCCGCCGCCCGCCGAAACGTCTCGATCGCCTTCAGGATGTTTTGCTCGGATTTCGCGCTCATTCCGGGCAGTTCGCGTAGACGACCCTCTTTAGCAGCTCTCTCAAGATCTTCAATGCTTTGAACGCCCAACTCCTGGTTGAACAATCGAACTTTTTGCGGCCCAACGGTCTGTAACTGGAGAAGCTCAAGCAGACTGCGGGGAACTTTTTTCAATTGCGCCTGGTGGTATTCCAGCCGGCCGGTCTCAACCAGTTCCTTGATTTTCTGGGCAAGGTCAGCGCCGATTCCGGGGATGTCGGTCAGTTTGCGATCGGGATCATGGACGATATCTTCCAGCCGCTCCGGATAGCTCTCAATTGCGCGCCGCGCCCGGTCATAGGCTACGGCTTTGAATTGCCATTTGGAATCTTCCTGAAGAATCTTCATCAGATTAGAAACTTCTTCAAATACGGCGGCAATTTCTGAGTTTTCCATGGATGCCTCCCTGCGGTTTGCTCAATCCAGGGCACGCCCCTTCCTGAGACGCTCGCGCAAATCTGAATCGAAATTCTGAATTGCCATAAACACAAGTAATTGCAAATAGGAGACTTAGATCAATAACACATCTGTTGCTTTTTGCCACACTGGTTGCTACAATGCGCCTTGATGCAGGTTTTCAAGTCTGCACGTCGATTAGGCCTTCAGACTAAGATTATCATTCTCTTTGTTGTTGCTGTAGTTTGTCTGCTGGCGGTTTCGACTTTTATCGCCATGCTGCTGACGCGGCAACCGGTGGAAGAGGAAGTTTACCGAAGGGCCCTCACCCAAGCCAGGCTTGCCGCTCACAATCTGGTCAACGACGGCGCGCTCCAGAACCCACAGACTTTGGCGCACACTCTGCGCCAGATGCAGCACGATGTGCCCGGCGTGAGGCAAGCGGATGTTTATCTCCATGCTGGCCATCGTCGCCTTGCAGCCACAACCGAACCCACAGCAACCCACCTTGAACTGGATCATATTCCCGGCATTCAGGATACCCGATGGGCCAGCCAGCACCTGCACGAATTCGAGCGCCCCAACCCGGATCAATACACCACGGAAACGCCCGACGGGAAGTACTGGATTATTTCAACCACGCTGCGCGACCGGGGAAAATCCGCCGGATGCCTCATTCTGAAAGTCTCGAAACTGCGCTCGAACGTCATCACGCAGAATATTGTGGCGGACAACTTCCTGCTGATGCTGTGCAGCCTGATATTTCTTATCTTTGTGATTCACGGTTTCTTTTTAAAGAGCGTGCGGGGTCCGGTGAAAGAAATGATTCGGGTGATGGAGGCTGCCGAAGGCGGCCAGCTTAATGTGCGGGCGCGGGCCGGCAGTGAGGATGAAATCGGCCAACTCGCCCGGCATTTGAACCGCATGCTGGATCGGATCGAAAACTTTAACAGCGAACTGGCGCGCAAGATCAAGGATGCCACTCTGGAGCTCGAGCGACGCAATGAGGAACTGACGCGCATTAATGAGGAGCTCTTTGAAACCCAGCGGACCCTGGCCCGTTCCGAACGGCTGGCTGTGGCGGGCCAGCTTGCCGCAAGCCTTGCGCACGAAATAGGAACGCCGCTCAATTCCATCTCGGGACACGTGCAGTTGATGGCGCGGCAAAAAACCGGCGATGAGGCTACCCACCGGCGGCTTCAGATTATTCAGAAGCAGATCGATAACATCGTTCGCATCGTAAAGCAGTTGCTTTCCTGGACGCGGAAATTCGAATTACACGTCGAGCCGGTGGATATCCGTCATCTCCTGGAAGAAGCCATTCTTCTCTCCTCGCCCGCGCTCGAAGCCAAAAAGATCAAGGTGCGCGCGGACTTTCCCCCGGACTGCCCCCAGGTTTACGGGGATGTGGGCTACCTTCAGCAGGTTTTCCTCAACCTGATCAATAACAGCATGGATGCGATGCCCCGCGGCGGGCGGCTGGACCTGCGTCTGAGCCCCCTGACTCACCGTGATTCTCCGTGCGTGGTGGTGGAAATCAAGGACACGGGCGAGGGCATCGCGTTGGAAAACCTGGAGCACATCTTCGACCCAACCTTTACCACCAAGCGGCTTGGGACCGGCACAGGATTGGGGCTGGCGATCTGCCATCAGATTGTGCAACAGCACGGCGGAAACATTGCCGTAGAGAGCGAAGTGAAGCGTGGCGCTTGTTTTCGGATCACTCTTCCGGTTGACGGCCGCGAGAAGATGGAGGCGGCTGTGACGATGGCGCACGCGAGCGCATCCGGAAGCGGTGACGAGCATCTCTCCGCTTCCATCTGAAGCGGATGCAAGAAGCGCGTTTGCCGATTCGCGCTCGATGCTCAGCGCAGAAACTCCAGATGCGCGGCGTAGGGGCGCGCGCCCTGCCATCGCGAGTCGGCTGCATCACAGGCGCACCGTGAGTCATCGAGGTTGATGCACAAGGACCATG
Source organism: Acidobacteriota bacterium (assembly GCA_902812415.1). Classification (GTDB taxonomy): domain Bacteria; phylum Acidobacteriota; class Terriglobia; order UBA7540; family UBA7540; genus RH2-MAG17b. The sequence goes on from CADDZJ010000096.1 coordinate 12,392, forward strand.
ACAGAATCCGGCGCTGCAAAAATTCTGGTCGTTGACGACGATCCCGACACGCAAGAGCTTCTGCGCGAAGTCTTGAACGAAGAAGGCTATTATGTGGCCACCTCCGGCAGCGGGGAGGAGGCGCTCAAGATCGGCGAGCGAGAGTGCTTCGACATCATCATCAGCGATATGAAATTGGGGCCGAATCTGAACGGGCTGGACGTGCTGCGAGCGTACAAATCCATTCAGCCGGAGCCTGAGGTGATTCTCATTACGGCCTTCGGCTCCATGGAAACGGCCATCGAGGCGGTCAAAGCCGGGGCGTTCGATTACATCTCCAAGCCCTTTAAGATCGATGAAGTCCTGTTGCAAGTGCACCGGGCGCTCGAAAATCGCAGCCTCCTCCGCGAGAACCGCAGCCTGAAACAGCAACTCAGCAACCAGATGCAAATCACAAGCCTGGTGGGCCGCAGCCCGGGGATGCTCGAGATTTACAAGAAAATTGCGATGGTCTCGGATTCCCGCAGCACGGTGCTGATCTACGGAGAAAGCGGGACCGGCAAAGAACTGGTGGCTAAAGCGATTCATCACAACAGCCCCCGCGCGAGCCAGCGGTTTTTCGCCGTCAATTGCGGCGCTTTGGCTGAAGCCTTGCTGGAGACGGAACTTTTCGGCCACGTTCGCGGAGCGTTTACCGGCGCATTTGAGAGCAAGCGGGGGATTCTTGAAGAGGCGAGCGGCGGAACAGTATTCCTGGATGAAGTCTCGGAGATGAGCCCGGCGCTGCAAGTGAAATTGCTGCGGGCCATTGAGGAACAGGAAGTGCGCCGGATCGGCAGCAATCAGGTGACCAGGATCGATCTGCGTTTGATCGCAGCCAGCAACCGCGTGCTCAGCGAACTGGTGGAGGAAGGGAAATTCCGGGCAGATCTTTATTATCGTTTGCGCGTGGTCGAGATCAGCATTCCGCCCTTGCGGGAGCGACGAGAGGATATTCCGCTTCTCGTTGAATACTTCCTGAAGCGCCTGGAGCGCGAGCGAAGTCAGAGTTACTCGGTTTCAAGCCAGGCGCTTTCCGCACTGATAAGCTATCACTGGCCCGGCAACGTGCGGGAACTCGAAAACGCGCTGGAGGCTGCCGCAGCCCTGAACCGCTCGGGCGTGATCACGCTGGATGACCTGTTGCCGAAACTCCGGCCTGAGCCGAAAAATGGCGACCGACTGGAACAACTGCATGCGGATTTGCCCTCGCTGGACGAGCTTGAAAAACGATATCTGCTGCACGTTTTGAAGGTCACGGGCGATAATAAAGCGAGGGCCGCGAATATTCTGGGCATCAATCGCAAGACGCTTTATCGAATGGCGCAGAGATTCAAATTGCCTCTTTAGACCGGCCGGCTTAGGCGTTGCGACCCGAGGCGGCCAGGCAAAGATAACCCTATGAAATACCCCTACATCGCAAAATCCTTCGCCAAGCACGCGCTCTCCGGTTTTAAGACGCCTTACATGGTGATGTTTGAGACCACGCTGATGTGCAACATGTTCTGCGAATATTGCATCTTTGGCGAAGCGGGCAAATTCAATGACTTGCAGACACGGGCCGTTCGCGAGCGCATCTTCAGGCGCATCGATGAATTCTGCGATATGGGTATTTTCGCCATCAGTTTTTCGGGCGGCGAGCCGCTGCTGAACCCCAACACCACCGACTACATCGCCTACGCCTCTGATAAAGGCATGTGGACCTCGATGCCTTCCAACGGCCTGCTCATCAGGAAATACGCTGATGGCGTGGCGCGGCTGGATATGCTGGAGGTTTCCATCGATTCCCTCAATCCCGAGCGCTTTGCCAAGCGCCGCGGCTTAAACGGGCTGCCGAAGATTCTGGAGAATCTCGATTTTGTCCTTCAGAAACGCAAGCCCTTTACGACGCAAATTAACGCCGCCGTCAATCTCGAAAATCTGGAGGATCTGCCCGCCCTGGCTGAGTTTTGCCGCGAGCGCGATCTGGTGCTGCATCCTGAGGCGGTGCACAATGTGATGCGCGCCGGAGAACTTCTGCCCGACGCGGAACTGCACGGAGACGAAATCAACCGAGTCGAGAAATCCCTGCGCCAGTTGCGGGCAGCCTTCCCGCGCAACATTCGCTTCTATGCGCACTATTATCCGTTCTATCGGAATGGCGGCTTTAATGCTGAATTTCCCTGCCGGCATCCTTCCAAACTGGTTTCCATGAAGCCCGATGGCTCCATCCATCTGCCTTGCGCTTTTATGACGTTGCATCAGTCGCAGGCGCCGCTCAAGGAAATCTTTGCATCTGAAGAAGCTCGCAAGATTATCGCGCAGGAAGAAACGATGTGGGACTTCTGCAAGGGATGTAAGATTGGATGCGCCTACGAAGTGAGCGCCTACGCCAACAGTCCTACGCTGGCCCTTAAATCCGCCCTGAATTTCCTGCGAGTCTGGTCCTGATTTTCTCCTCCCTGAGAATCCCTAGCCTCGTTAGTAATTTTCTGTATTGAATCTTGTTCCAAAGAGACGATACGGTAACATTTCATTTAAAATTCTTTAATTGGGTTGTAACATAAGAATTCGGAGGGAATCCTCAACGTGGCTCTGACTGGCCGGTTGAATGTTGAGAACGTTAAATGCCTGAGGACGATTTATGAGTACCGGAACAGCCGCTGTAACGGCGAGGGCCCCCAGGGCGTTCGCTCTTAAATGTATCCACTGTGGAGCTGAATTAGTTCAAAGCACATTTCAAATTGGCTGCTCAGACTGCGGCAGCCAATGGCCGATTGTGGGCGGGATTCCGCGTTTTTATCAGCCGGGTGACTACTACTGGGGAGAGATCAGCCGGCAGGAAGCCCGAGACCTGCTGACGGAGACCCGGAGGAGTTCCTGGCACGAAGCAGTTCGGTCTCATGTTCAGAGAAGCGACTTGCAGGATTACTATTTTGATCTTCAACGCGCTTCGTGGCTCACCCTTCTTGATCTCGAAACCACGGCTGTGGCGCTGGATATTGGATGTGGATACGGCGCTCTCACGCATTCTCTCGCTTTGTCTATTCAACACGTCTATGGAGTGGAAGCAGTTCCGGATAGGATCGAATTCACCCGGGAACGTCTACGACAGGAAGGCGTCACAAACGTCTCGCTTTTCCAAGCCTCTGCGACGAACCTGCCCTTCTTCGAAAACAGTTTTGATCTGGTTGTTGTAAACGGGATCCTGGAATGGATTGGAGAGTGGGACCCTCAAGGTTCACCCCACGCCGCCCAATTAAGATTCCTCTCTTCCGTGCGACGCTTGCTCAAAGAAGATGGATTTCTGGTTATTGGCATTGAAAACCGTTTTGGGCCTGCCTCGTTCCATGGGGCGCTAG
>CADDZJ010000097.1 GCA_902812415.1 Acidobacteriota bacterium
ACGCCGGAGAAATCATGGCCAAAGCGGTGCTCCATGTCCTGTCTTAATTCCGGCTCCAGCGGCCTGCCAGCGCTGGCAAGGGCTTGGTCGACGCTCGCGGGGGCGGCATCCGCCTGCACGGTAGCTGGGCCCGCCACACGCTGGATGCGGGGTGGTGCGCCGCTCGCGATGGATTGCGCTGGCGCTGCCATCACCTGATCAGTAATCCGATCCGCTTCCTGTTCGTAGAGATCGTCTGGCGCACCGACACTAAGCTTTGCCTGCAGGCCAAATGTTTTTCGCTTGCGGCACTCATCACACTCGCCGCCACAGGCGCAAGGGCGTTGGAGTCGCAGCGCCGGTGGGGTGGCGCGATCCGCTTTCCGCTCGTCAATCTCATCGGGCTTGCGGTGATGCAGCTTGGCCTGAAGCCAATGAGATCCCAGCCAGCGCCCAGTGGCGCGATTGCCTACAGCTCGCTGCAACTTGACGATAGGATGCGAGGGGACGGCATGGCTTGGCCAACCGCCCTGACCGGGAGCGAAACGATGGGGCTGGTCGTGCATCTGGAAGGCTACGGGACCGAGTTCAAGGAAAGGAGTCGGCGGCTCTATGCGTTGAGGACGCGAGTGGAAGCCGGGCGCTGATGGCTCAACTGACGGTTTGGGACCGAACTTTTCCAAGGGCGCACCCTGCCTCCACCATAAGCAGTGGCGGTTTTATCCCGCCAAGGCGAGAAATGACAACGTAAAGACGGGCGTCGCTGTAGCGCCGGTGTCCCCACCGGCGATTTTTGGCGCTGGGGACAGCGCCGCTACAAGAAATGTCGTCGTCATAACTCGCGAACTTTAGTTAGGACTCTTGCCTCGCCTCCGCGTCGGCCTTTCCGGCGCGGGGGTCGCGGGCTGCTCAGTTACCGCTCCACCAACTGTTTCAGCAGCGGGCGTCGCTGGCTGTGGCGTTGGTTGAGGAGTTGGCGCGCCTCCCGCTGGCTGCGGAGCAGCGGGCGTTCCGCCGCTCGGTTGCGGGACCGGGGTTGGCGTCGGAGCCGGTGACCCAGCAGCAGGCGTTGACCCGCCAGCAGCAGTAGCCGCCGCGATGTTGATCGCTTTTTCGAGGCTGGCTTCGAAACCGTCAGCCGTCGTAATGGTCAGGGTACGCGGACCCGGAGTAGCTGTGGAGAGCACATCCACGTTCAACAATGCCGGCTGCCCGGGCGCTCCCGGTATAAAGCTGTTCACCATAACTCCTGCGCCCAGATCAGCCTTGGTCTGAGGTGGCGCGGGCAATGGCTGCTGAGTATCCAATGCCACGTTCATGGCCAGACTTTTCGTCCCCTGTGGAACCGCCTGCAGGTTGACAGAAGGATCGACTGCGGTGACCCCCTTGACAGATAATTGGGCCGCTTGGCAAGCCCACCAGAAACTGCCGAACGAAAGCACGATGCGACGGCAGGCGCAATTGTCGATACTGGCGATGGTTCCATCTTCATCGACGGTCACCTTGGCCAGCACCACCCAAGGGCTGCTGGGGCAAGCAGGGCAATCGGGTGTTGCGCCCTTGGCGAGGTTGTCAATTTGAGGGGGATTCTGATGCGTGTCAGGACATTGGTTCAGAATGCCGATCTCGTAACCGTCGCGCAGGCGAGAGTATTCGCACTGAGTGTCGTCGCAGCCGCATCCGATAGGCTGCACGCGAACGGGCCGCGCCCGGCACTCCTTGTACTTCACGGCAATGTAGAGCGGGGCGTTGGGGTCGCGCTGGACGTAGACGTCCGTGCACCAGGGGTCGGGCGCCTGGACGCAAGGCTCGCCCGTGACGCCGGTTGCGCCCGCGGTGCGCACGTCCACCGTGCGGCAGCAATCGATGATGATCTCATCGCCATAAGGCCCCAAAATGTAGCCGGGCGAAACCGCCACCAGCCAGGGTTGAAAGGAGTTCGCTGCGCTGGCGCCCGTGGGATCGCTGGCTGCGCCGTTCGTAACCGGCACAGGGCACACCTTGGCGCCGCAAACCACGCCCCACCCGTGCATCATGCGATTGTGGCGGCGAAGCTTGTTTCGGAAATATTCCTGTTCGAGCGTCAAATCATCCGGCGTAATGAGTTGGCGCGGGAAATAGCGTGGGCGCTCGGCGATGCTGGTGTCGCAAGGCGAAACCGTGCCGCAATTGTTATTGTTCATGGCTCTCTCCTTCTAAAATTCAACTCTTGCCGCCTCGTAGGTGATCCTGCGTGGCCGGTTTGTTGGTAAGGCAGACCAACAGGTCATGCAGCAAATCGTTGGTGTAAACGATGGGCCGCACGGCAATGTCAATGCTTCCGGAAGCAAGCGCGCCGCCCGGGTCCGGCAGGTGGATATTGGCCAGAGCGATACAGGGATCATCCGGGCAGTCCGGGCATGGGCTGCTGACGTACTGTGCGAGCGCCGGGTAATTGATGGCGGTTCCAGAAACGAGATCCGGCACGGAGCAGGTTACATCGACCGGCGGCAGCTTGCCTTCCTTGAACTCCAACTCATAGCGCTCGCGCACCGATCCGGGCGAGCACATCGCATTCTGGTCGCAATCGCCGCCCAGGGCGGGCGCCGGGTCGCTGAGGCACTCGTGGTAACAAATCGAAAGGTGCACCCAGTGCTGATCGCAATTGCAGTCGCTCGCAGGATGATCTGCCGGAGGCGTTCCGGGCGTCGCAGGAGGCAGGGGCGGCAGCGCAAGAGGCTTTGAAGTTGTGGGGACGATGATCTCGCGGCCCCATTTATCAATGGCTACGCCCGCCTCGACCACAATGCTTTGGCCGTCGCTGCCGGCCGAAACACTGAGACCGCAGATGACGCCGTAGCCGGTCACGAGCCGGTTCAGAAGCCATCGCTTGGCGTTAAAGTAGTTCTGCTCGAGCTCAAAATGGTAAACGTCAAGAAGCTTGCCGTAGAAGTACCGGTTGCGAACAAAAGTCTTTACGTCGCATGCGCATGTAGCGCCATTGTTGCTTTCCATGACGGATCGTCCTCCTCGTGCACATTTGGGGTCCGCAGGGCTTCTGCGGCTAGCCTACAATCGTGGTTACTCCTAATTCGCTGCGCTCTCCGATGGCGCCTGCGGGTTGTCCGGACAGGGCGGCGTCAGCCCCCAGATTGCCGGTTTCGCCCAGGCGCAGGCTGGGCGGCGGGCCGGCGACGAGGGTATCCACGCCCACTCGCGACTGGAAGCCAATCCGCAATCGCGGTTCCAGCACGCACAGGTGATAGGCGGTATGGGCGGGCTTTTCCTGCTCAATCGTCGCGCGCACGCGTTCAAGCGCCTGGGGAGAGGTCACCTGACCGCGGTAAATTTGAACGCTGAACTGGAACGCAACATCTGAAAAGAGCGGAGCGCCGAACTCCTCATCGGTAATCACATGAGACTGATCGAGGACCGCAGTCGCGCCCACCACCGCGCCCTGAGGCTCAGCGGGCGCAAGCATCGTCGTATAGCCCAACACAGAGTTCTCCCCCGCCCGCCACACGGGCGCCTGCGTCGTCGCATCGGTCGTCGCCTGACACGGCGATTGTTCAGGCGCGGGCAGAGCCCACCATGCTGCGTTCAGAATGGGCTCCTGGATCACGGCCGTCACTCCGGCCTGGTCCAGTAACGACTTCCGCAGCGCTGCCGGCGTGCCGCCCAAGGCATAGCTTGCAAAAGCCTCCGCGATGGCGCGCCGCTGGGCAGCTTCATCCCAGTCTTCGTCAAGTGTCAGCGCCAGCCATCCGGCCAGCCATGGCAAGTATTCCCGCGGGGCTGACCACGGATCAAACAATGAAGGCAGTGCGCGGATGGATGCTTCCGTCTGGCTAAAAAAGGTCTCGAAGAGCGACAGGAAGCGAGGCAAAAAGTCTTTGCATGCTCCGGGCTTCTGGTAGATAGCCGGCAAGTGGCCAAGATACCCCGTGTGGTCAAACTCCACTCGCATCTGTTGAATGACCGGGGAGGCCAGGCCATCTCCGGAGAAATATGCCCCAACCCAGAGATAGAGTGACGGCTCGCCGCCAAGAAAGAGGTCAGAAACATCCGGCGGTCCACTTCGCCACTTCGGGTCGCTGAATGGATTCGTTCCAGAGCCGAGAGTGGGCGGCGCAGGCGCATCTCCGGGATCATTCGAGATGTGGTAGAAGAGATCGAGATGGGCGTCCGGGGCGGGCAGTGCGCCGATGGCTTCCAAGCGATGCCATGTAACCTTGTCGCCTGGGGCGATGATCGCATCAGTCCAGAAGACGCCTTGCTTGCTATAGGCTTTCCCCGGCAACAGTCGCACTGGCGCAAGGGCTGTGCCGGTATGCACCAGCAACGCTCCGTCTGGACCGGCAGCAAGCGCCGCCACCGGCCCCTGGTAGCCGACAGCCTGGCCTGCGTATTGAAGACCGCTGACATTAAACTGCAACACCGCGTGCAAGGTGTTGTCACCCACGTAAATCGCCTCGCCTAGCGCCACAATGCCCATCGGCTCCGAAAGCTGCGCGCCCCCAAAGGAGAGCGGATAACCGTTGCTATCGAGCACCGGATTGCCGCTCGCGTCAACCACAAACACCGCGTGGGTGGCGGCATCCACAATGTAGACCCGCACGACACCATTCATCTCGCCTACGGCTAAATCGCTCGGCTGGCTCAGGATTCCCGCCGCTACGAGCGTGTTCCAGAATGAAGCCACCACTTGGCCCAATGCGTCGAACTTCTGCACCCGCTTGTTGCCATAGTCGACCACGTACACGTTGTCTGAGGAATCGGCCGCCAGCGTCCAGGGCGTGTCAAAGCGGCCCGGCAGGCTGCTGGGCTGCGGATTGTCGGCTGGGGCAGGCTGCCCCCAAATCTCAACCAACTGACCTGACAACGTATCGAACACCTGGATGCGATGATTTTGGCTATCCGCCACCAGCAAAGCACGACGGCGCTTGAGCAACAGCAGACCGCGTGGCGTGCGGAACTGGCCTGGCGCACTCCCCCCACCGCCCATGCAGGGCGCCGAAGCAAGCCCGGCATCGCAACCGTCAATGCGCCAAACCCGGTTCCCCCGCGGGTCGCTGAAAAAGATCGTTCCATCAACATCCACCGCAATGCCCGCCGGACCGTCAGGCTTCGGCAGCGCTGCGATCTCATCAGAGGGCGATCCATCGAGCAGCGGAAGCGCGCTGAGCCGGAGGGCGCCGTCTGCGCCCACTTCGAGGCCATTCGAGTGGTGGCCCCGCCAGCGGCCTTCCCGGTTAAGGTAAGTAAAGTTGCGGACGTTGTCCCTGTTCATGGCTTCGTCTTTCCGTTACGATTCCACGCCCATCCACACTGCGAACCAGCCGTTGGCCTGCAACTGGGCGAGTCCCGTCGGACTGCTGGTGGTGAAGTTATTGAAAAAGTCGGCTGGGTTGATGAAGCGGTCTTCAAGTTCAGGCATCAGCATGCGCAGCGTGAAGCCTGACGTTGTGGGGTTGCTGATGTTGACCCAGCCATCCAGCACAAACGATGGCGGCGCCAATTCGCCGGTGCCGCCCGGAAAGAAACGCTCTCCGATCACGTGCGCGCTGTAGCAAGGCGGGGTCTTGAAATCGGCCGAACTCGTGTCCACCGCCAGTTGCAATCCAAGGGGGGCGTTGTTCGACGCCATCCAGACTGTCCAGGCCGAAGTTGCCGGGTCGGTGCTGCCGCAGGCGATGTGCGGCTGCTTTGCCGGGCGGGCGTTGCGCCGCTGCGCCGTCGAGATGGGCTGATTGAGCTGGCAATTCTTGATTTCGGCGCGCGCCAGCAGAATCCTCATGCTGGCCTGGACTTCCAGCTTGAGTTGTGGGTCCACAGGCTGGCCGTCGGCCCCCAACTTGATCCAGCAGAAGTTGGGCGCTTCCCGCAATCGGACTACGCCAGCGGGCAGGCAGATGCCTTCGCGAGTCTCAGACTCAGGCAGATCGCTGTCGTCCGGATAGGAGACAGTGAGATCGTAGAAGACTGAGTTGCCGGCTCCATCGTCAGCCACCGGCGGGACAGGCTCCACGTGAGTCTGGGTCAGCACAATCTCGCGCCCGCAGGCATCAATGGCGTAACCCGGCGTGATCGTCACCTCGCGGTCGCCCTTGGCGCCGGAGACGGCGTAGCCGCTGCCGACGCCTGCCTGGTGCAAGCTTTGGTTGTGCAACCAGCGCATTTCACGGTTGAAGGCTTCAAGCGCCTGGAGGTCGCTTGCAAACAAGCGCTGCCCGTTGAAGAACTGCAACCGCTCCAGAAATTGCGTGCCGCCTATAATCGCCATAATCTTTTGCTCCTTACGCCGTCGCGCTCGTCACGAGCAACACGGCTTTTGAACCGCAGGCTGCAGGCACAAGCTCAGGTCCCCGCGCGGCTCACACCCCAGCCAGCAGACGTAGGCTAGAAAGGGCGCGCGCCGAACGGCGGCCGCCCGAGCTTCAAAGGCAGCCACTTGAGATGGAACGAGAATTCGGAAGGTAAAGTGATTAGGCGCAGGGTCGGCGATGCTCGTGAAGATCACAGATGCCTGCCTCAATTCGGCGAGGTTGGCGTCCACACCCTGCAACCATGCAAAATAGCAAGGCGTTCGCGTGAAGCCCGCTTCCGATGTGTCCACCACAGTCTGCAAGCCAATGGTGATTTCATTGCCGACGCCGCCTACCTTCCAGGCCGTCCATACCGTGCCGCCCGGGACGGTCGCGCCATTTGCCAGATAGGGCTTGGCGATGGGGCGCGAGGCGGGCGTGACGAAGAGCGAATCGAGCAAGGGCTGGCCGCGATCGTAAGTCACCCGCGCCACGGGCACACCATCCGCCGAAGTTGCCTGCTCAGACGGTTTCCAGGCAGATTCGGGAGATTCAGGCGCGGCGCCGGCGCAGCAGGTGGGGCAGACACCTGAAGTCTCCCCTGGCTTGGGAAACTGCGAGGTCTCTTTATAGCGAAGCAGCAAGGTCATGCTGCCGGAACCGCCCGAGGGAGCAGCAGGAATGGGCACGACCTGTTCGGTCACAAGAATAACAGCGCGCCCGAAACAGTCATAGGCTACGCCAGGCTCGATGCGGATGCCGGTGATAGCGCCCGTATCCGGCACGGGTGTTATTTCCAATCCCAAAGCAATGCCGTAAGCATTATGCAGGGCGCGGTTATGCCAGGCGCGCAGTTGAGCGTCTGTGTTTACCTGGGTGCGGAAGTCCCCACAGCGCAACAACTGCCCTTGCCAGTACCGAACTCGCTCAAGCTCGCGTTGCTCGACAGTCGTCATCTCACAACACCTCAATCTCGTGGGCGCCCGCCGCGACCAACCACGTAGGCGACAGGCAAACATTGCTGCACTGCGGGCTGCATTCGCAGCCATCAACCAGAAGCGCCAGCGACGCCACATAGTCGACGCCGGGCACGCGGTCGATCACCTGCAGGATCTCGGCGCGATAGACATCGCGCCCAAAGGGCCAGCCCGCGCCCTCGGGGCCGCCTGTCAGCGGATGTAAGAAGGCGTTCAACGCGTCTGTAATTTTCTGCGGCAATGTCGTCTTGCTGGTTCCAGTCAGAGCTTGTACCTGAGCGCGCACAGCAACCTCAAGATAAGTTGGTCCGACAACCTCAATCCGCGAACCGATAATCCGGCGACGGTTGAGATAGGCCCTGACAGAGCTGAGCAACGCCGGACTGGGCGTGGGCTGAGCCACAGGCATGTTCGGGAGCACGACCACGGTGATCATCCCCGGCGCTTCCAGGCACGGAAAGCTGGGATGAACATTGGCCCAGGCCGTAGCCCGCGCCACATCAACCCCGGGCGTCTCTTTGGCAAGCGTTTCGCAATCGTCCAGCGTCACAGCGCGCTGTGGCCTGCCGAGAAAGTCGATTGCCCGCCCGATCGTGTGATCCAAGGTTTCCGCTGCTGACCCTCCCGCGGCTGCCATCGGATTGCGCAGGCTAAGTTTTACCTGAAGGTCGGCTAAGTTGGAGAGCAAGGCGCGGTTATGCGGTGAATCGACGAGTCGATTGATGGCGCCAGCCTTCAGGTTGCCGTTTTCGGCCCGCGTGCTGCGATAGGCGGCGTAAACTCGGGCTCCGACAGGCAAGGCAAGTCCGTGCTCACCGTCACCAAAAGCGATGGCCCCAGCCGTTGGGTCAAGAAGGCAGTCGCGGCTGGCGCGACCTGATGCGTCAAAGTCCGGACGCACCGTCCACGCGTACCATTGTCCGCTTTCAAGCGTCACAAGCTGGAAGCTCTTCCATTGGACAGGCGCTTCCTGAAGCTGAAATTTCTGCATTGGGGTCCCGTCGCCGAAGCCCACAGCAACCGCTTCAATGCTGAGACTGCCGGGCGTGGTGGCATTCGCAGGAGTGTAGGCGAGCACCCTGAATTGAGGCGTGGCGGAGTCTTCGACAAAAGCGAGGGACGCGATCTGCCCCTGGCTATCAAGTTGTAATGAAAGCCCCGTCATCATTGAAGGAGGTTGCGGCGGGGTCGAGACCACCCCCGGAGCAATGACCCAGGTCACAACGCCCGCGGGCGCAGCTTGCTCAGCCAGAACGGCATTCGAGGCAAGATTCTGAATGACCGGCGGAGCGTCGTAGGCGCCAGCCGCAAAGCGGACTCGGATGTAGCCTAGCGATCCAGCTACCTGGCCGATGGCAGCCTGGGTTCCTGCAACCTGTGGCGTGAGGCAAACGCTGCCGTTCAGCGTGAAGGCGCGTGTGTCATCGTCAACATTTGCAGGGCCAAGTTCAGTCCATACGACCTGTGAGCCGGAAGCCGTCAGTATTTCCCATGTCAGGCGGACACCAAGAAACGGCGGGAGCGTTGTTTCCTTCGGCGGCGTCGGCGCCACTGTTTCCGGCCCGCAGCATCCGCACTTCATTTTCGGCGGCTCGCAAGCCTGGCGCTGCGCCTGGAGTTCGCAGAGCAGCCGCTCGCGCTCAGCGTAGCTTGCATGAAGATTGGCAAACGTGAAGAACAAACTGGATGACTGGCCCGCCGCGAGGGGCTTATCGAAACCCAGGTACAACTCAGCGCCCGGTTCGGGAACATCCCCAAAAGCGCCGAACAACTGCCCGCGCCGCCAGCGTTCTGTCAAGTCATGGAAGCCCTGGGAATCCTTAAGCTGCACGGCCACAAGATTCGCAGGCGTCACGGTGAGAGGCGCGAGCGTGCGGAAAACCGTCTCGACGCCAAACGGGTCAAGCCCCGAGCACTCAACCTCTTGAGGCAGGTCAATCGCTCCCGAGCCAGGCTGCAGGGAGAAGCTCAATACCGTGATTGCCGCGGTGGGAGGTTGAGGCTGGATGCCGATGAGCCGCAGAAATTTGAGCCGCGCGCGATCCGTAATGCGGTTCAGACCAAAGATGTCCATCTCCGCGAGCCAGGCGAAAAGCTCCATGAGCGTGATGCCTGGATCATGAACGTTCTGGTCCGTCCACTCCGGCGCATACAGGGGAATCAGGGCGCGCCCTTCATCCACCAGGTCCTGCCAGCGGCGGTCATCGAGATTGGGTAAGAGAACTGGCATAACAATGCCTGTCTATCGAGCCATCACGCCACAAGCTGCGCTTCGGTCAATGTCGAAACCTCTTTCACAAAGTGCGCATAAAGCGGCAAATCCGCGATGGTTCCCGCGCCAAAGATCGGCGAACGTCCTGTCTTAATGCGGTAGAAATCCTGCACAATCTGCGCCTGTTGCTCGCGGTTGAAGCTTAAAATGCCTTGGCCGGCCGATTTCGCAGCCTGAAGACCCGGAATGCCGTTGTAATCGTAGGCCCCCGTGCCGCCGAGCGTAATCTGCGCATGGAGCGCTTGGGCGATGTAGATGGCGCCCGAGCGCTCGTATTGCCACACATGCGTCAGTTCGTGGATCAGCGTGTCATCCTGGATGCCGCCCCAACCGGTAATCGTATGGAAGGCGGTGTATTCACGATGCGTCCAGGAGGGCCCGATCAGTCCGCCCTCATCAACGCGCACCAGATCAAGATTGATCGAGCCACCAAACACGCTGGCCGCTTTGCTGCGCTCACTGCCCGAGAGCGCTCGCGTATTGAACTTGAGCAGGTCGGCCAGCGTCTCGACGATTTCCGGTATCCCCAGCACCTCGGCAAGCTGCAGGGCGCTCCGGCCCAGCCACTTCAAAAAGTCGAGCCATGTACTGGCGTGCCCCAGCGATTCCCACCATTTCAGCGACCAGGGATGCAGGCTTTTGACGCCTTCCCAAAGCCCTACCACGAGCCGCGCCAGGCGCTCGGGCAGGCGTGCCACCCATTGCGTGACGCGCTCGAAGATGCCTGTGAGCTTGTCCCACAGTTGCCGGCTGACCCACTGAACGCCTGTCCATACGGCTTCGGCAGCGACCGCAATGCCATGCCCTACCGCTTTGACGCCCTTCCAGATAGCGCTGCCAGCGGCTTCCAGGCCGTGCCACGCCGTCTTGCCAAAAGCGGCGATGCCCCGCCCTAACTTCTCGAAAAACGAAGGCTCATGGTGTGCGGGGGCGTTTGTTGTGGTTGTGCTTCCGGCATCGGGCTTTCTCTGAAGGCCGCGCGGCGCATGACCAAGCCTAGTTTTCGAGCCTAACAAACCTCCTTCGGCCCGCTCGGCTTGCGCTTCGAGTTTCGGGTCCTCGCTCACGGCAGTCGAGGACGTTGTTCCTCCGCCCCGCTGCTGGACGACGTGCGCCAGTTCATGAGCTAACAGCGGATCGTTCGGGTCTGGCTGGTATTTACCGCTGCCGAAAAAAACGTCATTGCCCATCGTAAATGCTTGAGCATGCAAGGTTTGTGCAGCATTTCCGGAGGCCGCATCGGTGTGGACTCGCACTTGACTGAAGTCTTGACCAAATCGCGATTCCATGGCTGACCGGGTCTCTGGATCGAGAGGTTGGCCGCTGTCAGGACGCGGCGCAGCGGAATGCGAACTCAGATTAGAATGCGGGCTTAACCCCGGAGCGGAATCAGGCTCCGTTTGTGTTCCCGCACCCTCTGTTCCGGCATGATTAGATCCCAACATATTGACAACAAACCGGTTACCGAGCGATCGCTGAAGGTCCATCAGCTTTCTCTGCTCCGAGGAAAGGCCGGACGAAGCCGATTCCAAGCCGTGGTCCATCACTGGCGTCTCCACAGAGCGCGAATCTTCCAGACCCTTGACGGAGCGGGGCTCTTCCGCATTTGGGTCTAAGTCTCGCCGGTCTTTCATGGCATCTCTTCGAGAACCTGCCTTTACTCGTCAGGTATCACTAACGTTTCTGGACAATGGGTGGTCATGGCCAAGATGGCCATGCCACAACTGTGGCACGGGCGTGCCGCCCGTGGGTTCAGTCCAGGTATTTATGTGACATACGACTAGCCTAGACTCAACGGTTCAACTCACCGCTGTCTTGATCTTCAGCCTCATTTCCCCCGCAACTACGGTCTGATCCGGCCCTACCGTCAGGCTTTCACCCTGCAATACGCCGTTTTTGTAAAGGGCCAGTTCTTCGATGTAATCCAGCCCGTCCACGCCCTGGAGCGCCTGCGCGATATCCGAAAGGTACACGCTGCGGCCCGGTTGCCAGCCCTTGCCTTCCGGTCCGCCGTTCAGCGGATGCAGGAATTCTTCGATGGCGGCCATGGCTCCTTTTTCCAGATCGCCCGCTAGGGACTGATCAGCCGTGGTGAGCGTCGCCTCAACATCCACTGGCAGGTAGTCAGGCCCCGTTACGTAAACTTGCTGCGTGGCGGTAACATCCGCGGGAGCTCGGTCGGCGATATAGCGGGCTACTTCCTCACGCAATCCATAGGATGGGGTCGGACGTGGCTCCTGGCTGCGAGGCAGGATGAGCACCGTAACCCAACCGGGCAATGGTCGTCCGTTGGAGCTTCGAGTCGGAATGGCATGCGCTATGGCAACGGCAGACGAAGCCTCTCGAGCCAAGGTTTCGTAGTCCGCTGCCGTAATGGCCCGGCCTCGCGCCCGCAGCGTGAACGGCGCGCGCTGCCTGAAACTCTCCAGTGTCTCGCCATCGCTACCGCCCTCCGCGGCGCGAGCATTGAATACAGCCTGCACGCCCGGCACGGAGCCCAAGAGTTGAGAAATGGCGCGCGCCCCCACGTTGCCCGTTGAGCCGCCGCCCACACGAAACTGCCGCGCCAGAATCGCCGCTCCGGCCGACACAATGCGACCATGCACGCCGTCTCCGAAATAGAGCCGCCCATTTGCTCGGTCAAGCACATAGTGCCGGTCGTCAGGCCCTGAAAAATAGAAGTGTGGCTGAGCTTGCCACCGCACCCATACCGCTGACACTTTCTTGGTGCGATCGCGCTGCAACCGCAGGTCGCCGTAAACAATGTCAGTTTGAGAACCTTCCTGCCCAAGTTGCTGTTCAAGAGCTGTGACCACGGACGAGTCACCCTGGGCAAGCTCCGTCGCCAGGATGCGCCACTCCACATTGGCTTGTGGTCCCGAGAGTTCCTCCACCTCGATGCGCTCCCCGGCCAGCACGGGAATCTGCGTGAAGATGAACACCTGATTGGGCAGGCCTGAACTTGCGCCGAGCGGCGCATCGTTAACCGTGCGCTGCTCGGACGCCCAGACAGCGTTCGGGAAGATGGCGTTGAGCGTCGGCTCGCCGGGCGGGCCGTCTTCCTTCAGCCGCGCACGCACCCAATAGTAGGGAAAGTCAAAGCGGGCATAAGGCTGGCTGTCTTCAGCGCCGATAAACGAAATGATCCCGGGCAAGCGCAAGGCTCGCGTCTCATCCTGCACCGAGAGTTCGAGCCAGCCGCCGCCGTTCCAGTATTCCCAAATCAGCGCCGGCCCCTGGTCATCGCCGGGCTGCTCGACTAAGTCAAAATAGAAGCCGAGATCGTCTACAGGCAGTTTCTTGTCAAAGCCAAGGTAAAGGGCGGGCGTCACGTCGCTGACGGGCCTGAAAGGAAGAAAAGTGTTTCCCGGCCACTCGGCGTCGTAAGTGCGATCCTCGTACTGGAAGTCGTTGTAAGCAAGGACGTGCTCGCAATGGAACGGACCCTTCTGCCAGGAGTAGCCCAGCCGGAAGGCTCCAAGCGCGGGCGGCTGAATCACCACGTAAGTGATGCTTGCCGGATTGCTTCCCGCAGGCAGCGTGACCGTGCTCGAAAATCCAAAGCCGCCATCCACCAATCGCACCCGCACCCAGTAACCGTCCTGGTTGTTCACCTTGGTTTTCACCATATCGCGCGGGACCATGAAGGAAATCTGGCCGGTGTCCGTGAAGTCGTTGGCGCTCGGGGTTGAAGTTGAGGGCTGATTGGCCACTCCCAGGTCTATCCAATCGACGCCGTTCCAGTATTCCCAAGCGACCGTGTGATTGAGATTCGGTGTGCCGAGTTGATCCTGCGGAGTCGATTGTTTGGCCACCGCGACGGTCACGACTGCACCCGGCTTGCTGAAAGCCTCGTCGCTCGAGAAATAAAAGGTTGATCCCGGCTGCGGTTGCTGGTTAAAGGGGTAGAAAGCTTTCGTGACGTCAACCTTGGCCCCACCCATATAGGCGTTATCGGGCAGCAGACCGCCTTTGGGCGCCTGCGGGTCCGTCAAGTCAAGGTCGCGGCGAACCACGCTTCGCAACCGGATGCCATCCACCTCCGGCAGGATGCGCGCTGGGTCGGGCGGCAAAGGCTCGGTGAGAATTCCGCGCACCCAGTAGGCGTTAATGCCGTTCACCAGGGTTTGCTGCGCCTGCGCGCAATCCGCCTGAAGCATAAAGCTTCCACTGCGCATGAACCCGTTCGTGCCATCGAGTTTCACTTCCGCAATTCCGGCGCAGGCGGGCTTCATTCCTTGAAAGCCACGCCATACTTTTCCATCCCAGTACTCCCAACTCACGTCGAGTGGCGTGGAGCTGACCTGAGTCAGCTCGAACTCGACCTCAACCTGCACCGTGCCGGTCAGGGCCAGGAGTGTGTCATGCGCCAGATAAATGATGTGCGGAGTAGGCTGAAGAAGCAGGGGGTCAAACAGCGTGACCACCTGCCCTGCCTGAAGCGCTGCGGAGTGGTCCAGGTACTGGTCTCGGCCTGCCCACAGACTCACCACCTGGACCAGCTTGGCTGCGGCCACAGCTACGGCCTGCTCGGTCTCAAAGACGATCTGGTTTGCGCCGCCGGGCGGCGGGGGCGCAGCCACTTCTGTTGTTGCGGGAGCATTCGTATCCGAAGCGCCGTCTGTCAGCTCGAAAACAATCGGAGCCCGCGCCGACTGCGCCGGCACCAGCCCAAATCCCAGAAGATCGAAAAAGGCGATCCGGTTTTTGTCCGGAGCCTGATTGAGCCGCTGGATCATCGCCTGCAGGTAGCGCGCTGCGATCCATGCCAGCCCGCTTCCGGCGGTCTTGTCTGCGGGCGTCCACTCCGGAACGTATCCAGCATGCCGCGCAAGGATTTCATTCACGATGTCCGAAAGGCTCCGATCGTCTGTCGGAACCTGAGCATTCAGAATCATGCTGCCGATCCTTCCTGCAAGTAGAACGGGTAGACAAGGTTGCTTTGCGTATTGGTCGCGCGCACGCGATAGCTCACGTCAATGAACAGCTTGTTGTGTTCGCTCGAATCCGAAGTGACCGTCACATCCAGAATGTCGATGCGCGGCTCCCACGCGACCAAGGACTCCTGGACGCGAGTTTGCAGCAAGTTCACCGTCGTAGGATTGACCGGCTCAAACACGAACTCGCTGAGACCAGCGCCAAAGTCGGGCCGCATGACACGCTCGCCGCGATTCGTGCCCAGAATGATGCGGATGGATTGGCGAATATCCTCTTCATATTCCGCCAGCGCAATGTTTCCCTCTGGCGTCACGCAAGGCGGAAACGCCCAGCCGACGCCGAGAAAAGCTTTCGGATTGTCTGTCGCGCCCATGATTCAACCGATCTCGACGGTAGGGCATCCCATGGCGATGGTGTTGGGAGGCCCGCCTTCCACGATGATGTCGCCCTGCCGCGCCGCGGGTACGCCGTTAATCAGCACCATGAGGCTTCCCATGGCCACGACGCCGCCCACATGCGGCACGGTGCCGGTGACCAGCGGACACGTGTGCACATCAAGGGTCGCCCGCCAGGCGGGCTGACCGCCGATCAGCACGTTCAGGCTTCCCGGAGCAGGACCCAGCGGCGTGCCGTGACTCGTCATATCTCCCACTCGGGCGGCAAATGGCATGGTTTTATCTCCTAGTTAATCTTGACGGGCAGTCCCAGGATCGTGAAGTCGCCGAATGTTGTCATGCTGATGCTCTCCGCCGTGAGCACTTCGAACTGCGAAGCTTGCACGCTGACCTTACCCTCGGGGGCGGTGAGCGAGATATCTCCGGCGAGCGCTTCAATCGAGATTCCCGGCGGCGTTCCGGCGAGGTTTAGGGTAATTTTCAGCGCGCTGCCCGTCGTGCTGATTTCAATCGTTTTTGGATCGATGCTGATCTGCTGCTTGGTGCTCGTCGTAATCTTGACCGACTGCAACGCATCGTCAAACTCCACCGTATGGCCCACGCCCGGCTCGAGGCCAGTCTGGATGATGCGCTTGGTCATGAA
>CADDZJ010000098.1 GCA_902812415.1 Acidobacteriota bacterium
GTTCCCGCCGTGGTCGCCTTCTCGACATTGCCATTCTGATCGGTAATCTGCGCATTCAGCGCGTAGCCATGATTCGGCTGCCAGCCGAAGTTTCCTCCATTGCCAAGCTGCCATTCCCATTCGGAAGTGAAAATCATGAACTTTCCGTCGGGCGTCATGTTGCCCAACACTTCCTGCGCGTACCAGGTTCCATGACTTGCGCCGCTGAAATTGCCGCTGAAGCCTCCCACGCTGCGTGAATGCGTAAAGCGCCAGACCGTTCCTGAGCCGTCCGTGGCCCAACAGAAAATCTCATTGGCGTAGGGAATCGCTGCGTTGAAGGCCGGATTAAATCCAGATTGCGGATACCTCGTCCAGGAACCGTTCGGAGCGGCGTACGTATAAGATGACCACTTCTGATTTGAATAACTAACGGGCGCCATTGCCGCGCAAGCGGGATACGTATCGGAAGCGTTATCATCCGTCCAGGCGGGGTGGGAGTCATTCGTGGTCGAGTAATTGGCGGGGTCGCCTTTCAGCCAGGCGCCGGAACTCGGAACGTTTGAAAATGGGATCGCCAGCAATTCGATGGCGGAATAGTAGTTGTGATCCAGTAGGACACTATGGTAGCCCGTCACCATATGGCCGCTGGTGCTATTGATGTTGGCCGTGGCGGTGCCAACATTCCAGATCATAAAGCCCACGGTGAAAGCATTGCTACTGTTCGCCGTCAGCAGCACATGCTGGCCATCCATGGCTAGTCGCGCCTGATGGATGTTGAATCCCGCTCTACTTTGCGTGGGCGGGGCGGCGCCCGCTGCGAGCGAGGTTACCGTTGAGGTGGTCGTGCCCCACCCAATCGTTGATGCGTTCTGCTTGGTAAAATTCGTGCATGGCGTGGGCGGAGCAGATTCCAGACAAGCATAGAGGTCCCAGCCGTAAGGCGTGGTTGAAGTAAAGGCGGCCTTGGTCGGTTGGTCAGTGGCAAGCGTCGGTCTGGCGGCGGCAATCTCGCCCGTCGCTGAGAGCGTTGCGCACGCTGAGGCTGCTGGCAGCGTTTCGGAATCGGGCACCACATTAGAGACCTCCAGGGTCTCCTCGAAGCAATACGTCCCGGCTGCCAGACTCCCGGCCGAAGTGGAAGGCGTTAGTGTAGGGGCTGCGGCGGGCGGCTCTACCACTCCCCAGGGCGACGTTAATTGAACGCCAGTAATGCCCGTTCCGCCTGTTGTGCCGTAAAAGGAGTCATACCAGTTGCAGGCTCCGGTCTGGCGGTTATAGACAATGTAGTATTCGTTCTGCGCCCAGCCCCCAATCACCTTGTCGTCTTTCGAGGTCTGAATCTCGGTGAGCGCGCCTCCCGTGTATCCAGCGGGCAAGTTGGGACAAGTTGCGGAATTGATGGTAAACAGCGTTTTGATGACATCGCCCTGGCCGCCGCAAAGCGGATCGCTCGCTGTATTTCCCTGAAAGCAGTAATAGGCGAACGTCCCCGCCTGACTGCCCCAGATGACCCAGGGATCTGTCCAACTGAAGCCGCCATCCAGAATCCAGTTATAGCTGTTGGAAACAAAGCTTGACGGCTCCAAAATCTCCGTCTGCATCGTCTGGGCATCAATGGCCGCCATCCAGACGTTGTTTGTGCCGTCATACATCTTGCAGACGTAGCCGCCGCCTTTGCCAATGTCGATTCCGCCGTCAATCTGCGCGAGATTGGGATTGAAGATGGAACAGGAATATTCTTCCGCCGCCGAGTTGGTGTTGAAGTTGTTGTTGGTGCGCCCCGGTGGGATTTCAAGCGATCCATCCGTGATGCGTGTGATGCGCGAGCCGGTGTCCGGATCAACGAAGGGCACGCCCACCGCCGGACCGCCATCGTTTAAGTCAATCTGCGGATACGCGATGGAACTGTCATTAATGGTCCGCATCGAGGTGTCGGCGCAGTACTTGGGCGGTCCGCCCACGCAGGCACTCGCTGTGCCAGTTCCCTGCAACTGAGAGCAGAAGGCGGAAGGTAGAAAACAGAAGGCAGAAAGCAGAAAGCAGAAAGCAGAAGGCAGAAGGCAGAAAGCAACCGCCCATGCTCTCCTCCTTGTCAGGGAGAGGACCCAAAGGTGGTTTTGCGTCTCCTTTTTTATAAAGCGAAAGGCAGAAAACAGAAGGCGGAATAGGGAAAATGGAACGCGAACCCCAGAGAACCGCAGGGACAGGCAGGCGATTGGAATTATACGTTCTCCTTTCCGCCTTCCGCCTTCCGCCTTCCGCGATTTGCGATTTTGAATTTCAAATCTCATAAGCAGCACGCCTTCCGTTTTTGTTTTCATCCCTCTAATTCGGGTCTCCCACGCAGTGGTAGTTGAAATTCATCGTGGATGCCGCGCTGACGTTGACGGTTACGGCCGTTGTGGTCGTGGTCACCCACCAGGTTGCCGTTCCCGGGTTTGACGTCGGCGAAACGACGCAGACAGGCGCGGAAGCATAAGCGGTTGAAAACGTGTAGCTCGCGCTGGTCGCTGAAGAAAGCGCAATCACGCCGGCGATGTCCGAGCACTTGGATCCCGACGCGCACCCCGTTGTTGTGCCGGTGGTGTTGAAGTGGCTTCCGACGGCGCCCGCGGAGTAGTTGCTTGAAGCCGTAACAGAACTGTTGGAGGTCATGGAATACGCTGTTAACGCCCCACCGCCGCTCACGGAAAACCGAATCGTTCCGCCGTTATCTTTTTCGAAAATCGAGTTGCACGAATTGGTTCCACAAAGTTGAAAGCCAACTTCGCCTGACGAAGAGCCGTTGTTATCGAATTTGATGACAGGCGTCCCGGAACTTCCAGCATGATTGAACAAGAGGACGGTCCCTGGATTCGATCCTGTTGGAATTAAATTCTGCATTGCCCATGTATCGTTTGCGCTCGCAGTTCCGTTCCAATAGGTGCCGCCCAGCGTGAATGTAGGAGAACTCTGGCTGGAGGTTGAGGTTGATGCCGTGGTGCTGAGCGACTGCGCGTTGCCATTGACGTCCCACAACCACTCGCCGCCATTTGCGCCAGTCCAGTTAAAGGTGGTCGAATAACCGGCCATGTTGAGGGCGGCATTGCCTGCGGGCGCCGTGAGCGCAGACCAGGCCAAAGAGCCTCCGCTGCACCCTACCCAGGCCAACGCCGTTCCGTTATAGCCCAGACAATCATTGGTGATGGGCGCTGGCGCTAAATCAGAAGCCACAATTCCACGGAAAGTGGGAGCAGCCGCGGCGCCGCTTGCGGGCCCGGCCAGCACCGTGTTGGCATTTTGGGCGGCGTAAGCAACAGAAATCGTGCCGCTCGTTGTCACCGGCGATCCACTCACGGTGAAGATCGAAGGCATCGAGAGGCCGACGCTTGTCACAGACCCTGAACCGCTCCCACATGCTCCCCAGCCTAGCGCCGGGCCTGTGACCACCGTGAGGCATTGTCCCACCGAGCCAATCGCCAGCCGTTGTGGCAAAGCGAAACCCTCAGCATTCGGCGTTCCGCCATAGATCAGATCGCCAGCCGTAGTCATGGGATTTGTCATCAGCCAGCTTCCCGCGGCGCAGTCCTGGCCGGGCACGGCGCTGGATTCGCACAGCGCTCCGCTCATGCCGGTCGCTGTTCCAAGAAACGACTGATAAAGGCCGCCGGTGTTATTGGCAGTCGGCAGGGAAGCCGAAGGAGAATTGGCCCAGCCTGTGATGGTGACCGTATTGCCCGAAATCGTCGCCGTACACGAACCGTTCGTCCACACGGATAAATTCCAGGAACCGCACTTTACAATAGTTCCATTGGACTGCTGCTTGCCATAGAGGTTTATTCCACTCACGCCTGCAAAGACGCTGGGGAGGGTCAAAATCAACTCGCCTGTTGCGCTTGTCGAGATTGCTCCTGAGGTGCTGGGTGTCGTTTCATACTGCTGCGAAGGACCGGCCAGATAGGTCACCCAAAAAGTATAAGTGCCTGCAGGCACGCTTCCCGCCGAGGTGCTTGAGCTCAGGTTTGCATTGCCAAATGCGGGCGGACTCAAGGTGGGGCTGAACAACTCCAGATAATCTCCAGCGCCCGTTCCGCCATAAAGCTGCAAGTTCGACGCGGTGGATTGATTGATCGCGCCGAGCGCCAGCGAATTGGCGTTGAAGCCGACGTTGCCATTCGGACCTACCGAAAAATATTTCGTGCCGCTCGTGCAGCCTGCCGAACTGCAAACGTCGAAAATATCGGCAGTAGGATTTGTGATGGATGGAAGAACTGTCAGCGGGGTGGCATCCTGGCCGCTTGCCGTCTGCGCTGTGACCGCGTTGGTGGTTCCGTTCACCGCCCAACTCGAAGGCAAGCTACCGCCCGAAATTGTTGTCGGCGCCCAGGCCGTGCCGCTCCATTCTAAAACCTGACCGCTCGCGGGCGCGACGGCGGAAACGATGCGTCCCTGCAAGCCAATCACTGTTTGACTCGTCGAAGTCCCGCTCAGATCGCCGCCCGCCGTGAACCCGCTGCCGCTTCCGCACGATCCCCAGACCATCGCGGTGCCATTTGAGGTAAGGCACTGGCCGTTCGTCCCCGCGCTCGTCAGGCCCGTGCCGCCATTTGCGATGCCCAGAGTTCCCACAACTCCGCCATTGCCGCCTGTGCTGAGGTTAATGGCCGGAATATCCGCGCTCACCAGCGCTCGAAACGCGGGAGTCTCGGAAACGCCGGTGACGGGCCCAGCCAGAAAGGTGTTCGCATTCTGATTCGTCAGCGTGGCAGACAAGGTGCCAGAAGTCGTAACAGGCGTTCCCGTGACATTGAAGATAGATGGGAGCGACAGGCCCACGCTGGTGACGGTCCCGGAACTTGATAAGCTTGTGGGAGCCCAGGCGCTGCCGTTCCATTGAAGAATCTGGCCGGTTGCGGGATTGGTTGATGTAACCGGATGGCCTTGAAGACCGACAACCGTTTGAGCGGTTGCCGTGCCGCTTAAGTCTCCACCCGCCGTGAACCCGCTGCCGGTACCGCACGCGCCCCACACCAACGTAGTTCCATTTGACTGCAAGCACTGGCCGCTCGCGCCCAGCGCGAGATTTCCATAAGTGTTTGCGCCTGTGCCGTAGATAAGCCCGCCTGTGGCCGTGGAGGGCGCCAGAGCGTTGAAGGCCGCTGCGGCTGTGCTCTGGCCGGTGCCCCCATTTGCAACACCCAGAATGCCGCTCACCCCTCCGTTGCTGTTCGCGCTGAGATTGATGGGAGGCACATCAGCGCCAACAAGAGGACGGAATGCAGGCGCGCCTGCGCTCCCGCTGCTGGGCCCTGCGAAGACGTAATTGGCATTCTGAGAAGAGAGGGTTGCACTTAGGATGCCGGAAGATGTTACGGGTGATCCGGTGACGCTGAAAATCGAAGGCAAGGAGAGCCCCACGCTGGTAACCGTTCCGATCCCGGAAAGCGTGGTGGGAGTCCATGCGGCGCCGCTCCACTCAAGAAACTGACCGCTCGCAGGCGCGAGAGCCGATACGGGACGGCCCTGCAAACCGATCACCGTCTGGTTTGCCGCTGTTCCTGACAAATCTCCGCCCGCCGTGAACCCGCTGCCGGTACCGCACGCGCCCCACACCAACGTAGTTCCATTTGACTGCAAGCACTGGCCGCTCGCGCCCAATGAGAGGTTGCCGTAAATGTTCGTGCCGGTTCCGTAAATCAATCCTCCTGCTGAGGTCGGCGGCGCCAGCGCATTGAAAGCGGCGGACGGGCTTGATTGCCCCGTCCCGCCGTGCGCAATGCTCACCGGCTGCGCCCAATTGACGGTCAGTGTTCCGGTCGATGTAACAGGGCTGCCTGTAACGCCAAACTCACTCGGCATGGAAAGACCCACGCTGGAAACAGTGCCCCCATTGTTAGACCCTGACACGCGGATGGAATTAGTCTTGGAATCGTAAATGGACGTCAGAATCTGATCCGCTCCGGAAGGTCCACCCTGAGAGGAGCTTTGGGGCCAGGAGACCGCTGGAACCATGAAACACAAAAACAGGAATGCGAGCGCTCTCTCCCCTCTGCGCCGCGTCTTTCCCTTTTGCCTCTTCATATTTTTTCCTCTCGATAACCTCACGAAGCCGAGGGGAAATGAAACTTCCGAGGCGATTGATATCAGGATTGGCAGAATTTACGAATGCGAGGGGAGCTAAAATCTTATTCAACTTCACCGCCGCCTCTGCCGGCTATAAGACCGGCGTTCTGGCTGATAGTCTCTCCGCGAACGGCAACCACGCCCTCGTCACTTTCTTCGGGCAAGGCAAACCGTTCGCGGATCACTCTGCGGATATTCTTTTCGCTGACCACCAGCCCCTGCTGGGCCAGCGCCGCAAGATCGGCGGTAATCTGGCTGATGCTCCGCGCCTGAACATTTGCCGGAATCAGGCGCGGGACGGGCGCTTCATTTCCGAAATTCACCCAGACCAGGCGACGAATGGTCGATTGGGTAATCTCCAGGGCAATCTGCTCGGCCACGCTCTGGAGGCCCAGCATAAAGAAGTCCGTGGCGGTTGCGCCTAACGCGCGGGAGCCGTGGGCGCTCTGGCCGAGATCCATAAACGTGTTCAATGCGGCGCGGGAAATCATTTCGTTGTGGTGCTGGATCGAAGGCATCAAATCCCGCAAATTTCCCTCGTATCCAGCAATGCGCAATCCGGCATGCGGCTCCCCCGGCGGTTCGACCAGCCCCGTCGCTTCATGGGCTGCGAGCTGTGTGACGAAGCTGTAGGCAGCGGCTTTATCCTCCGCCGAGAATCCGGGCGAAAGGCGAAACACCGGAATGCCCAGTGAATTGCGCTCGTTGGC
This sequence comes from Acidobacteriota bacterium, assembly GCA_902812415.1. GTDB lineage: Bacteria > Acidobacteriota > Terriglobia > UBA7540 > UBA7540 > RH2-MAG17b. Next base: position 6,795 of record CADDZJ010000098.1, read on the forward strand.
AATCGCATCGAGGCGATAAAGCTTCGACTTGATGTACCAATGCGGGTACATCGCCCGCTGCAAGGCGATGCCCCAGAAGTTTGCCCCTTCCTGCTGATAAGTGAACCGCGCCATCTTATCTGCCGGCAACAGCACGTTTAAAAACTGCTCGCCGCGGTAGCCGTACTGCTCAAGCGCCGCCAGGGTTTCACCATCCGCTTCGGTGTGCCAGCGATAAAAGGTGATGGGCAAGCGCGAAGGCAAAGCGCGCAGCCGGATCCTTTCGTCGTCCACCCTCCATACGTCCTCGTGCACGGCACAGCCGAAATCAAGCATTAAGAGCGCATTCGCAATCACGCTTTGCCACGACTGCGAAATCCATCCGCCGGTTGGGGATTGAAATTCAAGGCCGCCAAAGAGGTTTCCTTTGACGAACTCTGCTATTTCTTTCGCCTTCGACTGGGTCGCTCTTCCTGCGCCGTGGCTGTTTGTTTTTGCAAATTTCAGATTTGAAATCTCCGCTGGAACGATTTCCCATTTCGCGGAAAGAATCGGCAGCTTGCAAGCCCAGAGCGTAGCCCGCACTTGCGCGTCCGAACGCCGCATCTGCTCGTAGATCGGGATGGCGTTCCGGCCCATCAGTTCAGGATTGTATTCGCCAAGATCAATCAGAAAACCGCTGGTAATCGGCGTTCCGGAAACTCCAAAAGTTTTGTCAAAATCGCCGCGCGCCGCTGACGTATCCGCACGGCGCGGTTCAGACGCGGCGACGGGATGCAACGATGCCGTCGTTACAACGCCTCCCAAGCCAAGCTCCCGGTCCGCCAACTGCACAGCTCGATCGATGCGCTGCTGAAGGGACGCCTGGCTATGCATCCCTTCAGCGCGCCGCCCCTCCCGCAGCAGAGCCTTCGTCTGATGACCGTTTCCCGAACTGTTGAGGAATTTTTTCATTGCGTCATGGCGTCATGGATTCAATGAAGAAATGAATCAATGACTTCGTTTGCTTTCCAGGGACGCCCGAGATGTCCCATCCACATGTCAAACTGGCTCAGATCTTCGTCTTCCAGGAACTTGTAAGGCATGCGAAAACAGCCGTTGTCTCCCCACGCGACTCCCCAGGAATTCTGAACCAGGAATTCTGATTTCTCGTCGTCATATCCGCGGATCACAACTGCGTGACCGCCTAAAACGGCTTCGCCTTTCCGAGGCATTCGCATCAATCCGTCGGCGCCAATATCTTCAAAAGATTCGTAGACGGTAAAGCCCAAAGCGATTGCATAGCCGGAGGCCAAAACCGACCGCGCCGTCATCGGGTCGGGCGCTCGATGATAGGCGCCAATCCGGAAGACCTGCGCACCTTCCAGATCTTTCGGGCTATCGTTTGCAACGGCGGAAGCAAAATAAGCCGGATTGTAGGGGTCTATATCTTCCGGGCAAACGCCCGTGTGCGCGAGGACGTAGAAAATATCGCGGATCGCCGCTCCGCTATCGTCGTTCACCGCGTTATTCCACCGGAGCTTTCTTTCCTGGTAATAAAGGAACAGGCGGCTAAGATTCTGATCACCGGCAGAATACTTGGAAAATCTCTGCGCCAGGAATCTGCGGTAAAGCACGCCTGCATTGGCCGTGCAGGAGCCAATCTCGCCCTGATCGTAAACTGGAAGATTGAGGCCGGCGAAAACATCGACCCTTGTCGGCAAGGGCGCTCCCACCCCCAGGTGAGGCAAAGCGTTGATCCGATAATCGCGCTTATCGTGAGCGTCGATCTTTCTTCCCAAACTTTTTCCAAGCTTTGGTGTCTTCATTCCGGTTCCAAGTCTTAAATCTTCGATGGCCAATATCGCTGAACCTTTCCTGGATTTCAGGAATTGCTTTTCATCGCAAGCTCACGACGGCGAACGCCTGATTCACCGCCGGATTGTTGGTGGGCTGGTTGACGATAGCATTGAACTTTTCTTTCAATTTATCGGCACTCAGGGGAACAGCGCCCGCGCCAGGCCGGGCGGTCGCCTTGCCGCCCGAAACAATTGGAAGAAGCTGCTGGATGGAGCTCACCTCGCTGTTGATCAGCATTACCACCGCTGAGATCTTTTGCGTTGTGGCCGAATCGCTGATGCGGAGCGCAGGCAGCAGGCCGCTCAAATTGGACTGAACTTCTCCGAGAACGACGTTGATCTTTCCAATCGTTGTAGGATTCGGAGAGGATTGATACTGGCTGACAAGCTGCCCTGCCAGGTTCAGATCATTCGAGACCTCATTGGCCGTTCGTGTGATGGTGTCGAGGTCTGTGGCTGAGACGGTCTTGCCTTGCAGCAAGCCTGCGGCTGTGACCAGGTTCGTGACCATGGGCAGCACAACGGGCAGAATTTCCTGCGCCGTTTTGATCCATTGCGCGGTATCGCAGGCTGCCAGCGCGGCAGCCAAAACCGGAACCAACAGAAACTTTTTCATCTCGTTTTCCTCCTTATCATTCTGAGCGCAGCGAAGAATCCCGGCATTTTTAAATACGGTGATCCTTCGCTTCGCTCAGCTCAGGATGACGGGCTGACGCCCGTCATTTCGGCACGGGGCTTTGCTTCAAATAGAGCGCCGCCCCTACGATTGCGCTCACTAGCGCGACAACCCCCAGATTTTTAAATCCTCCAGCCACGCTGGGATTGAAATGGTGAGGATCTGCAATCAAGACGGAAATGGAGTTAGCCGCGCTTGAGACGATCGCTGCGAACAAGCCTTTTAACCAGATTCTCCAGTTCATTGCGGGTCTCACTTCTTTGATTTGCGGTTGATCTTGTCTTTTAACGCTCGGCCCGCGCGGGCTACGCCTTCTTCGGTCTGGCGGCCGGCGCGAACTGCGCCTTTGCTAACGTCACGCCCAATCTGCTCCGCGTCACGTCCGATCTTGGTGAAAATGTTTTTCACCTTATTTGTTTTGGAATCTATCATTCATCTCCTCCATAGTTGGTTCCACACGCGTTCAACAGGAAATGCTCCTCTTGCAGCGCCTGCGCATCTGACGGCTTCATAACAGTGCCTCACGCAACCCAGTGAGTTCAGGTTTCCCGATCACCCCGCCGACATCCGCCAGGTGATATACAGGCTGCTGAGCGGCTGCCTCCGCCAGGCAAAAGGCCCACCAGTGATCTGCGTGTCCGAAGTGGGCGTCGTGCTCCGTATCAAAACGGGACTGCCCCACGAGATTTTGAGTTTTCTTCACTGAATGAAAGGCGGCGCGGATATTATCCTCATCAGGAATCCGGACTTTCATCTCTTCCATGCGGCGCTTGGCGTAAACGGCCAGCGCCTCCTTGGTCGGCTGGGTGAACTGGATTCCCTCAACTTTTCCGGGAAACTCGTGATCTAATTGCTCAGCGATGACCAGTCCCATCCCGGAACGATCAATCGTCATCCTTCGCACCATGGGCAGAAGGGCTCGCGCCCGGCGTAGTTGTTCAGGAGTGGAGATATTCCGCATTTCAATCACCCCTCGCGTCCAGGTGATATCGCCCACGAGCTCGCTTAACCAGATCACGCTCAAGTCGCGGTTGCGAGCAATATCCCAGCCGGCATAGAGATTTTCAATTGCCGGTTGTCGATTGCCCAATCGCGAGTCGTCAATCGGCAACCGAAAATCCGCTGTTGCCTCAGAACTCACGCAGCTTTGATACAACTCGGGGCTGATCCACTGCGAACCGCCTGACAGGAATTCACAGCAGTATTCCTGTCTCCAGGCCTCCTCATCAATCCCGGAGCGCAACCGATTGATGTTCACGCTCAAGCCCTCGCGCATGGCGCGGTAAATGTCGCACCAGTGCGGCGACCATCCTTGCGGGTTCCCGCCGCCTGCCTCCGGGTTCTCCTGAATTTTCCTGACCGTCTCAAGCGCCGCAGCCGGATCTGCAAGACCGGCAGCCTTCGCCAACTCATAAAATTTCCCCTGCTGCCCATTCGGCGTCGAGATGACTTCCAGCCCATAGCCTCGGGTTGTGATGGGATAGAGGGCGGTGTAAATCTTTTCGGCATCCGTATGAAATGCGAATTCATCAAGCGTGACGTTTCCGGAATATCCACGCGCCGTGTCGGGATTTGCGGGCAGGCCGTAAATCACCGATCCATTGGGGAACCGCACTTCCAATTGCCTGATCATCGTGCCTTCGAAAAACTGGGATTCATGCACTTGAGAGACGATTCCGCAGGATTGGATATGTTCCTGCACCTTTTCCATCAACAGCCGCGATTGCCGCTCGCCCTTGGAAAGGAAGATCCAGTTGGTGCGCCGCTCGATGCAGCGCAAAACCGCACGCAGCGTCGCTGAGAAGGAAAATCCTGTCTGCCGCCCTTTGACGACGATCTTGAGCGTCGAATTATCCTCCACCCAACGCCGCTGGTAAGGCAGCAATTGGACCGCCGATTTAAGCGGCTTCGGACTTTGCGCCTCGATTCGCGTTTCCGAATTCGGCGCGCCTGTCATAGGGCTGGAACCGGTCGGGTGTGATTTCTCGAATCTCCTCGCAGCCTCATTCTGATGTAACTTACGCATGGGCATTTTCCTGACTTGCCGGTTCGGCCTCTCCGGGAGAAACAAGCCCGTAAATCTCGTGAATTTGCTTGAGAATTTCAGGGCTTAAAGCGTCGCCCACGCTGGCGCGCTCAGCCGCCTCTTTAAGGCTCTGAAATTTCTGAGCCAGCATTTCGTGTTTCATGGACTCCACTTTCAGACGCGTTTCAAGAAGCTTTTTGTCCATTTCCAGTTTTTCGACTTTCAGGTTGAAGGCGTCCTCTCTCAGCCGGACGTTTTCCTGCTGGTGCTTGTAGCGCATGGCTTGCTGCATACCCTGCGCAAGCGTCCGCCGGCTCAGCCCCATCAGGCCCATGAACAGCACCGATTCGGCCAGATCCGTCTGCTCGGACCGCGGTCCGGCCAGAGCCGCTTTGAGACGGCGCACGATCTCCACCTGGCGCACGACGCGCTTTTCCTGAAGATCGGGCCTCGAGCGGAAATGGCGTTCAACGACTCGGGCCGTCAGCTTCACTCTTCCGGATTCCGTGATGGCGTCGGCGACATCCTCAAACGTCGAACCCTCGATTAACATCTGGTCAATCCGCTCCATCTCGCTAGGCAGCAGGCTTCCCACATCAGCGCAGACTTCCGGAGCCTCTTTTTCTTCCTGATCCTTGACCCTCTTGTTTTTATCCTCACGGGCCTTTGGATTTGGACGAGATTTCCGCTGTGGCTTCTGTGCCTGCTCGGATTGGGATGAATTCTTTGTCATTACCTTCCCGGCTCCAGGTAAATTCCGTCGTCCGCCGGAAGACGCCCGTCGCGATAATCAATGCCTTTGGCTGTAATCTTGACGAGAGAGATGTTCCGATGAGTATGCGGGCCGCGCACGCCCTCCACTGCCACGAGTCCCTTTTCGGCAAGGTAGGCGACGTGAAAGTTCAATTCCTCCAGGGGTATGGGGTAGCCGAAAAAGTCCAATTCACCCTGCAGGAGGGGTAAGGTTGCAGCCTGAGGATAAATCAGACCCAGGTAATAAAGGATCTTTCCCCGAACGATCTCTTTGTGCCGAAGCGACGTTGTCATACTCCCATTCCTCGAGTTGATGAATTCCAGCGAGATTGAACCAAGCATCCTGCAAGGCCCCTGTTAAGGAGCGGCCGCGTCTCTGGGACGTGTGGGCAATCGGACTGGGCAGCCGCCTTGTTCACCACCGGCGCTGGCAAGACAGCCGCCCGCCCGACCTTTGCGTGCTCCCCCTCGCAGAGCAGCGCAAAACGCAGCCGATCTTTAAAGGACCGCTTTCTAACGAAACAAGGCATGACCTTGGAGCGTTGGCGCAAGCAGCGTCTTTCCAGCAGCGAAAACATCCACGCGATGGGCTGGAAGTCGAGGTTCGTAAGCCCCGGTTCCCGATTCCAGCCTGCCGCAGCGCTGTTGCCTTTATGATCGGCTTTAACTCTTTTCTGAAATAACGCCATGAATTGAGGGCTTCCTGGAGATGTGTTTCTCTTCCTCGCGTCGCAAGATGAGGGAGTTGCAACGCAAGGTGTGTAAGCGCCTTACATCTCTCGCGCCGAGGGGCGGCGCTCCGCGGGCTCCATCAGCTCGCGATAAAGTTTCATTCTTCGTATTCCCTTAGCCACGTAATCCGGATCAAATGTCTTTCCATCCGGATGACCTGTATTCCAGCAGCGGAATAAGGCTTCAAAATCCTGCGACAATTTCAGCCGAAACCTCCGCGCGAAATCGGTAAGAATTTCAACTGCCATCTGAAAATGAAATTGCGGGTCCAGCAGATTACGCGCCGCTGATTTCCGTGCGATGGCCTGATAGCCCATGATTTGGGTGAACCCCCAGGAAGTAGCCAATTCGCGCAGTTCGTCTTCTTCAAGGGCTGTCAGCGCCTGCGCGGCTTCGGGCAGTTGATCGAGGCTTGAAAGCGGTTCGTCAACTCTGTGACCTCCTGGACCCGGGCTTCCCGAAGCTTGCGCGAAGATATTTCTCTCAGTGACGCTGCCGAACGAGGGCGACTCCCCGCTGGCAACCGCTTTCAGGCGCTTATAAACTTCGGGTTCAAAGCACGCCGCCTTGGGATTGCCGCCCGATTCATTCGCAGCCAGCGCCGCCAGAAATTCCGCCGGCAGCGCGGTGGCAGAAACCGCCTTCGCAATGAAGGGATGGCATCGATCGTAGACCCGCCTCACCACAAGGCGATCAATCTCGTCAACGCCTATTCCTTCAGGCTGCGGGCTTGAACCAGGCTCCGGTTTCCCGTCGCAACGAATGACTTGATCATCTGCCGAAATCGCGCTCGCAAGATCGTCTCGACCGCTGTCGCCTGGTTTATTGAAGAAGTAACGACTCACAAGTAAACCGTAGCATTCTCAAATGAGACGATGGAGACGAATGAGAAAAATGAGACAGTTTTTTTCTTGAGAAATTTGCAAAACGCGAGAGCATTGAATCGCAAAAACAAAGCCAAGAAGCCGTTTCTCATTCATGACTTTACAAACCTTCATTGCGGCTGTTGTCTCCCGGCTCAGCGTCAGCCTGGAATCTCTGCACGGATTTAGCTAATCCTCCGGACCAGCACTCAAACGTTCGGCCATTGCGCTCATCGCCTTTGAAAAAGGCCAGATAGGTCATCGTGTGATAGCCGATAAAGGCTTCACGATTGGGTTGGAAGCGCGCCAGTTCATGGACGGGACGCCAGGTGCCGGAATTCAAATAGAGCTGGCTGAAAAGGTAAGAGGAATCAAGCGGAAGCATTTCGTGGCGGTGCGTGTGACCATAGACGATGAACCGCGCCTTGCGGCTTCGAAAAGCTTGCTCTCGAAGGGCATAAGGATAATAAGAACTCTTGCGACTTCCGATCCTTTCACCAGCCCAACAGATGATGCGGCCGCTTTCAGGACTCAAAAGCCCTCTCGATAATCGCAACGCCCATTGCAACTTTTGCGCATGCATCCAGGAGCGCCGTGAGGTAAGGTGATGACGCACAAAAGGAATTTTCAGAAAGCGGTCGGCGAGATCGTTCCACACTTCCTGAACCTGACGATGAACGCGGCGGTCCGGGCACGTCCGGCGCAGCAACCCTCCCAGCCATACCGGCGCCATCAAGAGCGGACGAACGTTGTCCAGTTCCTGAAATCCGGCCAGGCATTCCAGCGGCAGCGAATCGCCGAGTTTTGACTTGACCTCAGCCGCAAAATTCGACAACAGGTCGATGACGATCGCATCTCCGAGAGAAGCCTGATCGCGGTGCTCCTCAAAGTTAAAGGGATCATAGATATCGCCGTGGCGCGCAAAAACTCGATGCTCCTCAAAGACCTGCCGGATGGCCGCAGCAAACGGTTCCGTAGGATCATGAGGAAAAGGCTGCTGGGGATCGTTCTCCAACCCCAACGCTTCCACGATTTTCCCTCGAATCCTCTGATAAGCAGGATGAGGAAGGTGATAAAACCAGTCGTGATTTCCCACCATATAGTGGATTCGCACCTTGACCGGAAATTTCGGAAGGCTTCCCGCGCCCCGGGCGACGCGCGCCGGACGGCCGTTTTCTGTGGCGGGTGGGATCGAGGCAAGAGAAGTGTGTTGAAGCTCGCGCAGCATGGTGAAAAAGATTGCATTCCGAGCCAGAATCGCCTTCGTGATCGCATCAACTTTCTGGACAAAAGCCTCGCTTCGCGGATCATCCCAGGGGCGAACGCTCGACGGATTCCCTGTCCCCTCCGCCAGCCACTTTGACGAACGCAGCGCATCCAGAATGTCGCCCAGAAGAACGATGTTCATTTCCTCAATGGGCTTGTATTTTCCGTTGGCTCGCCACGAAGCGGCGTAAGCCAGATTGCGCAATCTCTCACGAAACACCCGCAGCGTGCCTTGATGCACAGTTTCACCTGAACTGCCATCGGTCAGATGGAGGTCGCTGATGATGACTAACATGGGTTCTCCTGAGCAGGCGTGCGGAGGGGTACGCAAACGCCGAAAAGACGTTTCGTCTTCTACGGCGCAGACTCAGGGTAAGGCATGAACCTGAGACAATGGAGATGAATGAGACAAATGGGACGGAATTTTTATGGTGAAGGCGGGTTGAACACTGTGGCGCATACATAGCAATCCTTGTATGCGCCCAGGCGTCATTCAGGCGGAGCTATCTCCCCAAGACTTGAGCGACACTGGCCCCGCCGCGCT
>CADDZJ010000099.1 GCA_902812415.1 Acidobacteriota bacterium
AAAGGGATGTTATTGGCTTCTTGTTCGATCAGCCTTTACGAACAATTTCCAAAATTCCTTGTATCTAAAAGAAACCAAATGACTTATGGATTTAATTTGTTCGTTGCACACAATCCTACAGAAAAGAATGGACTTAACTCAAAAACAGAGAAATTGTTCGTCATTTTGCGACACGAAATTGGGCTAAATTGAGCAGCGTGTAGAGGGAGAATTCATGAATGGCCTTTCCCTGGAGCTTCTGGATTCTGTTCCCAAGGTTCGGCTAAACTTCGGGCCCCTGCCATATTGAACGAGCGCAGCGAAGCGAAGAATCCCAACGATAGTGATGAGTGAAAAGTGACGAGTGGCGGGCAAAAACAACCAAAGTTTCGGATTGATTTTTTGCTCATCATTCGTCACCGATCACTATTTTTCGGCTCCTCAGAACGACAGGCTGCGGAGTTTTGAGCAACCCGTTAGCTGAAACTCAAACCAAGCCTGTGATTGACTCAGCCGGAGGGCCGCCGATAAAATCGAGCTTTGCCCTTCTCATCAAACTCTCTATGGGTTTACGTCTTCATAACACGCTTTCCGGGCAGGTCGAAGAATTCAAGCCTTTAATCGGGAATGAGGTTCGGATTTACACCTGCGGGCCGACAGTCTACGACTACGCTCATATCGGCAATTACCGCACCTTTATTTTCCAGGATATTCTGAGGCGCTATCTCAAGTATCGCGGTTTCCGCGTGAAGCAGGTGATGAACCTGACGGATGTGGATGACAAGACCATCCGCAACGCGCAAGCTGCGGGCCTGGCGCTGCGCGATTACACGCAGAAGTTTATTGACGCCTTCATCGTCGACCGCGACCTTTTGAACCTGGAATCCCCGGAAATGATGGTCCGCGCCACGGATCATATTCCCGACATGGTGAAGCTCATCGAGACCCTGGAGCAGAAAGGTTTTGCCTATCGAAGCGAAGGCTCCATCTATTTTCGGGTGGCCAATTTCAAGGATTACGGGAAGCTTTCCAAGATCAATCTTTCCGGTAATCGCCCCGGCGCGCGCGTGGATGCGGATGAATACGAAAAGGACGATGTGCGGGACTTTGTCCTGTGGAAAGCTTCAAAGCCTGGCGAGCCTGCGTGGGAAGCGCCTTTTGGCTCCGGGCGTCCGGGCTGGCACCTGGAATGCTCCGCCATGGCGATGAAATATCTGGGCGAGACGTTTGATATTCATTCCGGGGGCAGCGACCTGATCTTTCCTCATCATGAAAACGAAATCGCGCAAAGCGAAGCCGCCACCGGCAAGCCCTTTGCCCATTTTTGGCTTCATGCCGAGCACCTGATGGTGAACGGCGAGAAGATGTCCAAATCCCTGGGCAACTTTTATACCTTGCGCGATTTGATCGCCCAGGGATACAAACCCTCCGCCATTCGTTATCTGCTGGCCTCAGTGCCGTTTCATAAGCCGCTGAATTTCACGTTTGACGGCCTCCATCAAGCGCAGAAATCCATCGAACGCCTCCGTAATTTTCGCTACCGCATCACGACGGAAAAATTCCCTCCCGGCGCAAATCCTGCCATCGCCGAGCGGGCCGCTCAGGCCAGACAGGCGATGGAGGAAGGACTGGATAACAACCTGAATACGGCGGAGGCTCTGGCGGCGGTTTTCGAGTTGGTTTCGGATGGGAACGCCGCCATGGACCACAGCGAATTTCGCCATGACGACCGCGCCTGCATGCTGGAGGTTCTCGATCGCTGGGATAAAATCTTCGCCGTGCTGGAAGATCAGGACTTTGCCAAACTTCTTCGGCACGGATTTGCCAGGGTCAAGGACCAAGCTGAAACAAAATCTGAGCCGGAAATGCTCCAGGCAGAAAGGGAGCCCCTGCCCGAGAACGGCGCCGGTTCGCTTGAAATTCTGAGCGATGAGGAAATCGAGCGGCAGATCACCTTGCGGAACGCGGCGCGGCGAAGCGGCAATTATGCCGAATCAGACCGCATCCGCGAAAGTCTCTTGAAAGCCGGAGTTGTTTTGGAAGATACCAAATCCGGCACGCGCTGGCGCCGCAAGTAGCCGCAACCCTGGCGTAGCCCCGGGAGCAGAAAAGGAGTTGAATGCAGAAAAAATTACCGCAAATCCGCACGCCGCTTCCCGGTCCCGAGGCGCAAAAGATTCTGGCGCTCGATCACCAGTATGTTTCGCCTTCCTATGCCCGGGACTACCCATTCGTGGCCAAGCGCGGCGCGGGGATGTTGGTGGAGGATGTGGACGGCAACACCTTCCTGGATTTCAGCGCCGGAATTGCCGTGGTTTCGACCGGCCATTGCCATCCGGATGTGGTGCGCGCCATTCAGCGGCAGGCAGAGACGCTGCTTCACATGTCCGGGACGGATTTTTATTATCCGCTCCTCGCCGAACTGGCGCAGAAAATGGCTGAGATTACGCCGGGCGATTTCCCCAAACGCGTTTATTTCGGCAACTCCGGCACCGAGGCGATTGAGGCCGCCGTCAAAATCGCTCGCCATTACACCAGGCGGCATCGCATCATCGCGTTTCTTCGCGGCTTTCATGGACGGACCTTGGGCGCCTTGTCGCTCACGGCCAGCAAGGCTGTGCAACGGCAGCGCTTCGGACCGCTGCTACCCGGAGTGACCCATGCACCCTATGCGTATCCTTATCGCTGCCCGATGGGGTGTAAGCCTGGGGAGTGCGCCAACCATTGCACGTGCGCCGACTATATTGAGAAAACCCTTTTCAAGACCATTACGCCGCCGGAAGACGTGGCCGCCGTAGTGATTGAGCCGGTGCTGGGCGAAGGAGGTTACGTCGTGCCTCCTGCCGTCTTTCTGCAACGTTTGCGAGAGATCACCCAGAAGCACGGAATCCTTCTGATATTTGACGAAGTGCAGTGCGGAATGGGCCGCACCGGCAAGATGTGGGCGGCGGAGCATTTCGGGGTTGTGCCGGACATTCTCTGTACGGCCAAGGGAATCGCATCCGGCATGCCGCTCGGCATTACCGTGGCGCGCGCGGGATTGATGGATTGGGGTCCTGGCGCGCACGCCTCCACTTTCGGAGGCAATCCCGTCGCTTGCGCAGCGGCGCTTGAGACCATCCGTCTGCTTCAAGAGAAATATATTTCGAATGCGGCAGAAATGGGCCGCTATCTGATGGACCGGCTCGCCGATTGGACCAGCAAGCATCCCAAGGTGGGCGAAGTGCGCGGGCTGGGACTGATGATCGGCATTGAACTGGTGAAAGACCAGGCGACCCGCGAACCGAATCCGGAAGGTCGCGCGCAAGTCATCCGAAGAGCCTATGAAAACGGCCTGCTGGCGCTCGGCTGCGGAGAAAGCACCGTCCGGCTGATGCCGCCCCTGGTGCTTGAAAAAGAGCACGCGGATTTCGCGATGGATGTGCTGGATCGATGCGTGACGGAAATTGAGAAATAAGAACCGGATTGTCCAAATTAAGGTTTAGCTTGACGGATGCGACCGGCGGCTTTGCCGCTGGCTGTGCGGAAGGGTCGGGCCCTTCCGGGAGCCCACAACCGATCCCAACTTGCTTCCGCTGAGCCTTGGGCATCTACCCTCCAATGCCTTTTCTCGCTCGCCTCGTCTACTCTTCCCTGCTTTGGAGGGAGCGCCGTCGAGCTAAATCGTCAGGGCTTGATGGTCGTCACTCTCAAGAACAAAGAGGGGAATCGGCGGGGGATGCGACCCATCTCGAAACGGGCCGCCACGGCGAAATGCTGGCTTACTGGTATTTGCGGAGGATGGGATACACCATCGTGGCGCGCAACTTACGCTTGCGGTCCGATGCAGGCGAATTGGACCTGATTGGCTGGGATGGCCCAGTCTTGAGCTTTATTGAGGTTAAAACCCGCACCTCCGATGAAGCTGGCCCGCCCGAGATTGCGGTGACTCCTGCGCAACGAAAGCGCATCGCGCGGGCGGCACAAATCTACATGCGGCGTCTGAAGAAAAAAGAAGTAAACTACCGGTTTGATATCGTCAGCGTAGAATGGAAAAGGGAAAAGGGATGTCAGGTGCGGCTGATTAAGGATGCATTCAGGCCTCGGCAAAGTTAGCAGGGCCGCGATATCAGCCGCAAGTAAGGAGTGATCGCAGGCTTGGCATTGCGACATTGTAATTCCCTGTTACCTTGGCAAGCTTTTGAGATCGCCTGCCATCGCTTTCGGATATTCGCGGAACCGTCATTCCCGCGCAAGTGGGAATCCAGTGCCAAACGATCTATCAACCCGTGGATTCCTGCTTATACGGAATGACAACATTCGATCTGACCACCTGTTAAAGTCACGAAGGAGGAATCAAAATTGTCTGAATTCAGAAAAGATCCGGTCACGGGCCGATGGGTTATTATTGCGACAGATCGCGCCAAGCGCCCCAGCGACTTCGTTCGCGATAAGGTGGAGATCCGCGGCTCGGGTTTTTGTCCTTTCTGTTACAACAACGAGTCGAAGACTCCCCCCGAAATTATCGCCTACCGCAGCGGCGGCAGCGCCCCGAATACTCCAGGATGGACGCTGCGGGTGGTGCCGAACAAGTTCCCGGCCCTGCAGATCGAAGGCTCCCTCAACCGGCAGGGCGAAGGTCTTTACGACAAAATGGAAGGCATCGGCGCGCATGAAGTGATCATTGAGACGCCGGACCACAGTAAAACGATGGCCACGCTCAGCCCGCGAGAAATCGAAGACGTGCTCTGGGCCTTCCGCGACCGTATCGTGGATCTGAAGAAAGATCGCCGATTCAAGTACATCCTGATTTTCAAGAATCACGGCGAGGCTGCGGGCGCCTCTCTGGAGCATACGCACTCGCAACTCATCGCTCTGCCCGTGGTGCCCAAGCGCGTGCTGGAAGAAATTGAAGGCTCGAAAGAGTATTATCGCTTCAAAGACCGCTGCATCTTTTGCGACATCATTCAGCAGGAAACGGATTCCGGCGTTCGCATGATTGCCGAAAACGGCTCTTTTGTGGCCGTGGCTCCGTTTGCCCCGCGATTTCCCTTTGAGCTTTGGATTCTTCCCAAGGCCCATCAGTCAGCGTTTGAGGAATCCAAAACGCATGAGTATGCCGATTTGGCCACGATGACCAAAGACATGCTGATGCGATTGGATCAGGTCCTCGAGCGTCCCGCCTACAATTATGTCATCCACACGTCTCCCTTGCGTGAGAGCTCCAACGATTACTACCACTGGCATATGGAGGTCATGCCGAAGCTCACCAAGGTGGCAGGGTTTGAATGGGGCACAGGTTTCTATATCAATCCCACGCCGCCAGAGGAATCTGCCAAGTTTCTTCGAGAAGCGGCCGTCGCCGTAACGGCGCACTGAAGAGCAGAGATTGTGAATCGCAGCGCCTCGTTTATCGACGAGCATCTCGAAAGCTTGCAGGACGCGAACCGTCTGCGCTGAGGCTCGAAAGGATTCGCCCTAACCTGCCGAAGAATTGCCGCTTCGCTGATTCCGGAGGAACTCATGGGATTTGCCACCGACGCCATCCACATCGGACAGGAACCTGATCCAGCCACCGGGGCGGTCATTGTCCCGATTTACCAGACCTCCACCTTCGTTCAGGAGGAACTCGGCAAGCATAAGGGATACGAATACGCCCGCACTTCCAACCCTACACGCGCGGCCTTGGAGCGAAACCTGGCTGCATTGGAAAGAGGCCGGTTTGCTTTTGCGTTTGCTTCCGGGATGGCAGCGATCAATGCCGTGATGACGCTCTTCAAAGCCGGCGATCATGTGGCGGCGGGCCGCAACCTTTACGGCGGCACCTTTCGGCTTTTCGAGCGTGTGCTGAAGGATTTTGGACTTACATTCAGCTACGCCGACACTCGCCAGTTGGAGGAGGTTGAACGCGCGCTCCGCCCTGAGACGCGCCTGCTCTTTGTGGAGACGCCCACCAATCCCATCATGGAGATCACCGATCTTGCCGCCGTTGCAAAGCTGGCTCACCGGCACGGAATCCTGCTGGCGGTTGACAACACCTTCATGAGCCCATTCTTTCAGCAGCCTCTCGAACTGGGCGCCGACATCGTGGTTCACAGCACCACCAAGTATCTGAACGGCCACAGTGACGGCGTGGGAGGCGCGGTGATTCTGAAAGATGCCAGGCTTGCCGAGCGGTTGAAATTCATTCAGAACGCGGCGGGCGCGGTGCTGGGTCCTTTCGATAGCTGGCTCATCCTGCGTGGCGTGAAGACGCTGGCCGTGCGCATGCGCCAGCACAACGCGAATGGCATGGCGGTGGCCCAGCACCTTGAGCGTCACCCTAAAGTCAGGAAGGTCTACTATCCGGGTTTGTCCTCCCATCCTCAGCGCGACCTCGCCCGAAAACAGATGAGCGGATTCGGCGGGATGCTCTCCTTTGAAACGGGATCGCTCGAAAACGCTCGGGCGGTGCTGAAATCGGTCCGGCTCTGTTCGCTGGCAGAAAGCCTGGGCGGGGTTGAAACCCTGATTTCTCATCCCGCCACCATGACCCACGCGAGCGTCCCGGCGGAAGAGCGAAAGCAACTCGGCATCACAGACGGCCTGGTGCGAATCTCGGTGGGCATCGAAGACGTGGAAGACATCATGGCGGATTTGGATCAGGCGCTTGATCAAATTCCGAATTGAAGCGAGCCGATCGCATGTACGAAAATTCCGTAGAGCATGGTTGTAACTGTCTTGGGCGGCCGGCACATTCAGGCTAGAAGGGGATCCTTCATTGCGGCTTAATGTGTGCAGAAGTTTAGGTATTTCCGAAGGTTTTGCACACAAGGAAAACAGTGGTTAAGAGGACTCCCGATCACGACGCTCTCTATCATCTTGCAGAGCAGCAGGCAGGATACTTCACCGCTCGTCAGGCAGTCAGGGCGGGCTTCTCCGGGGAGCGTTTGACCGACTATTCGAAACCCGGGCGGTTCCAGAGGGTCGCTCACGGAGTCTATCGCCTGACCCAGTTTCCTTCTTTCCCATTCGAGGAACTCTTTGTGGTTTGGCTCAAGTGTCGTCCGAAGTCTGCCATCTCACACGAAAGCGCCCTTGCCCTCTACGACCTGTCAGACGTCCTCTCTGAGGAAGTTTATGTCACAATTCCGAGAACCGCCTCGCGGCAACGACAGGGAATTCGCCTACGCACGAATCGCCTGTCGCCTGCCAATGTCGTGAAGCGCGAAGGGCTGCAGGGTACTTCAGTTCCACGCACTGTAGCCGATGCGGCTGGGGCAGGGCTTTCTGAAGATCATGTTGCCCGCGCCATCCGGGAAGCGCTGCAACGCGGACTCACGACGAGCCAAGCCCTTCTGGCCGAAGCGATGCTCTGCTTCGCGGGACGCGGAAACGGCGCCAAGCCGATAGGGAAAGGACCGGCGCTTACTTTACACCCCGGCGCCGATGTTTACCCGACTCGCGAGCAGGAGATTCAATGACTAAGCCTTTGATCTTTGCTTTCTGTGTCTTGTTTGCGTCTAACGGTCTGAGCACGCAGAAACCCGTCTGGCACCCATCGCCAGGATATACACAAGTACCGATATGGCCGGGCGCGGTACCCGATGCGCAGCCTGTGCCGGGGCCGGAGTATGCGACAACCGTAAAGGACGACCCGGTCGCTGGCAAGCCCTGGATTGAGGTGGGCAATGTTTCGCGACCTACGATGACGGTCTATTCGCCAAGGGGAACGAATACGGGAGTTGCGGTAGTCGTTTTTCCTGGCGGAGGCTTTCAGATTCTGGCCATCGATCTGGAAGGCACGGAGGTTTGCGATTGGCTCACGTCCAAGGGGATCACCTGCGTACTGCTGAAATATCGTGTGCCTGGCCCGCCTTGGGACTGGCGACGTAAACGCTACACCTTTGCGAAATCAACGATGGCGCTGGAAGATGCGCAGCGGACTGTGGGGCTGATGCGCCTACACGCCGCCGAGTGGCATATCGATCCGCACAGGATTGGAGTGCTTGGGTTTTCGGCAGGCGGGTATCTGGTGGCGGAGATCAGCACGAACTTCCAGCGCCGTTTGTACGCGCAGGTCGATGCGGCTGACAAGGAAAGTTGCCGTCCGGATTTTGCGGTGGGCGTTTATCCAGGGCATCTGTGGGTTGGCGGTGATGCATACAGATTGAATCCGAATGTTCCAGTCACTCGCCAGACGCCGCCAACTTTTTTGGTTCAGGCGGAGGATGACCACGTGGACGGTGTAAACCAATCAGTGGCGTACTACGTCGCTCTGAAGAACGCGGGCGTTCCCGTGGAGATGCACTTATATGCGGAAGGCGGGCATGCGTTCGGGCTGCGGCGTACGAAGTTTCCGATTACGAGATGGCCTGAGTTGGTAGGAACATGGCTGGAAACGATCAGGATGCTTTCGCAGTAGACGACAGGTGCATAGGTTCCAGCTGGCGATGGGTATAAATTACAACCGAAACCACATGCTGCACGTCCTCACCCGATGGGCAATCCTCGCCGCGTTACTTGCCGTAGGCCTGTTCCTCGCCGCTGGCACGACCCGCATCCCGACGCTTCGGGCCTCCCTTGCGGTTTTTTCGGCGATGCTGTTACTTACCATGCTGTCGGTCGACCCAGGTCTTGCCCAGGAGCGGTCGCAACCGCGAGCTGACGGCCAGGACACAACAGCGCGATCTAGCGCCGGATTTCTGTTTCTCGTTGCCGTAGGCTTCGCCGCCATGGATGTGGGGCGGCTTCACCAGTCAGACATTGTACCCGACCCGTTGAGCGTTATTTCGCTCATCGTGTTCGCGGTGGCCTTGGCAATCCAGATGTGGGCGATGATCGTGAATCCCTTTTTCTCGCCCGTCATTCGCATCCAGGCTGAGCGCGGCCATCGCGTTACCACGCGCGGCCCTTACCGCTGGCTCCGGCATCCAGGCTACCTCGCCATAATCGTTGCCATTCCCGCAAGCGCCCTTGCCATCGGCTCTTGGCTGGCGTTGATTCCTGCGGCCGCATTCGATCACGTCATCGCGCGGCGCGCGCGTGGGAGACCAATTTTTGAAGGAAAATCTGGCCGGTTATATAGACTATATGCAGCGCGTCCGAGGAGGTTTTTTCCCGCGCCTGCCGTAGTTCAGGACCTCTTTTTTATCGAAGGAGCAGTCGCAATGTTTTGGCTGGATTTTGGAGAGAGCCAATGATCGCTGGCAGAGCCGGCGAAGTGTTAATCCTGACCGGACCACCCGGTGCTGGCAAGAGCACAATCGCCCGCTCACTGGCAACATCCTGCGCAGTGCCAGCCGTTCACCTTCATGCAGACGACTTCTGGCACGCCATAAAGCACGGGTTGATCGCTCCGTATCTGCCCGAGTCCAATGAGCAAAACCAAGTCGTACTCGATGCTGTAGCGTCTGCTGCGCGCGTGTATGCTAAGGGCGGGTATTTTGTGGTTGTAGATGGAATTGTAGGGCCGTGGTTTCTCAATCGCTTCCGAACCATCATAGATATTCCGCTTCATTACATCGTGCTGCGTCCCAATGCCGCGACCGCACTGGCGCGTGCGCAAGCGCGCTGCAGTGACGGCCTGAAGGACGCCGATCCGATCCGCGACTTACATAGACAGTTTGCCAATCTTCGCGATCTCGAGGGCCACGCGATGGATACAACCGCTCAGTCCGTTTCTGTCACCCTAAATACAGTTCGGGAAGCGGTCATAATGGGAACGTTCCGGCTGCCGTAATTCCGCACGAGAAATGAAACGTCACAGACAGAATGTGGCAAGATGAACTCCGCGCCGGCGAGACACTGGTTTATAAAACGCGGGCCTCACTGGATCGTTTTCGTCTGGGCCGTCTGGCTTGGTTCATTGGCGGGGCGGTTCTTTTTGGCTATTTTGCCCGACCCCTCGAAAAGGTAAAATTCGCGGCCTTGCGCACCCCTACTCATATCTCAAGGCCACAATGGGGTCGACTTTTGTGGCGCGGCGTGCGGGAATGTAACAAGCCACGAAAGCGACCGCGGTCAGAAGCAACGAAACCGCGACGAACGTGAGCGGATCCGTGGCCTTGACTCCATAGAGCAGGCTTGACAAAAAGCGTGTGAGGGCTAGTGAGCCGGCGATTCCAAAGCCCAAGCCCGCGAGCGCAGGCGCCATCCCCTGGCCGATTACAAGACGCAGCACATCGCTCTTTTGCGCGCCCAGCGCCATGCGAATTCCGATTTCGTGCGTTCGCTGGTTGACCAGATATGAAACCACTCCGAACAGGCCGACGGCGGCCAGCGTGAGAGATAGCACCGCGAAGGCAACGAGAAGCGCGGCGTCGAAGCTGACGTCGCGTGTGGATTTCCCGATGAGTTGATTCATCGTCAAAATGTTGGAGACCGCGAGCTCGGGGTCGAGGCGCTGAACGATCCGCTGGATCGGAATCGAGAGACTGGTGACGTCCGTGCTCGAGTGCACGGCAAGGGCTGCCATGTTCGGAGTACGATTAAACAGGTCGGCGTAGATGGAAAAATACATGATGGGGCGTGGAGGCTCGGAAGCGAGATAGCGCGTGTCGCCTACAATGCCGACAATTCGAAAAGAGCGCCTCCCCGTCAGCATCGTGACCAAATGTTTGCCGATGGGATCCTCGCCGGGAAAATATTGCCGGGCGAACGATTGGCTGATAATGGCCTCCGGCGACTTTTCCAGTTGCGAATCCGGGTCGAACGTGTGCCCGTGAAGGAATGGGATCCCGAGAGCCGCGAAATAGCCAGGATCGGCCCAGCGGATAATCGCGGACTGCCCTTTGCCGAAAGGCAAGGGCGGATGCTCGGGGATGGTGAACTCGGGCCCCCCGGAGAATCCCTGGCCCGGTACCGCGAGGACAAGCCCAGCGCCCTCGACGCCTGGCAGCGCTCGCACGCCTTCGAGCAACGATTTGAAAAAGGTCACGCGCTGCGTGTCCTTGGTGTACTTCTCCGGCGGCAGATTGATCCCCATCGTTAGCACGTTTTTGGTGATGCAGCCGAGGTCCGTTGACCGCAGGCGTTGGTAGCTCCTCAGCAGCAGCCCGGCCCCAACCAGCAGAATCACCGTCAGGCCGACCTCCAGCGTGAGCAGCGTCTTGCGAAGCCTGGCTCGCCCATGGCCCTCGCTTTGCGACCGCGACGATTCCTGAAGCGCCGCAAGCGTTCCACTGCCGCCGACGGAAGGCGACGACGCGAGGCAGGCAAACAGCGCGCAGCCGCAGATGACCAGCACGACGAAGACCGCCACCCAAACGTCCATCTGGATCGCATCCACGCGGCTCATGTCCGGCCGCGCCGCCACGAACCATCGAACGACCGCATCGGCAACCAGGATCCCGGCGCCGCCACCCGCAGCCGACAACAACAGGCTCTCGGTCAGGTGTTGCCCAAACAGTCGGCGGCGGGTGCCGCCCAGGGCCGAGCGAATCGCCATCTCTCTTCGCCGCGCCGCCCCTCGCGCCACCAACAATCCGGTCACGTTGAGACAGGCGATCAAAAGCAGGCAGCCCGTGGCTGCAAGGAGAACAAACAAGGGTGTCTTGACGTTTCCGACCATTGCCTCAAGCAGAGGTCTGCTGCTCGCCCCCTTGCTGACCAGCGGATCGTCAAGATGCTGGTCGTGAAGTCGCTTGGTAATCACCGAAAGCTGCGCCGTGGCCGCTTTCTCAGTCACTCCGGGTTTGAGGCGACCGACGACCGCGAAGTCAAAGTCAGACGGATCCATGGAGCGCATTTCCTTGGCGCCCTGTCCTTGGCTAACCGGAGTCCAGAGCTCGACGGACGCGTCGGGATAGGCGAACCATGACGGCATCACTCCGATCACGGTGTAAGATTGCCCATCCAGATTGATGGTTTGGCCCAGGATGGAGCGATTGCCGCCAAAGCGGCGCTTCCAGAAGCCCCAGCTCAGGACGGCGGTTTCGTTTGCGGAAGGCTGGTCATCTTGCGCCGTGAACCCGCGGCCGAGCGCGGGAGCGACGCCGAGCGTCGGAAAGAGATTCCATGAGACCATGGCGCCGCGGAGCACCTCCGGCAACGCCCCGCCCGCGCCGAAGAAAGTGTGCTGGACGCTAGGCGCCAGGATTGCGAGACTGGAGAATCCCCGGCTTTGCTTTTTCCATTCGGCAAACACCCCGCCCGCGACGGAGCCGTAGGCGACCTTGCCGTCGGGACTGCGCTCGTACAGTGCCACCAACCGCCCCGGGTCCTTGAAGGGCAAAGGCTTGAGCAAAACGGACCAGACCACCGTGAAAAGCGCAGTCGTCGCGCCGATGCCGAGCGCGAGGGTGAGTATTGCGACTGCCGTGAAGCCGGGCGACTTGGCCAGCGTGCGGAGGGCGAAGCGGATATCCCTGGCGAAGTCCTCCAGAAAGCGCCCGGCCCTTGCCGCGCGCACTTCTTCCTTTACTTGTTCAACCCCGCCGAGTTCAATAAGCGCTTCTCGCCGCGCTTCCGATTGCGAAAGACCGCCCTTCATCTTCTCCTGAGTCAGAATCTCCAAAGAAGACCGGAGTTCATCGTTCAACTCCTGCTCGACCGCGCGCTTGCGAACGAGGTTTCGAAACAAGTTTAGAATTCGCTTTGGCATGATGCCTCCCGACCCCATTCAGGAAGATTGAACGGCTGCCGCCATGATCTTCACCACTTGGTTCCATTGCCGCTCTTCAACCTTGAGTTGGGTTCGCCCAGCGCGGGTCAACCGGTAATATTTGGCTCGACGGTTATGGTCGGAGGAGCGCCACTCGGCCTCTACCCACCCCTTTTCCTCCATGCGGTGCAAGGAGGGAAAGAGAGAGCCGAAACTGACCTGAAAGGCTCCTTGGGTGATTTGCGTGATGCGCCGGGAAATGGCAACTCCGTGCAAAGGTTCCAGGGAAAGGGCCTTCAATACCAGCAGGTCGAGAGTTCCACGCAGGAGATCCGTTCGTTTTTGCGCCATGCCGTACTCTTATCGAAATACGATAAGAATTGTCTCAAAGTTCCAAAGAATTTGCAACCTGCCGTTTTCCACTTCCAAGAATTCCAGCGTCCACCCGCCGGTCCTGCTCAATATACACCCTGCCTCCTAGAGCGTGACAAGATCACGCATTTCGCAGAAGGACCAGAAGACGAAATAGAGCCTGCCTCACGAGGGATTCCCCTACACTGTATGTTCGAGTGTAAAGTAAAACCATGAGAAAAAAACTCTCCGCTGGCGTGGTCCATAGCGTGCCAGCAGATTTACGAAAAGCCCTTGTTTCCGACCCAGCGGCGCGGACAAGGTGGGAGGATATTACCCCGCTCGCGCGCAATGAATGGATCTGCTGGGTTATCTCCGTTAAGAAGCCGGAAACCAGAAGGCAGCACGTCGAGAGGGTGCGCACGGAGCTGAAGGAAGGAATGCGCAGGCCTTGTTGCTGGCCCGGTTGCACTCATCGTTAAAGCAATCGGTGCGGTACTCGCTGAGTCCGTTGAACGGTGGTTTCGTGCCTCCTCCGCATTGGCGGCTGTTCTCGCTTGCTTCGCGCGAGTCAGTGCGCTCTACCTGTGCCTGCTTTGCGTGTTAGTGTTCAGGGAAGGATCGAGTTGATATGTTACACTCCGGTCAGGAGGTAGAAAACCATTTTCGGGCCGGATGACATTCTTTGGGGATCGGCGCCGGGGCAAGGCCCCGAGCTGCGGAATGCTATTGAGCGCGGCACCGAGCACGCCAATCATTCCTGGTTTGGCCTCTGGTTCTTCGGGACCATTCTGCTACTCTTCTTCATCCTAATTCCCATCTTCGTCGCCTGGGACTTCATTTTGTCTCGAACTTTCCGGGAGTTTAATTACGGAACACACCCTATCTTCGTCCCCGCGAAGTTATCGCCGTCTGCGGCCGCCTTCGTGGACCAATAAACGGTGAACCGTGACAATGTGCGTTCGCAACACTCACAATATACGCGAGAGCGAGTGAGTTTCTTGGTGGGTCCTATCAGGCCCCTGTGGATTTCTGTCCCGATCGTGCCAAGGCTCAGGCCGTCGTCGTTTGGCCCCAGTCCGGATCCGAATCGAACGCTAATGTAACCCCTATAACTGTCCAAGTACCAGCATGTTACCCCCTTTTGTGACTTGCAGATCGGAACCTCTCCCAACTGAATAACCACGTCCACGCCGAACACGTGGACCACGTACAAATTTTTTCCGCACCCTTTGGGACTTTTTGCCTTTTTTAGGTTCCTTAATTAGGTAGAGGCGGAAATTTAGAATCGGCTGCGCTTACGGGGTGCTCGGCGGCAAGCTGCTGCGAGCGCGAAAGGAAGATGGAAGATATTGTGATCCTAACTTCGACTGAACGGCGGATTGAGGGGTTTTGGAATACAGCCTACAAAGGCATCGTTCAGGGCCAGACGTGGAACGAATTCCTACGGCGCGCCGAGGAGATCAGGGCCAATGCGGTCTTGAACACGCACTTCGATGGCACCCTCGAGATGGACACATTGTTCCACGGCTTTGCCGTAGTGCTGGAACGCATAAACTCGCCCCCACTTCGAACACCGAAAGACCGCAAACTCCCGCAACCAGCCCGGAGAAATCGATGAAAACTGACACATCCCAACACAGTCGCCAACTCCCTTCCCTCCCAACGATGCAGGTCGACTGGATGATCCATCTCGTCCGCGGGCAGAAGGTGACGTTGGACCACAATTTGGCTCAACTCTACCACCCTGCTTCAGGCCATCAAACGGAACCCGAATCGATTTCCGGCCGATTTTCATGCTCCATCTCACGCAGGAAGAAGCCCGAAACTCAAGATCACAATATATTTGTTTCTCCGGCTCACCGAATGCGGCAGCAAGCCTTACGTTTGCAGTTTGAAGAAGGTCTGGCGCACGACGCTTATGCGCGCCGGGGTTCCTTACTTTTCGCTGTATGAGCTCTGCCACACATTCGCGACAAGACTGAGCGCAGGCGGAGTTTCCGACCACTTCGTTACTCTGATGCTCCGGCAGGGCAATGCCGAGGAGTTCAAGCGGTACAGCCAGGCCAAGCTCAACATGATGCGGGAGGCGCTTACCAAGCTGGACCGAGGAGCAAACGAGCGACCGCTGAATTTTAGTACGGTTAAGCCAAACTGAGGGATTTTTAGTACATTTCTAGTACGTTTTGAGCGTTTGAGAAGGCGATGGAAGATCGGCGGATATTGATTCTGAATGGGTTAGGTGGTACGCCCGGGGTGATTCGAACACCCGACCCCTTGCTTCGTAGGCAAGTGCTCTATCCAGCTGAGCTACGGGCGCAGACTAGAGGCTCTCTGCTGTGGGCCAGCCGCGATAATGCTTCCGCGCTGCCTGTTAATCTCTACTTTCGGTAGTTTTACATGCGACAAATAGCCTGTCAATGGCCGGATTTCTTTATTCTTAGGATACCGCATCAACTTTGCTATTTTGCGATCTGCGCGATCACGATGACCACTGTCCTTTGTCATTCCCGCAC
>CADDZJ010000100.1 GCA_902812415.1 Acidobacteriota bacterium
TCCCAATGTCCGACATAACGAATGTTGGGATCATCGGGTTCAATCACCGTTCCATTGGGATAGGACTGCGAAGGGCCGGATGGGGAGGAAGGATTGTCCGAGCGGTCAGCGGTTGCAGGTGTATTGCTATTTCGGGAACACGCAGACCAGCCCAGTCCCAGGATGACGAGCACCCACAGAATTCCGGTAAGCCTCTTCCACGTATTGCGCATAGTGGGTTTCCTTCCGATTGAAATTCGTTTGCGACCCGCGACCGGTAATCATAACGGATTTTTATCCGCTCAGACATATAATGTTTTAAGCTCAGCTTTGCCAAAGGCACTCTTTCCTGTCACAGACGGCATATCAGGTTAAGGGCTGAGCAATGAGTCAGCGTTCAGTTGGGGCTCACGACAAGAATAGGCAACCCAATGATCCTTGTGATCGATAACTACGATTCTTTCACCTACAACCTGGTGCAATATCTGGGGGAGTTAGGCGCTGAGGTTTGCGTGCGCCGGAATGACCAGATTACCCTTGAAGAGATCGAGCGGCTGGGGCCCGAGCGCATTGTGATTTCACCGGGTCCCAAGACTCCGAACGAAGCGGGCATCTGCCTGGACCTGATTCGCAACTTTTCGGGCAGCAAGCCTATTCTTGGCGTCTGCCTGGGCCATCAGGCCATCGGTCAAGCGTTTGGCGGCAACGTGGTGCGCGCGCCGCAGGTGATGCATGGCAAGACCAGCTTGATTCACCACGATGCGAAAGGGGTTTTTGCAGGCTTGCCTAATCCCTTTCCCGCGACTCGCTATCACTCGCTTATCGTAGAGCGCGAGACCCTTCCATCCTGCCTCGAAATTTCAGCCACCAGCCCTGAGGGACTGATCATGGGCGTAAGACATAAGGAAATGAAAGTGGAGGGCGTGCAATTTCATCCGGAGTCGGTCCTGACAGAGGCAGGCAAGCAGCTTCTGGCCAATTTTTTGAGGCTTTAGCGGTTTCTTCGCCCTTGCTTGTCTGCGTGCCAGAGCCGTTACTTCGCGCGACTTTGCAATTGTTTGTAGGTCTGCTCGAATGTCTGCAAAGCGGCGTCATCATAAAGTACGAAATAGATATCTTCGAGGCTGGTGCGGGATTTCAGGTGAGTCTGCGCCTCTTCAATCATGATTCTTGCGCACTCCTCCATCGGGAACCCTGCCACACCGGTGCCGATGGCGGGGAAGGCAATGCTTTTGAAAGCTTTCTCCTCCGCTCGTTCCAATGTGTTGCGGACTGATTGGCGCAGCGAGTCAGCCGTTGTCCTGCCTCCCAGCCTCATGCTGGCTGCGTGGATGACGTAAAGCGCCTTCAGATTCCCCCCAGTGGTCACTGCCGCCCCGCCCAGATCGATCGGTCCAATCCGGTCACATTCCTCCTGAATGCGCGGTCCGCCTTTTCGCCGGATGGCGCCTGCTACCCCTGCGCCAAGAGCTAAGTCTGTGTTGGCGGCATTCACAATGGCGTCTACGGCCATTTCAGTAATGTCGCCTTTATGAAAATGAATTCTGGTGGGCATCGTGAATTCAGGCAGGCTCCATTCTATCGCTGTAAAGCTTGCAAGTTCTTATTGATCCATTCTGCGTCGAAACTCTCAGGATCAAACTCTTCTCCCATCCACTCCGCGATCTCTCTATGTTCCGGATGCCGGGGTTTTCGCATAATTTCCAGCTTCTTGTAATACCCTCCGATGCCGCCTGAATCTTCAGGCGGGCAGGCCCGGGCGCCGCCGATCAGCACGGGATAGCGCGTCTGGCCGTCAGGAGGCATGATCTTTTCAATCAGAATCTCGTGCTCCCAATTGTCCCCGAAATCGTATCGGTACAGGAATTTGGCTTTTGGACTTTGGAAGAGTTCGCCCAGAGTCAGCCGGTGCTCATCTTCATCTTCGTTTTCGAATACATCGTCTTCCATCTGTTCGGGGTCGCTGTAATATTTCTGTCGGATTTCAAACTGATGGAGATGGTAGTCATCCCATCCCATGACAATCTGCACGATATGATGGAGTTTCGCCAGAGTTGTGTCATCTGCGACCAGAACACGCCTCCAGATAGGCGGCTGACTGTACCGCAGAGAAATCTTCAATTGATAGACTCGAGCTTCCTGCGGCTTCTTTTTTAATCGAACGGTTTCGACCTTTTTTCGCATGACATCACCCTCGTCAGTTGGCCGGGCAACAGGCTTGAAATCAGTAGCGTGGGACGTTCGGATCAACCTCCTGCGACCACTGATCAATTCCACCCCTCAGGCTTCGAGCCTGGATTCCTTGCCGTCGTAGCCAAAAGGCCACATCCAGACTGCGCATCCCGGAGTGGCAGATCACAACCACCGGTCGATCAGAAGGAATCTTATCGAGATTCTGGGGAATCGATCTCATGGGAATCAGAGTCGATCCGGCAATGCTGGCCGCCTCGTACTCCCACGGTTCGCGGCAATCCAGCAGAAAGATGTTCTCTCCGGCTTGAAGGCTTTCGGCGAGGGCTTCGGGTTCAATCTGAATATCGTCCATTCTTATGCTCCTGCGTTCCTGTCCCATTATCAGAAAAGCATTTGTTGGAGGAAACCAACGGATCACGCATCGCTTGCCGCTGTCTCTTGAGCCATCGGGCAAGCCGGCAAAAATACGTCAGCTTCTGCGCGCGCGTCAGGCTGCCGTTGCGTCCGCTCGTCGAGGGTAGCACAAAAACTTGCGCGCCAGCCAGTTTCCGCGATTGCAAACCTAATTGAGCTTTGTGACCGCTGAATTTTTCGTAAGCGGTTTTGCCGTTGAAGGCGATGGCCTTCGGTGCAGCTTTCTGCAATTTCAGCATCAAGAGCCGCGCTCCGCGCCGATAATCAGCCATTCGCAGCGTGCTCGCGGAGCGCGACCATCGCTTCACAACGTCCGTCAGCCCCAATCCGAATTCCAGTACGCGATAGTCCTCTTCAGGCTGAAGGCACTCCGGCGTCAGACCTGACTGCCAGAGAAAGTTCCAGAATTGATTCCCTCGACCGGCGTAGTAGCGCCCGATTTGAGAGGACCGATCGCCCGGATTAAAGCCGACAAACACCACGTTCAGCCCAGGTTGCAGGTAGTCCGGAAGTATTTGATGTTTGATGCGATCCATGCGCCCAAGATGCAACAAATGTCTATCGACAAGATTCTGAGGATTACAAATCATCGTGATAGAATTTTCTGTGGCGTCGATGTCCTCGCCGGCGAATTTCGGCGCTGGGGGACAACGCCGCTACCGTTTTCGTTGTCACTATAATTTGTAATCCTCAGTTGCTATTAGGCTAACTTTGACGCCCTCATACTGCAGCGCTCTTCTTCTGTTCCACGGCGCGGCATTCGGCCAGAAACTGCTGCAATAACTTCTTCTGTTCAGGTTGCTGATGAACCAACTCTTCGGGGTGCCATTGAACGGCCAGCAGATATGAATCGCTGTCGGCTGCTTCAACGGCCTCGACCAGGCCGTCTTCGGAACGGGCGGTCACTTTCAGGCCGTGCCCGATGCGACGGATCGCCTGGTGGTGCAAGCTGTTGACTTGAAGGCTTCCTTGAAAAACTTCGGCCAGGCGCGATTCGGGATCGGTAAGTGTGACACGATGCGTCAGATCAGAACGGTTGCCGGGTTGTCGATGTTTGATTTCGGGGACAGCGTCGTGCTCCGGTGTCCAATCATTTGCCAGATCCTGATAGAGCGTTCCCTTAAAGTGCACATTGATCATCTGCGCCCCGCGGCAGATGCCGAGCACTGGCAGGCGCGCGCGCTGCGCGCGATCCAGCCATGAAAACTCAAACTTATCTCGCTCCGGGTTCGCGCGCACGTTCTCATACCTTCGAGGTTCTTCATAAAACGCCGGGTCTACATCCTCGCCTCCGGTGAAGAGGATGCCGTCAAAATCCTCAGCGCGCAAGCGGCTGGCATCGGCGGCAGTGACCAGTTGCAGTTCCTCCGGCGGCGCGCCCGCTTCAACCAGCGCCTTGAAGTAAGGGGAATTCTGGCCTTCCTTTTTCTCTTTTTCCGATACTGAAATCGCAATTCTCATGGCTTTCACCGTCTGTTGTGGGTTGTCTGCTGTCAAGCCGCCTCTGAAGCATTCTATCTTTCAAGACGGTTCCCGGCAAGGAACGTTGACACGGGTTTGGAGATGCCTGGGAGTGAGGCGCCAGAGAGCAAGCCCTGGCGGCAAAGAACGGAACCACGAATCTGTGCTTGCATACTGAGTTGCCTTTGTGATAAAGGACTCTCCATGTCAAAAACCCGGCTCAACGCGGTTTCTCTCCTGGTTGTTACCCTCTCTATGCTGGCATGCACGACTGCGGTCGCCTCGGTACAGCAGGTTGATTTTAGAGAACTCAAGCTGGTGCGCCGGACAGAGCCGGTCTACCCTCCCGCGGCAAGAAAGAGAGGGCTTCAGGGCAAGGTTGTGCTCAGGGTCTGGGTGGAAAAGGATGGGAAAATTACTCACGCCAAGGCGCTGAATGGTGATCCCCTCTTTGCGCAGGCTGCATTGGATGCGGTTCAGCAATGGCGATTTGCGCCGGACCGGAGACTGCCGGCTTTTACGACGATTACGATTGACTTCAGGCTGCCATCGCCTCGTGGCATCAAACTCTCAAATATCTCGGGCAGCGACTCCTGGGCAAACGATAAGACTTACGAATTCAAGGGTAAAACCTATAGATTCAGGGCTCGGACTGGTAAAGATTCTGAAAGCGTTCTTTCACCCAGCCCGGTTTTCGATCCGGACCCGCCCTACACGCCGCAGGCCATTAAAGCGCGTCTGGAAGGAACCCTGACCCTGGACACCTGGATTGACGCCCAGGGGAAAGTGACGCGCGTGGAGGAAGTCTCAAAGCCTCTGGGAAACGGTCTGGATGAGAGTGCGATCACGACGATTCGCACCTGGAAGTTTGCTCCTGCCCGATGGCAAGGTCAGCCTGTGCCGGTGAAGATTACAATCGAGATCACCTTCAGGCTTCATAAGACTCCCGTCAAAGGGCCTGTGGCCGGATAGCCCTCCGCTTCCATCTCATTCATTCATCCAACCGAGACGACTAGCCGGGCATCATTGTGAATGCAGGCATCTGCCTGGGCTGCACGTTCGATTTCTGGACAGGCGTTTCGCCTTGCCATAGGATAGAAAAGCGAGGTTTTCGTCCAGTTGTTGAACACTCCGTTGGCGGTGGAAAGTAGGGAGTATGACGAAAAAGGATATCTTGCCGGCGTGGGGCCGCATTCTACAGGGCTACCGGCCGCTGCTCTCAATTGAAATCACCCGCGAGTGCCCGCTGCGATGCCCGGGATGTTACGCTTACGAACCCGAACATCTTGGCGCGGCGGGCCCGTTACGAGAGCTTAGCGATCTGAAGGGCGAGGCGCTTGTCGAAGGAGTGCTGGCTGTGATCCGCCGCTTCCGGCCGGTGCATCTTTCGATTGTGGGCGGCGAACCCCTGGTCCGATTCCGGGAATTGAATGTGCTTCTCCCCATTCTTAACAGAATGGGATTGGAGGTGCAGTTGGTTACAAGCGCCGTTCGCCCTATTCCCATTGCTTGGAAGGATTTAAGCAACCTCCACCTCTGCGTTTCGATTGATGGACTTCAGCCGGAACACGACCGGCGACGCGCCCCGGCCACCTATGACAGGATTCTGCGCCACATTGCCGGCCATCGCATCCTTGTCCATTGCACTATTACGCGCCAGCAACTTGGCCGGCCAGGTTATTTGAAAGAATTTGCTGCGTTCTGGTCTGAGCGACCCGAAGTGCGCAAAATCTGGTTCAGTCTTTATACGCCGCAGGCGGGCGAGCAAACCGAAGAAAGACTGGCCCCCGAGGATCGCGCAAAGGCTATCGCAGAGTTGGTCCATGTGCGCGACCTCTTCCCTAAGGTGCAGCTGACGAACGAAATGGTGGAGGGCCTTCTTCACCCCGTTGAGTCCCCTGAAGAGTGCATTTTTGCCCAGGTTACCACCTGCCTTTCCGCCGATTTAAAGACGCGCATCACTCCATGCCAGCTTGGCGGGCGGCCCGTCTGCAAGGAGTGTGGTTGCCTGGCCTCGGCAGGTCTTACCGGAGTTGGCCGCCGCAAATTGGGAGGACTCGTTCAGGTTTTTGATATCCTGGCAGCTTCAGAGCGGATCGGGAGATTCGTCAGCCACGTAGCATGATGCTCAGTCTGATTCGGGTGATGCGCCAACTTACAAATGGAGGCATTCTTCGCCGCCGCTCAGTCTGCCCTGCTGTTTTGCGACGCCTCGAAGGGTGGAAAGGCTACTGCTGTCATTCCCGCGAAGGCGGGAATCCTGAAGTAGACGCCCCGCTTTCGCGGGGGTGACCGGGTCAGAATTTTCAGGGCAGAATGACCGCAGAGAGGCTTACTAAATTTTACAAATTATCGTGACAGCATTTTCTGTAGCGCCGGTGTCCTCACCGGCGTTTTTCGGCGCTGAGGACAGTGCCGCTACAGTCCGCGTTGTCACGATAATTTGTAATTCTCTATAGTATGACGCGCCCAAAGGTTTTTTCAGGAACCTCGTAAGGTTAAATCTCATCTGTGGGGGTTTTTTTAAGAGTGACGAACAACGAGCAAACAAAATCCAAGGGTTGGGAAGTGCGGCGAGTTGGGAGCGTGACGCTTGAGATCTCGAAGCCCAAGCGCAATCCGCGAAAGCTTCGTCAGTCACGCCTGAAAAACAAACGGCGGGCGCGCTAGGGGCATGACGCCAAGTTCGCCGCAGGCGGAAAATTCTAGGCTCCCGCAAGAGACAACTTTTAATTGAATTTAGCTCTCTATACTGTTAGCGCCCAAACCTTGTAGCCCGCGCTGGAGCATGAGCTGTTAATTGAAGTAAGGCTTCATGTTTGAAGTGGGTCTACTTTGCGGCTGTAAGGCTGGTGGGGTAGCGCTTAAACAACCACCCTGCCTTAGGCTCCCCTCCTTGGTAAGGAGGGGAGTAAGCGGGGAGCTATAATTTGGTCATTTTCAGTAGGGAAGTGGTTTCAGGCGTGAAGTTCAGAAAAAATATAGCGCTGGCTTTTTTGGTTCTGGCTGTGGCCTTCACGGTGACAGTGGCCGCCCGGGCTGAAAGCGCCCCTCTGAGCGCAGACGATATTACGTTGCTTCTGATTGGGGGAGCAAGCCCTCAGAAAATGATCACGCTCATCGAGCAGCGGGGAATCAACTTCAAGCTGAATCCAGACCTCGTAAAGCAGTTTTACAAAGATGGAGCGACGGATGACGTGATCGATGCCTTGCAGAAGGCAAGCCAGAAGGTTAATACGCAGCCTGCGCCTGCTTCTTCGTCGGCAACTACCCCGCCATCGCCCCCGGCGACTCCAGGACCTACCCTGCCTAAAGCTCCCGTGACAGAAGTTCCATCGCCCCAACCCAATCCGCCAGCGACTTCGCCCCCTGGAACTTATTCGGCGGGGCATGCCGCGCCCGGCGCGCCAAGCTCCGCGCCGCCGGCCATTCGGTCTTCCTCCAAATCGGCCACTCATGCAGCGCCGCCCAGCGACGTGCCGCTGCCAGACCCCAGCCCGGCAGAAATCCAGCACATTATTCAAACCTTTGCAGCCAAGGAAAAACTCTTCAAAGAGGCTCGGGATAACTACACTTATCATCAGATCAATAAAGTTGAGACCCTGGATGCCGACGGAAACATTAACGGCGCGTGGGAACAGGATTGGGACATTCTATTTGACAACAATGGGCAGCGCATCGAGCGGGTGACTTACGCGCCGGAGAGCACTCTGAAGGGCATTCTCGTGACCGAGCAGGATTTGCAGTCTCTGCGAAATATTCAGCCCTTCGTGCTCACGACGGATGAACTGCCGGAATACGACGTTCGCTATCTCGGGCACGTCCATATTGATTACATCACGGCTTACGTTTTCTCGGTTCGCCCCAAAGAAATCAGGAAGGGTCATGTCTACTTTAAGGGAGTGGTTTGGGTCGACGATCATGATTTGCAGATTGTGAAAGCCGAGGGTCGAACGGTGCCTGAGATTCGCGATCGTCATGGCCAGAATCTTTTTCCCCGCTTCAGCACCTGGCGGCAACAAATCGATGGCAAGTACTGGTTCCCGACGTTTACCATGGCTGATGATACTCTTTATTTTGATTCCGGCCCTGTCCACATCCGCGAAATCATTAAGTACACAGATTACAAACAATTCCGGTCCAAGGTCCGCATCCTCTCGGCCACTCCTATTAATCAACCCACATCCCCAGTCGCCCCCAAGCGCTAACCGCGCAAGACGGTGCAACAGCGCAGTCGACCCCCGGTCCATGAAAGAAGCGCTCAACTCAAAACAAGGGCGTTCATAACCTGGTCCAAAAGGTGATAAAGATCCCATTCTCGGTTAATGGATTAGGATTAATCTCCGCATCAGACATTCCCAATTTCTTCTAAAGATTGGCCCTTACGTGTTGATGACTTACACGGGACGCCTGGCTCCGGAATTGTGCCCTTCGCAAGGAAATCGTATCGACGGGGTTTTGAGATGTCAATCTCAGCCCTCGCCCAGGATGGCATTTCGTCTTCCGGCTGCGGCTGCGTTCCGCGGTGGTGAAAAAAGCTCTTACCACGGAGAGCACAGAGGACACAGAGAGCACAGAGGAAATCTCTGTGTTCTCTGTGGTGAAAACAGCATTCAGGACATACGGCGGCGGGTGACCGACTGCGGAAGGTTCAGACTGAAGAAAATCAATGACTTCGAGCTGACGTTTTATTCAGCTTTGAAAAACTGTTTCTGGCGTCTTTCAGGAAAATTGGGAAAAACGCCATGGCGTTCCCTACTGCAATGCCTGCCTCTGGTGCGCACCGTCATCGACAGACAAGAGCAGCTTAGCAGGCCTGGTCAGCCCGGTGGGCGTATATTTTGTATATTTTGTCTCATACGTATGAGACGTATTTAACCCGCCCAGCTTTGAAAAAAATCAGCTTTCCCATGCGCGCAAGCTATTGGAATGCATACGCTTTCTTCAAAAAATGCTTGCGGATCCTAAGGAAAGTTAAGCAGGTTTTCACAATTAAAAAAATTTCTAATTTTTGCTTTCAGTTAAGTAATGTATACAGTAATATCTGTTACGGTACTAATACATCTAAGCGAAAAGAGAAGCGTGGATGCACAACCGCTCTGATCGTTTTTCCATCCCAATCGCGCTTGCCCTGGCTTGCGGGTGCACGCTTCTAATCAGCACAGTAACCCTCAAGGCGCAGGATCAGCCGCAACATGACCAGCAACTGGCGCAAAATCCAGGCCAGAGTCAGAATGGCGCCACCGTTTCCTCCGGGCTGGCCAATAAGAGTCTTGAAGAACTGATGAATATTGAGGTGACAAGTGTCTCCAAAAAAGAACAGAAGCTGTCGCAAACGCCGGCCGCTGTTTACGTCATTACGCAGCAGGACATTGAGCGCTCCGGCGCAACGAACATTCCGGACCTGCTGCGGATGGCGCCCGGCGTGGATGTCGCTCAGGTGGACGCAAACCGCTGGGCCATCAGCATCCGGGGATTTAACGATATCTATTCCAATAAAGTTCTGGTGATGATCGACGGACGCACGATTTATAATCCGATCTTTTCCGGGGTTTATTGGGATGAGGTTGATGTTCCTCTGAATGACATTGAACGCATCGAAGTCATCTGCGGGCCAGGAGGCACCGTGTGGGGCGCAAATGCCGTCAATGGGGTCATCAATATCATCACCAAAAACGCCAAAGAAACCCAGGGACTTTATCTTCAGGCGGGCACGGGTTCCGAAGCGAACAACGATCACGAAGCGCAATACGGGGGCAGGATAGGCGGCAAAGGTTATTATCGCGCGTTTGGGCGCTATTTCAGCTTCGGGGCGCTTTCCAACGCCCAAAATGCAGATGCGGCCGACGGATGGTGGATGCGGCACGCCGGTTTTCGGTCCGATTGGAAACTCTCTGGCAAGGATTCCCTCATGGTCGAGGGTTATCTTTTCCAGACGAGCGAAGGCCAGACAATCCAGACACTGTTGCCCGAACAGCGTTTCACCTACCGTGTATTCAATGACGCATTCTCCTCGAGCGGCGGATCCATCCAGACCCGCTGGGATCATACATTTTCCGGTGGCTCCGAAACCTCGCTCCAAATCTATCAAATGGGCCATACTCGCAGCGACAATGGCGCTCGTGAGCGCGTCAACATCATCGATGTCAGCTTCGAGCATCATCTCCGAATCGGATCCCGCCATGACGTCGTCTGGGGCTTAGACTACCGGCGCAATCATGGGAGCCTGGCAGCCGGCTATGCAGTCTCCTTGACTCCGCCCGTCTGGAATTTCAATCTGTTCAGTGGATTCGTTCAGGATCAGATCCAGCTCACGCCTTCGCTCTGGTTCACAATCGGGTCCAAGTTAGAACATAACGCCTTCACGGGTTTTGAGACCGAACCGGGCGCCAGCTTGGCGTGGGTGATTGACGACCACCAGACGTTGTGGATGTCGGCTTCAAAAGCCATTCGTCAACCCGCGTTACTTGATGAAGGTTTTCGCATCGATACCACCCAATTTCCCCTGCCCTCGGGCGGGTTCGGGGTGATCAGCATTTTCGGCAATCCTGATTTCCGGTCGGAGCAGCTTCGGGACTATGAAATCGGTTACCGCACCATTCTCAGCAACAAGGTGTCGCTGGACCTGGATAGTTTTTACAGCTTCTATCACGACCTGCGCACCACGGAGCCGCAGGCGCCCTTCTTTGAATTTTCTCCTCCTCCGCCTCACCTGACGCTTCCTTTGATGTGGGGGAACGGCATGCACGGGCAGGATTACGGAGCGGAGTTTTCGGCAAACTGGCAGGTGATTCCACGCTGGAAACTGAGCGGCGGCTATTCCTTTCTGAAAATGAACCTTCATCTGAACCCCACAAGCCAGGATACAAGCTCGGTGGCGGAAGAGGGGCAATCACCCGAGCATGAATTCAACATTCGTTCCTATCTGAACCTTACGCGCAACTGGTTTTTTGATAATTCGCTCTATTACGTCAGCCGCCTGCCGGCATACCAGGTTCCGTCTTATTTCCGTCTGGACTCGCGGCTGGCGTGGAGGGCTACAAAGTCTCTGGAGCTGAGCGTGAGCGGGCAGAATCTTCTCAGCCCCGGCGCTTCGAATTCGGCAATTTTGTTGATCAGGTGGTCGCCACGCAGCCGGAGCGCGCGGTGGTGGGAAGAATCACGTGGTCGTTCTCAGGATTATGAGGCCGGAATAAGCGGTCTTTTAATGTGGGAGGGATAAAGATTCAATTTTTCAAACGTGAAGTTTGCGTTTGCGTAAGTAACTTCACATGGGCCAACCGACCGTATCGCGCAGCTACGTTCCTGCGAGGCGTCTTTGTCGTCGCCCAACTAAGTTCGATCAGCGGCATTTGTGGATCATTGGATCGGCGCTTTTTCTCAGTGGCATGTTTGCGTTCATCAGTGCATCCCTTTCGCAGACGGCGACGGAATATCAGGTGAAAGCGGCCTTTCTCTACAATTTCACGAAGTTTATCGAATGGCCAGCCACAAGTTTCTCGGGCCCGTCCGATCCGTTCACTTTATGCGTCTATGGGACGAATCCCTTTGGTGGCAGCCTGGAGAGCCTCGTCAAGGGAAAGACAATTGACGGAAGGGAGTTTGCCGTCCGAGATGTGGAGAACGCCAGCCAAGCTCAGGGCTGCCAGGTGCTTTTCATCAGCCGCACCCAGCACGGCCACGTAGCGGATATTCTGGCGGCTGTGCGGTCGAACCGGTTTGCTGACCGTCGGGGAGACGAAAGGCTTTTTGGAGGAAGGCGGCGATATCAACTTCGTTCTGGAATCCAATCACGTTGATTTTGAAATTAATGCCCTCGCCGCCCGGAAGGCCGGGCTGAAGATCAGCTCCCGGCTTCTCAGCCTGGCGACGAAGGTTAAACAATAGAGGCTGTTTCAAAACCCATTCGCAGCATCGCGCCGCGGCTGGAGAGGGGGCTTGATGCCGCCCATTCAGGCGGCGGGATGAACCCGCCGTTGCTCAACCTGCGTCATCCGAGCTTTTGAAACAGCTTCAAAGGCATTTTGAAAGAGGGCAAGGCCATGATGCGATTTCGAGATATTTCCATCAAGCATAAACTCCAGGTCATCATTCTGGGTACCGCCAGCATCGCTCTGATTCTTTCCTGCCTGGCCTTTTTCCTGAATGATCTTTACCTTCTGCGGGCCGGGATGAAGAGCGACCTTTCCATTCTGGCCGAAGAGATTGGCTTCAACAGCAGCGCTGCGCTGACCTTCAACGACGCCAGCGCGGCGCAAGAGATTCTGCAAGGTCTCAAGGCCCAGCCTCACATCGTCGCCGCCTGCATTTACACCAGGGATGGAAAACCCTTTGCCACGTATACGCGGAGCGGCCGCGAAGAAACCTTCCCGGTCCCCGCACCGCATTCTTACTCCGTTTCGTTCACCCCTCAGAGCCTGATTCTTTTCAGTCCCATCGCGCTCGATCATCAGACCGTTGGGGCCGTCTATTTGCAGTCGGATCTTGAAGAGCTGCACTCCGTTCTGCTGCATTATGTGGAAATCGGAATTGCCATCCTGTTGGGCGCTTTGTTTCTGGCGTTTGGGCTGGCTTCCAGGTTGCAACGGGCGATTTCAGGCCCGGTGCTGTCACTGGTGGGAGCGACGAGGGCTGTATCCGAGCGCAAAGACTACTCCATCCGCGTCCGTAAAACGAATCAGGACGAACTGGGCTTGCTGATGGATGGGTTTAACGAAATGCTCGACCAGATCCAGCGGCGCGACGAAGAACTGCAACAACACCGTGACCACCTGGAGGAGGAAGTTGAAAGACGCACGGCGGAACTGAAGGCGGTGAATGCGGATTTGCTCATCGCCAAAGAGAAGGCGGAAGAAGCCAGCCGCGCCAAGAGCGAATTTCTGGCCAATATGAGTCACGAAATCCGCACGCCGATGAACGGCGTGATTGGAATGACGGAACTCGCTCTCGAAACCGACCTCAATGAGGAGCAGCGGAGCTATCTGAATGTGGTCAAGTCTTCCGCTGAAGCCCTTCTGGGCGTGATCAATGACATTCTGGACTTTTCCAAAATTGAAGCCGGGAAACTCAGTCTGGACGAAGTTGATTTTGATCTCCGCGATACGGTCTGGGAAACTCTGAAGGTTCTGGGAATTCGCGCCGACCAGAAGGGTCTGGAGTTGAGTTGTGACATTCACCCTGATTTGCCGGACGTGCTGGTGGGCGACCCCGGGCGCTTGCGGCAAATCATCGTGAACCTGGTGGGCAATGCCATCAAGTTCACCGAGCGCGGTGAGGTGGTGGTGCGGGTGGCTGAAGAATCCCGCCCTAACGGACGTCTCAAGCTCCATTTCACCGTGAGTGACACGGGCATTGGCATCCCTGAAGATAAACGGGCCGCAATCTTTGACGCCTTCACGCAGGCGGACGGCTCGACGACGCGAAAGTATGGCGGCACGGGTTTGGGTCTGACGATCACCCGACAACTGGTGGAGATGATGGGAGGCCGCATCTGGGTTGAGAGCGCCCTGGGTAAGGGCAGCGCCTTCCACTTCACCGCGAATTTCGGCGTTGGAAGCAAACAGGCGATCCAGGCTCGCGTCAGCGGGGATTCGGTGGACTTGCGGAATGTGCCCGTGCTGGTGGTGGACGACAACAAAACCAACCGGACAATTCTCGAAAGGATACTCGCTCACTGGGGCATGCGTGTGACTCTGGCGGCCGATGCCGAAGCAGCCCTGACCGAATTGCGGCGTGCCCAACAGTCGCAGGACCCATTCCAGCTGATTCTACTTGATGTGTGCATGCCAGGCATGGACGGATTTGATCTGGTTGAGCAGATTCGGGGATACCCGGACCTGGAACACATCACCATTATGATGTTGAGTTCCTCTGGAATGCGGGGCGACGCCATCCGGTGCCGCCAGTTACATATTGCCGCTTACCTGGTGAAGCCCGTAGGGCAGAAAGAGCTCCGCGATGCCGTTGTGGCGGTTCTCGCGCGCAAGCGGCGGGAGGATGCCTCAGCGTCGCTCGTTACCCGCCACAGTCTGCGCGAAAGCCGCCCAGGCCTGCGCATTCTGCTGGCGGAGGATAACCCTGTTAATCAGCAGTTGGCTGTGAAGCTGCTTCAGAAGCATGGGCACAGCGTGGTGGTGGCAAACAATGGACGCGAGGCGCTTGCCGCGCTGGAGAAGGAAAAATTCCAGCTTGTGCTGATGGACGTGCAAATGCCTGAGATGGGAGGCTTGGAAGCGACCGAAGCTATCCGCGCGCAGGAAAAGGTAACAGGCGCTCACATCCCCATCATCGCCATGACGGCTCACGCCATGAAGGGCGACCGCGAAAAGTGCCTTGAAGCCGGCATGGATGGCTACGTTTCCAAGCCGATCAAAGTGAAAGAGCTTCTGGACGCGATCGACGCCGTGATTCCTTCCGCGATCTCGGCGAAAGAAGCCGCGATGGAACCGACTTTGCACACGCCTTACAAGGCCATGAATTATGAGAAAGCTTTGGCGCAGATGGAAGGCGACAACGAACTTCTGGGTCAGGTGGCTTCGCTGTTTTTAAACGACGTCGCCGCTCAGCTTGATAAAATGCGCTCCGCGCTGGAGCAACAGGACCTCGAAACATTGGGGCGCGTTGCGCATGCGATCAAAGGCTCCGTGGCCAATTTTTCGGCGGAGCGGGCGGTGAACGCGGCGCTCAAGCTGGAAACGGCTTCGCGGGAAGGGAATTTCTCTCTGGCTGCGCCGGCCGCTCGAGACCTGGAACAGGCAATTGAGCAATTGCGGCCTGAACTGGCTGAACTCGCCCGGCTGACGACGCCGTAATGGGGTGGACGGTCAAGAGGAGAACGTCTGGTTCATCGTTGTTACAAAAATCGCGGTAGGTGTCACCCCCCGAAAACGGAGAACTGAGGTTTGGATTCGCGTCTGCGCGGGAATGACCGGTATGGGCGTTTTTCGAGAGAGTCGAAGCCCCGCCAGCCTGTCATTCTGAGCGTAGCGCAGCGAAGCGAAGAATCCCCGCATTTTCTTGATTCTGCATACACCATGGTGCTTCCTTGAACGGAAATACAGGGATTCTTCCGCCTCGCTTCGCTCGGCGTCAGAATGACAGATGGAGAGGCTGGCGCTCAGAATGACAGTATGAAGAGGGTACGCTCAGAGTGTTAGGTGAACGAATGCAACCGACGATAGCTCACGCATTTCGGTCACGTTATATTGGCCGCCACCGCCTTATGCCGGGTGAATATTCTGATTGAGCCGGAAGAAGTTCGTGGGATCGTACTTTTTCTTCACTACCGCCAGCCGTTCGTAGTTATCTCGGAACGACGCCTTCACGCGCTCCTGACCCTCTTCCATCATGAAGTTCACG
>CADDZJ010000101.1 GCA_902812415.1 Acidobacteriota bacterium
CGACATCGCAACGAACCTTTGAGATTGCAATCCGGATGGCGGTGGGCGCCACGCGCGGCAACATCTTTGCCCTCGTGCTGGGTCAAAGCCTGCGGCTGGCGCTCACGGGGCTGGCGCTGGGACTCATCGCTTCGTTCGCAGCGACTCGCGCGCTGTCTGCTTTTCTGTACGGCACGACAGCCATGGATCCGGTGATTTTTGCGGCCGTCGCGGGGCTGGTAGTCCTCACGGCGCTCCTGGCCGGTTTTATGCCAGCACGGCGCGCGACCAAGGTCGATCCGATGACCGCGCTGAGGAACGAGTGATGAACGACCACTGCTGTCCGGTCATTAGTCGAACAGATTCAATTGTTTGCGCGAAATGGCCAATTCGTCCAACTCGTTGATTTGCGAGAAAGCCTGTAAAATGGGCATTTTTTCGAAAAGGGTGACGCTCAGAATTTGTGACATGGGGTAGAGGCCGAGCCCCAGCCCCAGGCGCTTGCGCACGATCGCCAGAAGAACGTAAACCGAAATGGCGATCCAGATTTGAGTCTTCACGGCGTTGGGCGAGAGCCCATAAAACTTCTTGATGCGGAGGTGTTGTTTGATCCATTTGAAGAACAATGCCACCTGCCAACGGCAGCGGTAGAGCTGCGGGACGGTCAGCGTGGGCAGGTGAAAGTGGTTGGTCAAGAAGACCAGCGTCTTGTCGGTTTCCGCATCGTGATAACAAATGCGACGCAACGGTTCGGGATAGCCGTGCGCCGGGTAAAAGCTCTTGAGACGAATGGTCTGGTCGCAGCGCAGTCCGGTAAGCTTGTCGACCGGACGGGCGGCGAGGCGGTGAAAGTGGAAATCTTTGCGCGGGCGAATCACAAAGAAAGCCAACGCTTGGTGCAAATGGTAAAGGCGCGCGAAATCCAGATAGCCCCGGTCCAGGATATAGATCGATCCGGGTTCCGGGAGCAGTTCGTCGAGCATGCGAATCTCATGGATTTTCGCGGGTTTTATGGCAATCAAGGCTGGGATGTTGCCCTCCAGATCGAGCAGCGTGTGCACCTTGACGCCGGCATGATAGGGTCGATAGTACGCCCATGGGCACGGCGAAAGGCACAGCTCGATGATCGTTGCGTCGAGCGCATAGACGGTCTGGTCGAGATCGATGCCGAAGTCTTCGCCTGCATACAGAGGGCGTGCCATCGAGATCAGAGCCTGAGCCAAGTCGGCGTAAATCCGAGAGTCTCGATTCTCGTTGGCATCGGCCAAGGTGCTGCGCGACACGGGACCGCGGATGCCGAGATGATAAAGACGATGCCCGCAAGCCCGCAGGCAAGTTTCGATGTCGCTCAAACTCTCGCGGTAAGTCAATTGCGCGAACGCCATGGTGAGGAACTGATCCCAGCACGAAAAGCTGTTGACCTTGTGGTTGCCCTGATAACGATCGACGCAGCGACGAAACTCGTGCGCTGGAATAAAGTCCACCAGTTGCGCAAATACCATTCTGCCCAGATGCATCTGCCACTCCTTTCCGGAATTGCCGAAAAGGATGGTCAAAAACGCATCCGAAATTCAAATCGAAAACGGCGCTATTTGGCTGCAAGCTCATGTTTCAAGAGAACTTCGATAAAAATCAAAATTCAATGACCGGACAGTAGTGATGAACGACGAATGGTGAATTCTGAATGCTAAATGATGAAGCAGACTGAGTGGGCCGGCTTTTCTTCATTCAGCATTCACAATTCATGATTTGAATGGAGTTTGGCGTGAGCACCTTGATTCAAGACCTCAAATTTGGCCTTCGCATGTTGGCAAAGCGACCCGGCTTCACAGCGGCTGCGGTGATTTGTTTAGCTCTGGGCGTTGGCGCGACCACGGGAATTTTCAGCGTGGTCAATGCGGTTCTGCTGCGACCATTACCCTACGCGCATCCCAACCGGCTTATGCGCATCTACACGGAGTCCCCCAAGTTCCCTGGAGGAGGTTTACGCAGGTTCTGGGTCTCAGGTCCGGAATATCTCGACATCCGG
Organism: Acidobacteriota bacterium; assembly: GCA_902812415.1. GTDB lineage: Bacteria > Acidobacteriota > Terriglobia > UBA7540 > UBA7540 > RH2-MAG17b. Next base: position 2,009 of record CADDZJ010000101.1, read on the forward strand.
CGAGACGCAAAGCTGTTCCAGTCCGTCGATGCATGGGTGACGAGCGGCGTGAATTTGTCCGGCACAAGCCATCCCTTATACGCCACGGCTTCTATTGTATCGGGCGGTCTGCTGCGCTCGCTCGGTGTGGCTCCCGCCCTGGGCCGTTTGATCTCGCCCGCCGATGATGAGCATGGCGCTAACCGTGTCGCGGATATCTCCTATGGCCTCTGGCAGCGCGCGTATGGCGGCGATCCAAAGATTTTGGGACGAGACATCCTGCTGAACGGCGAGAAGACCACGATTATTGGCGTCATGCCACGCGACTTTCATTTCCCATTGGGCGAATCCAGCCCTGCCGACGTCTGGACACCGCTTCAACTCAACCCGGCCAATCCCGGCAGCCGCAGCTCGCACTATCTATCGCTCCTGGGGTTGCTCAAGCCCGGCGTTACGCCTCCACAAGCTCAGGCGGAACTGGCGAGCCTGGTGAAGTACTGGGGTGAAACGGGCTCGGCAAAAGAGCACCACTTCGATCCCGCAACTCACACCATTGCCAGCTACCCGTATCAGGAAGAGGTCGTGCGCGGCGTGCGGCCTGCCTTGCTCATGCTGCTGGGCGCGGTTTGCTTTGTGCTGCTCATTGCCTGCGTCAACGTTGCCAACCTTCTGCTCGCGCGCGCTGAAGGCCGGCGACACGAGATCGCCATCCGCAGCGCGATGGGCGCCACACGCGCGCAGCTCACGCGACAATTCATCATGGAGGGCATCCTGCTCTCCGCCGTAGGAACCGGCGCGGGCTTGCTTCTGGCCAGTGACGCCATGGGGTTGCTCAAACTCGCAAGCTTGGCGAGCATCCCTCGCGCCTCGGCTATCGCACTCGACGGCCACGTGGCGCTTTTTGCCGTCGGAATCTGCTTCCTGACAGGCATCTGCTTTGGTCTTGCGCCTCTGATACATTTTGTCGCCGAGAACCTCCATGAAGGTCTGCGCTCCGGCGCGAGCCGCGCCACCGTAAGCGCCGGCGCCGGCCGTTTCCGTCATGCGTTGGTGGTGTGTGAGATGGCTTTGGCGCTGATGCTCCTGATTGGCGCCGGGCTGATGGTCCGCGCTTTCTGGAAAGTTCAGCAAGTCGATGCGGGATTCAATCCCAAGAATGTGATCACCATGCAGGTGAACCTGCCAGATGCTGTTTATTCCACACACCAGAAACAACTGACCTTCTGGTTAACGCTTGAAGCGCGGCTGGCGAATCTGCCCGGGACAGAGGACTCCGCTCTCTTTTCCGGCCTGCCCCCGGTGCGCCCGCCAAACGATGACGATACCCGGATCGAAGGCTTCGTGCCCAAGCCGGGCGGCCCACTTCAGAACGTTGAATTCTACCAGGTGGTCAGCCCAGGCTATTTCAAGACCATGGGCGTCCGCCTGATTGCGGGCCGCCTGTTTGACGATCGCGACGGGCCGAACGCTCCAAAAGTCGCCATCGTGAACGAGACAATGGCGCGCACTTTTTGGGGGAACCAGAATCCGGTTGGCCGCAGGCTCATGCCTTGGTATGACACAAAAAATTGGTACACGGTCGTCGGTGTAGTGGGCGATGTGAAGAATGCTGGCCTCGAAAAGCCCACCGGAACAGAGCTTTATCTGCCTTATCAGCAGGTACAAGAGATGGGGGAGGATAGCGCCTACATTGCTGTGCGGACTTCGGGAGATCCGAGCGCCGTGGTCAGCGAAGTCCGGCATGTCATGCACAATCTCGATCCCACCCTGCCGTTGGCCCACGTTCGCAGCATGGATAGCGTTATGAATGCCGCACAGTCACGGCCTCGCTTCCTGGCGCTTCTTCTCACGCTTTTCTCAATCGTGGCGCTCACTCTGGCGGCGGTGGGGATTTACGGCGTGATTTCTTACTCCGTCGCCCAGCGCACCAGGGAGTTTGGCATTCGCATGGCGCTGGGAGCACAGCGGGGTGATGTGCTGCGGCTGGTCCTGGGACAGGGCATGACCCTAGCGCTCGCCGGTGTGGGTGGCGGGATCGTCGCCGCGCTGGGGATAACGAGGCTCATGGGGAGTCTGCTCTACGGCGTGAAACCCACCGATCCTGCTACCTTCGCCCTCGTTTCGGTCGTCTTAATCGCTGTGGCGCTTCTCGCTTGTTATATTCCAGCGCGGCGAGCGACGAAGATCGATCCCATGACGGCGCTGAGATATGAATAGATATCAAGCATTAGCGGGAGGATGGAGAACTGATCGGCCGGAACGGGTTCTCGACACGAAGGTCTTCAAATTGTTGCCCTTAGCGCCACTTCCTTTAGGGAAACAAGATGAAAGGGTTTCATATAGCGCAATCGAACGCGTGGCAATCAGATTTCACGATTGGCCGTTGAAACGAAGGGAAGAAAAATATGCGATCCCCAATATCACGTCTCATTCTCGGAACCGCGTGCGTGGTTCTCATTTCGAGCTTAAACGGGCTGGCCGGCACACCATCCGGGAAATCTGGCCAGGGAGCTTCCCAACCGGCTGAGGCAACGCTGTACAACTACACCAGCAGCCGGTCTTTCCCGAATGTTTTCTCCGCCTATGCCGCCCCCTTTGTGCCGCGCGCGCGGCTGGCCAATTCGCGCCTGCTTGATGAGCTGATCGTCGACGGCAAGCTGAAGCTCTCGCTCGAAGACGCCATTGCGCTGGCGCTGGAGAATAATCTCGATATCGCCGTCGCGCGTTATGACCTGCCCATTGCGCAAACCGATTTGCTGCGCGCCAAGGCCGGAGGCGCGACGCGAGGTGTGGCGGGCGCTTACCAATCGAGCGCCATCTTTTCCGGCGTCATCGGCGGCGGCGTGGGGAATGGTCGGAGCGCCGGTGGCGGCGGCGGCGGAACCGTCCTGGGCGGCGGCATCCCGTCCCTTGGAACAGTAGGCTGTTGTGATCCTACCGTCAGCGTGTTTTACGGATGGGACCACGCCGTGAATCCTTTGAACTTCACGGTGGTGAGCGGCGTGCCTATTGAAACCACGCGCTCCGCCGACGTTTCCGGCTCCTACAATCAAGGTTTCCTGACTGGCACCAGCATTTTTGTGAACGTGAACGGCTACCGCGAAGCTTCGAATGCCACGACGCAATTATTCAATCCTTTCATCAATTCAGGGTTGTTTGTCGGCGTGAACCAGCAGCTTTTGAACGGCTTCGGCTATCGCGCGAACGCCAAATTCATCCGCATCGCGCGCAACGATCAGAAGTATGCCATGAGCGTCTTCCGCCAGAACGTGATTAACACCGTCGCAAAGGTGATGACAACGTATTACGACCTGCTGGCCGATCTTGAAAACATTCGGGTGACGGATGAAGGGCTGCAATATGCGAAGGACCTGTTAAACGATAACGAAACGGAAGCCAAAATTGGCGCTGCCGCGCAACTGGACGTGGTGCGCGCGGAAGAAGAAGTTGCCGCGCGGCAACAAGACCGCCTGGTGGCGGGAAACACTTTCGCGCAGGACGCGCAATCCCTTAAGGCGGAAATTTCCAAGAGCTTTAACGGCGAGTTTGCCGCCGTCCAGGTGAACCCTGTCGATCAATTGCCTGAGCCTCATCCTGATGACATTCCATCTCTGGCTGAGGCCCTGCGCGAAGCGGCTGCGAACCGACCGGAAATTGAGCAGGCGCAATTGAACCTGCACAATCAGCATGTCACCATTCAGGCGGTCCGGAACGAGCTTCTGCCCACCCTCGACGCTTATGCCGTCTACACGCCGTCGGGCCTCAGTGGCGAGTTTGGCTCTTCGTTCGGCCAGTTATTTCACGGGCGTTTTCCCAATTATGCTTATGGGCTGGAACTGAGCATCCCCATCCGCAATCGCACCGCGCAGGCCGACGCCGCGCGCGCCTTGCTTGAGCAGCGACAGCTTCAGATGAAATTGCAGCAGGCGGAAAATCAGGTGGTGTGGGACGTGAGTAAGGCCGTAAGCGCTGTTGAGCAGGAGAAGAGCCAGCTCGAGGCCGCGGTTAAAGTCACTGCGCTGGCGCGCCAGACATTGGATATGGAACAGACGAAGTTCAAGGTAGGGCAGGCGAGCGTCGAGGAAGTCATCAACTCTCAGCGAGACCTTGCCACAGCCGAAAACAATGTGGTCAAGGCCAAAACCGCCTACGCGCAGGCGCTGATCCAATTTGAGCAGGCTACCGGGACTATTCTGAAAAGAAACCACATCGAACTCACCGATGCGGTGCGGGGCGATGTGCCGCGTCAGCCCCAGATTCCGGGAACGCCAGCTCATTGAGCCATTGGTTCAATGATTCAATGAGCCAAGGATTTAATTTAATGATTTCCCGCCATCCACAGCGATCACCTGACCGGTCATAAACCGGTTGTGGGCGGTAAGGAAAACCACGAGGTCTGCAATATCGCTTGCTTGACCCGCAATTTGCAAGGGGGCGCTGCGAGCTCGTTTCATCATGCGGGGGTCGCGCTCCTCTCCGGGGAAAAGTATAGTTCCGGGAGCGATACTGTTTACGCGGATGTGAGGCGCCAGCGCTTTGGCCAGGCATTTTGTCAGCATGATCACTGCCGCCTTCGAGCAGCAGTAGTGCATATAGTCAGGCCAGGCCTGGAGACCCCCGAGCGAGGAGATATTGATAATCTGCCCTTGTTTCTGCCGCATCATGACTCGCGCGGCGGCCTGGGCGCAGAAAAAAGTTCCTTTCAGGTTAGTCCCGAGGATTCGGTCCCAGTCCCGCGCCGCGAGCCTTTGCCAGGGAACAGAGTAAAAGATTGCGGCATTATTGACTAAAAGGTCGAGGCGGTGGAAGCGACGCTGGATCGCATGAAACATCGCGCGAACCTCTCGCGGATTGGAAACATCGGCGCGCGAGGCCATCGCATCGACGCCAAATCCCTCGATCTCCTCAACTGCTTCGAGCGCGTCTTTTCTCGACGTCCTGTAGTTCACCACCACGTGCGCTCCAGCCTTGGCGAGAGCCACTGCCACGGCGCGACCCACGCGCAAAGCTGCACCGGTGACCAACGCCACCTGCCCGTCCAGGGAGCGCTCCGGAGGACGCTGCCCTCTCTCCATTTCCTTGACCCTCCTCGTCGGCTTGCATAGAATTCAAATTTGAGTCGTCGAATCATGGAACATGCAGCTTGACCTGCTTTCGATTGCCGCCCATCCCGATGATACCGAACTTACTTGCGGCGGGACCGTCATTAAGATGGTCCAGGCCGGATATAAAGTAGGACTGCTCGACCTCACAGGCGGCGAATCTGGCACGCGAGGAAGCGCCGCATTGCGCTCGAAGGAGTCGGCGCGGGCGGCGCGAGTGATGGGAATCAGCCACCGGGAGAACCTGGGTCTTCCCGATGCGGCGCTCGAACACCTGCGCGAATACAAGTTGAAGATCGCGGTGAAAATCCGCGAACTCCGCCCGCGCGCGGTGATTCTGCCTTACTGGGAAGGCCGGCATCCGGATCACTATACCGCAGGCCAGATTGGTTACGAAGCATGTTTCCTCGCCGGGCTCAGCAAAGCGCCGCTTGCAGGAACGCCCTTTCGGCCTTACAAGATCATCTATTCCACTTTGTACGTGCCTTCCCTCCGTCCCACTTTCGTCGTGGATATTACCCGCCAGTTTGAGAAAAAGCTCAAAGCCATCCTCTGTTATTCCTCGCAATTCTCATCCCGCAAAGATACCCAGAATCTCTTCCCATCGCGGTCGGACGTGCGGGAACGTATCGGAGCGTTGGCAAGACACTTCGGACTGATGATTGGCGCGCGATACGGGGAGCCTTTTGTAACGCGCGAGGTGGCTGCCGTCGAGGACGTGGTCACCATGCCGGTGAAATCGATTTGACAAGACGCGACTCTCCGGTTGCACTCCGCAACGGATCACTTCGTAAGAGTGAGTCTTGTTTTCCAACGGTGATAGATCAGAATCGCGACGGCCATGATGCAAATCGCCGCAAAGACCTTATCGAACCGCCGGAAGTAGGGATCCAGGGCGTCCCAGTTGGCGCCCAGTTTCACGCCTGCGTAGGCCAAAGCCCAGCACCAGGGGAGAGAACCTAGAAAAGTAAAGATGTTGAACCGCAGAAAATTCATGCGAGAAACTCCGGCGGGCAAGGCGATGAACGTGCGGACAACCGGCAGAAGACGGGCAAAGAACACGGTCCAGTCGCCGTAACGGGCAAACCAACGGTCTGCAAGCGCCAGATCGCGCTTTGAGATCCACAAATACCGTCCATACTGTTCCACCAACGGACGGCCTCCAAAGGCGCCCACTGCATAGGCCACGATGGAGCCTGCATTACAGCCCAATGCGCCGGCCAGGGCGACCCAGGTTAACTTGAAGCGGCCCAGGAACACCAGATAGCCGGAAAATGGCATAATCACTTCGGAGGGAATGGGAATGCAGGCGGATTCAACCCCCATCAGCAGCAGGATGCCGGGATACCCCGCGTGAGAAATCACGGAAGTGATGAAACGTCCCAGAAATTCAAGCGCGCCCGGGGTTGTCATTGGGGGGAGCGGTTATCCTTCTGTCAGAGTGAATCCGGGCAGCGTAAGACCTTCTGAACTCTTCTCCACCTTAAGCCGCCGGACCTCGGATTCCGAACTGCCGATTCTGCGCATGACGACATAAGAATCAAAAGCTTCACGGTAGGCTTTCGTCACCAGCCACTCTTCGCCTTTTTGGTTCGAACGCCAGATTTGCCCGGGTTTGACTTCCGCAACTTTCATAATAACTTCCTTTCTGGGAGCGAACTGTGATGGGGCCCCGGCAAGGGATTCACGAAAGCAATTCCAGAACCTGATCGATTTCACCTTCAGTGTTATAAAAGTGGGGAGAAAGTCGCGCGAAGTTGCCGCGCGCAGAGCCCATGATGCGATGTTCCTGGAGGCGGGCGATCAGATTCTCCGCGCTACCCTCACGGGGTTCAAAAGAGACGATGCCTGAGCCATACTCTCGTGTCTGGGGGCCGTAAATCCTGTACCCACGCCGCTCGAGCCCCTGGCGCAGGCGACCTGTTAAGCTCAGAAGGCGCTCAGCGATCATTTCAACCCCAACCTCATGAAGAAGGTCCAACGCCGCGCCAAGGCCATAGATCATAGCCACGTTAAGCGCGCCGCACTCAAAGCGCCCTGCGCCGCGTCGCCAGACAAGGCTGAAAGAAGTAAACAGCTCCCAGCCCTCGAAGCTGGTCCAGCCCACCGTCGCAGGCTGCATCTTCTCCGCTAAATCCCGACGGACAAACAAGATGCCGCAACCTACAGGTCCCATCATCCATTTGTGGGTGCCCGCTGCGAGGCCCGCAATCTTCGTTCTTCTGACGTCAATAGGGAACGCGCCCATCCCCTGAATGGCATCGACGAACAGTAGAACGCCACGCTCGTGGCACAATTGGCCAAGCCGCTCGAGATCGATGCGGTAGCCGGAAAGGAACTGCACAAAGCTGACGGACACCGCTCTTGTACGGCGAGTCAAAGCGCGCTCAATGGCTTCCAAAGGAATTTCGCCCTTTTCCTGCGCCACCAGCCGCAGCCGGACGCCTTGCCGTTCAAGCACCTTCCAGGGATAATAATTAGCAGGAAATTCTCCTTCAATCGAGACAACCTCGTCCCCCTTCTTTAATTCTAATCCATTGGCGAAGAGAGAGATGCCTTCAGAGGTGTTTTTGACGATAGCGATTTCCTCAGGGTCAGCGTTCAGGAAACGAGCTGCGGATGAGCGGGTCGCCTCAATCGCTTTCAACCAGGATTCAAAATGTTCCATTGCGAAGCAATGCTGATCTTCTATGATCCCGCACATGGCATTGCGAACCCGGCTCGAAATAGGCGATATAGCAGCATGATTCAGATAGATGGCGGAGCGGGTTACCGGAAATTCCAGGCGATAACGTTCAACATCGAGAGGCATGGGCGGGTGAGCCGAAAAACTGTAAGAGTTGACAGAGTGGCTAGTATATAATGAAGGGTAAAGCTTCGCTAGGGAGTGACGATTATGAGCAAGCGGCACTATAGCGTTTGGTTTTTAATTGCGCTGCTCTTCTTCACCGCACTGCCTTTGACTGCGGAAAACAAGAAGGACGACGTCAACGATATTGGCAATCGCAAGGTTGCGCACCGCAGCATCATTTCTGAGGAAAAGGAAGTCGCCATCGGCAAGCAGTATGCCGATCAGATTGACCATTCCGCAAAGCTGATCAAAGATCCTGTCGTCAACGAATACGTCAATCGTCTGGCCCAGAACCTTGCCCGGAATTCGGACGCCAAGGTGCCGATCAGCGTGAAAGTGATCGATGACCCCACCATCAACGCCATCACTTTGCCGGGCGGATTCATTTATCTGGATAGCGGGACGATTCTGGCCGCCAACGAAGAGGCCCAGGTGGCCGGCGTGCTGGCGCACGAAATTGCGCACGTAGCGGCGCGACACTGGGCTTCGGAAATGACCAAAAGGACTCTTTTGCAATATGCGATGATTCCCCTGATGTTCACGCCCATGTCGCTCGGAGCATATTATGGATTGAATGCTGCTATGAGCGGCATTCCTATTGCGTTCCTGAAATTCAGTCGCAACGATGAGGCTGAAGCCGATTTCCTCGGCCTTCAATACATGTTCAAAGCGGGTTACGACCCTAACGCTTACGTTGCCTTCTTCGGCAAGGTTTTGAATGAGGAACGCTCCAGCCCGGGAAGTGTAGCATCGATTTTTTCGGACCACCCACCAACACCGGATCGAATCATTAAATGCGAAGAGGAAATTAAGGGGATCCTTCCTAATCGCCCGGAGTACCTTGTAAATACTTCTGAGTTCAATGATGTCAAGGGCCGGCTGGAAACCTTGCTGACCGTCCATCGTAATAATAAGAACCAGAGTGGGCCTACGCTGGAGCGCCGCCAACCCTCTGAAACTGCAGGCACTCCGCCTCCCAGTAACCCGCAGGGGCAGGATAGCGGAGATCAACCGCCGGTTCTTCGCCGCAAGGATTAAGGCGCCATCCGGTTTGTTCTTTATATTCTGATCGGATGTGGGTTCACCTTCGCGGCCTCACCTTGGGGGGCGCAAGAGACCGCGGCGGTTACAGAAAGTTGAGCAAAAGCTTGGCTGCAAGGGGTTTTTCGAAGACTTACACGCGGGCTTGTTGCGGTGCGGAGACAGTGATGCCTAATTTCCTGAGAGCGTCCGAATAGTACTTCTTATAAAGGATATCCCATTCTGCGCTTCCTTCAGGAATGGTTTTTTTCTGGGAAGTGATCTGCTGGCGTACCCGATTATCAATCTCTTCCTCTTCTCGCATCAGATCATTAAGAATCTTTACAATTTCCTGACGGATGGCGTTAGGCTCTTCATAAATCTCGACTTCATCTAGATCTGTGAGCGCCGTGGTCAAGAGGCGGGCAAGCTGATTGATTTTCTCATAGGTTAATTTCATCCGCCGAATTGATCCCCCATTTAAAGGACGACATTGCGATCTCGCACCAATTGCCTCTTCACTTTCTTGAACATCTCTTCGTAGGAAACACCCATCTGCTTCATCTGCTGGTCGTATTCTTCAAGGATCTTTCGCACTTCTTCATTGATATGATCCTCTACGCTTAGCTCTTCTAGCATAACCTGCGTCACGACCTCTTTCACGTAATCGGGCTGCTCAAACTGGATAAGACTTCGGTCTGTAAGCCGTTTGAGGACTTGCTTAGCCATGTAAGCGACGTATTCGCGAGGCAGACGCATGGATGATAGAAAAGATGGGAATTAAAACACTTTTCTTCGGTGCTGACGCTTTCATCTGTTGAAGAAAAGATTCCTGCGGGCTGTTTTTATACTGCGCCCGGAGAATGAGCGCACCACCCTTCCTTGACGCCCGTCAGAAGGTAGTGTATATTGCAGAGTTTCGGGGTGTCAAGGTTGGGCGCGTTGACGGAAATTGTGCGGAGTGTTCCGTCAGGCTGTGAACGGGTTTGGGCGGTTAGCTCAGTGGGTCAGAGCGTCTGCCTTACAAGCAGAAGGTCATCCGTTCGAGCCGGATACCGCCCACCACGCCAAAATGGGTGATCTGCGATAACCTTCAGGAAAAGCAAACGACCTCTCCACTCAAGCCTAAAATTCACACAGCGTGATCGTCAACAGAGACGAAATTAAGAGATATCGCATATAATAAACAGAGGAGCGGCAGCAGAAGCCTCAAAGCTTGGCAATCGTTGCGCATCGCTCTCTGCTTATCATTAAAACCGATCTCTTGGGGACGTAGTTCAGCTGGTTAGAACGCATGCCTGTCACGCATGAGGTCGCGGGTTCGAGCCCCGTCGTCCCCGCCAGCTAACTCCTTCTGATTCAATCTCTCCTCGTTTTCCATAGCCTGGGAAATAGGCTTAACTTTGCGGAAAATGTGCGAAAAATCGGTCAATTTGGCTTCGCTGTGCTAAAAATCTCTTGGTGCTCGTTGGCATGACGATCCAGTTTAGCCAGGGCCTCGCGCATCATGTTCAGCTTGGCCTGGCTGTACCGCTTGAAGACCTTCGCATCGCCTTGCCTGAGCATTTGAGTGACGAAATGATCGGCAACGCCGCCCGCGCTGAGCCTCGTCGCATACGTGTGACGTAGCTCGTACAGCGAGAAGTAGGGCACACCGGCACGCCGAAGGGTCTTCGCCCAAGGCTTCCGCAAGGCAGTCAGATACGGCCTCTTGGCTTTCGGTTTGGGCGACGGGAACAGGTACTCCGAGCCCGGAGTCGCGTCGATCTGGGCCTTGAAGGCCTGGCGAGCGAGCTCCGTCATGGGCATATCGGTGACTCCACTGGGTGTCTTGGAGTCAGGGATATGGACCATCAAGTTCTCCAGATCAACCTGAGATTTCAACATCGGCATCAACTCCTTGAACGGGCGGAGCCCCATCTCGGTCATGATGACGATGACGTTCTTCAGGTAATCCGGGGCGTTGAACTCAATTACTGACTGCTCGCTGGCCGTCATGTAATGCGGCTTGCGGGTCGCGTTCTTGATGGAGACCGGAAACTCGACGGCGTTGCATGGATTGCCGGCCAGCCGCCTTTGATTGATTGCGACGTTCAGAATTCGCGTAAGCACACGGAACTCCTGGTGCACTGTTGAGGGTTTCAGCGGTCCGCCAAGTCGAATTCCAAGTTTCGTTTGTATTTTTCGGCGGGCTGTCAACCTGCCACGAAGATAGTCCTCGATTGCCTCCGGCGTGATATCGGAAAGCAGAGCGTGGCCGAAGGCAGGGCGCAACTGTTTTAAGGCATTCAGGTTTTGTGCATGAGTGTTCTCCGATCTGACAGGTGGCGCGGACCATCTCTCCAGAAACCAATCAGCGAGTTCATTGAACGTGAGGTTCTTCCCTGACAGGACGATACGCAACCGCCCCTCGTCGCGTGCATCGAGCCGCGCGCGTAGGAAACGCTCGGCCTCTTCCCTGTCGGTGGTTTCGGCGGACTCTCTCATGATCTCGCCTTCGCGATTCGGGTAGCGAATCCACCAAAACGTTGAGCCTTCACGTGGGAACACCGTCCCTTCGTTCTTGCGTGGCCTTCCTCGTTTACTCATAGATTCCTCCATTTACAAAAAATTGGCGCCGCCACTTTTCGAGTTCAGACAAGCTGAACCGAATGGAGCGGCCCATCATTCGGAAATGGGGAATCTGCTTTCGCTCGACGTAAGCATACACCAGCGACGGACTGACTCCAAGAAATCGCGCCGCTGTTTTTACGTCCACGGGCGTCTCGTAGCCAGCCGCTTCCGGCCGCTGCGGGCGCTGTTCACTCGGGATACTGAATTGGACCTGGGCTGTTTCCATGATGGCTACTCCTCCGAAGTAGAGAATCCGATGCGGCGCTTGGGCGGGACCGGCGCCGGTTGCATAAGTTTGCGAATCGCCTCAAAGACGGAGACGAACTGGGCATCGTACTTGCTTTCCAGATCCTCGATCTTGCGGGCGAGCTCTTTGTGGGTCGCCATCAACTCGCGCAGCCCGACGAAGGCCCGCATGATCGCGATATTCACGTCGATTGTTCGGTCGCTCCCGAGCACACTTGAGAGCATGGCAACACCCTGTTCAGTGAATACCAGGGGTCTGTGCCTCAACCCCATTTTTTCGCTTTTGGACATCACAATTTGTGATTTCCATTGGGCGAATTCCTGCGGCGTCATCTGAAACATGAAGTCGACAGGGAAACGGCGGATGTTTCGCCGCACCGACTGGTTAAGGACCCTTGTTTCCGACGCCGTAAAGCTCGGCCAAATCCCGGTCCAGCATTACTTTCTGCCTGCGGACAAAGAGGATCATGCGCTCGATTCGGTCGAGAGGAACGAGCGAGGTCTGTGAGCTGGAGTCGGCGGCGTGGCTCGTCATCGGTCGCTCCAAAGCAGGGGCAGAGATTTCCGACGATGTGAGTTTTGGCCCGCGCCTCGCGGTGCCCTGAGCGGCCTAACGACGACGCCCGCTCCGTGAAAAAGCGTTTCTACGGCCAGCGCGTTGTCGAATCGGGCATTCAGAACCGCGTTGGCCCCGATCTCCTCGGCGTGCTGTAGGAATTCGTTCCACGTGTGCCCCTGGACGATACCTTTGTAGGCCGTAATCCAAAACCCCTCAATCTGCGGTTCAGTCGACGTGAGAATCATGGTCTTTCTCGCCTGGGCGGTGGCAGCCAGGCACTGAGCACCCGGAGGCCGGCCCGGTGGTGCAAAATCTTCCCCTCTATGTACTAAGGAACCTAAAAAAGGCAAAAAGTCCCAAAGCATTGAAAAAATATTTTTCGCTTGGTCCACCTGTTAGGCGTGGCTACGCGCGGTCGGGCGGGAGAGGACCTGGGACACGCGCCGCGGCGAGGGCGCAGGGGCGGCGGTCACTTAGTTCGCGCGCTGGGCATCGGGCAGCGGCGGGACCGTTCGGTCCGCCGATCCCAGCGCGTGGCTGAAGGAATCGCCGGGCACTTGGCTTGGGGTCCTCGTGAAAACCCGCGCAATCGCGGAGAGCTGACCTGGATTCAGGTGCTCGGCGCCAATTTTTCGGTCGAGGAACCACCGGAAAAACTCGTCCTTACTGTGCACGTTGCGAAGGCTTTTGTCCCATACCAGGCTGCGCCCGTTGTCGATCTCGTAATCGCCTACGTAAATCTCGCAACCTTCGATGAGGAACTCGAACTGGCGAGCACGGTGAGACGGGAGGCTTCGGACCTTTTCTCGATAAATCTCGCCGAGCAGGTATAGGGTCGCCGGCGTGCGAAGCGAAGGTTCGTAGGACCGCACATCGTCAAGCGTGGACGTGCGCCGGAGGCAAGCAATCGCTTCACCTAAGATCACCTCTAG
>CADDZJ010000102.1 GCA_902812415.1 Acidobacteriota bacterium
GCTCGGCAAACAAGTCATCGCCACAGGATTGAAACTCAAAAACCTGGTCCTTATTCCTGAACTGGCGCTGACCCATGCTCACTGATCCAAAAACTTCTGCCCGATTCGGTCAGAATTCATATTCATAGGTACTAAGGCAAGTCACCTTCTCGAACATTTTCAGATCATCGCCTATTCCAGCCACAAGCCTGTCGATCTCCAATTTCAGAATTTCCATCCACCGGCTATAATGCATTCCTTTCACAAGATTACGGAGGATTTTGCGAATGAGGCTTCGAGGGCTGCTGGGGATTTTGCTGCTGGGCTTCGCGTGCGTTGGAATGGCGCAGGAAATGCCTGAAGGTCGGCTGATGCGCTTCCCGGACATTCATCAGGACCAGATCGTCTTCAGCTATGCGGGCGATTTGTGGCTGGTTTCAAGCCAGGGCGGTGTGGCGCGGCGGATTACCACAAGTCCCGGCCTTGAACTGTTTCCCAAATTTTCTCCCGATGGCAGGCAAATCGCCTTCACCGCTCAGTACGACGGAAATTTCAACGTCTATGTGATGCCCGCGGAGGGCGGGCAGCCCCGCCAGCTTACTTTCAACCCCGGCATGCCGCAAGTTCCCGAGCGCATGGGAATCGAAAACGAGGTCATCACCTGGTTTCCGGATGGCCGGCGCATCCTCTTCCTCTCCCGCCGAAACACGTTCAACAGTTGGTTTGGCCGCCTCTTCAGCGTCAGCGCTCAAGGCGGCCTTCCAGAACAATTTCCGCTGCCGCGAGGCGGCATTACCTCGTTCTCTCCGGACGGCAATCGCATCGCCTACAATCGCATCTTTCGCAATTTTCGCACCTGGAAGCGCTACACCGGCGGCCTGGCGCAGGATATCTGGATTTATGACCTCGCGACCCATGAAGTCCAGCAAATCACGCATTACGCAGGCGCGGATACTTTCCCCATGTGGCGCGGCGACACGATTTATTTCGCCTCGGACCGGGGCGCCGACCGCCGGATGAATCTTTACAGTTACAGCCTGAAGACCAAACAGATTCGCCAACTCACTCACTTTACCGATTTCGACGTGGAATGGCCCAGTTTGGGAGGCGATGAAATTGTCTTTGAGAATGGCGGCTATCTCTACGTTTACGACCTCAAATCTCAGAAAAGTCGCAAGGTGCAGGTCTTATTGCCCGGAGATTTCATTCAGGCCAGAAGCCATTGGGTGAATGCCAGCGCGCTCGTAACCTACATGGACCTTTCACCCGACGGCGCGCGCGCAGTGTTCACCGCGCGGGGCGATGTCTTCACCGTTCCCGCCAAAAACGGCAGCATCCGTGATCTGACTGATACTTCCGGGATTCGTGAAAAATATGCCACGTGGTCGCCGGATGGCCGCTGGATCGCTTATGTTTCCGACCGCTCCGGAGAAGACGAGCTTTATTTGAAGCCGCAGGACGGACTGGGCCATGAAGTTCGCGTGACTTTTGACGGAAAGATGTTCCGGCTGCCCCCGGTCTGGTCGCCCGACAGCCAGAAGCTGCTGTTTGCCGACAAGAGCCTGCGGCTCTTTTATGTGGATATTCACGCGAAGAAACCTGTCTTCATTGACCAGGGCCAGTACGCCGATCTGACGGATTATTCCTGGTCGCCTGACAGCCAATGGGTGGCGTACGCCAGGATGTCGCGGAACATGAATTCGGTGGTTTATCTATATTCGCTCGCAAGCCGGAAAATCACGCCCGTCACGACGAGCTTCTGGAACAGCGTCAATCCGATTTTTGATCCCGAGGGCCGCTATCTCTACTTTCTTTCAGATCGCAGTTATAACGCTGTCCCGGGCAACTTTGATTTTGAAGCTGTCTACCCGCAGACGACCCGCGTCTATGCGGTGACGTTGCGCCGCGACATCGCTTCCCCTTTCGCGCCGCAAAGCGACGAGGTGAAGATCGAGAACCCGAATCCTAACCCGCCGGGGCCGGTTGCAAACGCTCAGGCCGCGAAGAAACCGGCTCCAACTCCTTTTCGCATCGATCTCGAAGGCATTACCGACCGCGTCGTTGCGCTGCCCATTTCTCCGGCACACATCGAGCATCTGAGCGCCGCCAAAGGGCGGGTCTATTATTTGACCAGGCCTGTTCAAGGACTCTCGGGGCCTTTAGCAGGGGTTCAGCCGGAGTTGCACGTTTTCACGCTGAAAGACCGCAAGGACCAGATTCTGATCAGTGGCATCGATGGTTACGAACTCTCATTTGACGGCAAGAAGGTGCTCTATTCCGTCCCGGCCAAGCCGCCTTCGCCGCCCGGAAGGCCGCCGAAACCGAAAACGTTTGGAATCATCAGCGCCCTCCCTTCCAAAGAACCTTACAAGATCGGCGAGGGAGCGCTAAACCTCACCACTATGCAGGTTGAAGTGAACCCTTCTCAGGAATGGAGACAAATTTTCAACGAGGCTTGGCGCCAGGAGCGCGATTATTTCTACGAGCCCAGCATGAATGGCGTGAACTGGGCGGCAGTCCGCGACAAATATGCGCCGCTGCTGTCATATGTCAAAGATCGCTACGACCTCAACTATATTCTTGGCGAAATGATCGGGGAACTTGGAAATTCCCACACCTATGTTGGCGGGGGCGATTATCCCGATCTGCACCCTGTCAACGTGGGCCTGCTCGGTGTTGATTTCGGCCTGGATCAAAGCCGGAATCTCTACTATTTCAAAAAGATTTATCCAGGGGAAAATTGGGAAGCTAACCTGCGCTCGCCGCTTACCGAGCCGGGCCTGAACGTGAAGACCGGGGACTATCTGCTGGCGGTGAATGGCCACTCGCTGCGCGCTCCCCAGAACCCATA
This sequence comes from Acidobacteriota bacterium, assembly GCA_902812415.1. Taxonomy (GTDB): domain Bacteria; phylum Acidobacteriota; class Terriglobia; order UBA7540; family UBA7540; genus RH2-MAG17b. The sequence goes on from CADDZJ010000102.1 coordinate 2,831, forward strand.
TGAGCTTCTGGTGAACACCGCCAATCAGAATGTGACGCTCACCATCAGCTCACAACCGGATAACCCCGCCGCGAAGCGCAACATCGTCGTCAAGCCTCTGGCGAGTGAATTTCGCCTGCGCGAGCTTGATTGGATCACAACCAACCGGCGCAAAGTGGACGAAGCCTCGCACGGCCAGATCGGATACGTTTACCTGCCCGACATGGAAGCCGCCGGAATCAACGAATTCGTGAAGCAGTTCTATCCCCAGATCCGCAAGCAGGGACTGATCATCGATGTGCGCTATAACGGCGGCGGCTTTGTGGACCAGATTATTCTGGAGCGCCTGCGACGCGTTCTCGCGGCGATGGAGGCCGCGCGCAACTTCAAGAGCGGCACGGTTCCTTCCCAGGTCTTTTATGGCTATATGGCCGCCATCTGCAATCACTTCACGGCTTCAGACGGGGATTACTTTTCTTACTTCTTCAGAAAATACAAATTGGGAACCCTGATCGGGACGCGAACGTGGGGAGGCGTGCGCGGGATTCGAGGCTACATCCCCCTGATTGACGGCGGCTACATTACACGCCCCGAATTTTCGCTCTACAATCTACAGAGCCAGTGGGTGATTGAAAATCACGGCGTCGAGCCGGACATTGTGGTGGATGACCTGCCGGGACAATTGATGGAAGGCCACGACGCCCAGCTTGAGAAGGCCATTCAGATCCTGATGCAGGAAATTCAGGCGCATCCGAAGCGGCTGCCGCCGCGCCCGCCGGATTTGCCTCCGTATCCGCCGGGACCCGCCAGGTAAGAGCAACCCGAGGGCAAGGATTCAGCCATGGAACTTGTGCATTTGCCGGAAGCAGCCAAAGAACTTGGCATCAGCTATCCAACGCTGAAGCAATGGATTTATCGGCGCAAGATTCGTTCCGTAAAGACCGCAGGCGGGCATCATCGCATTCCGCGCGTTGAGATCGACCGCGTTCTCTTTCAAAGAGCTTCCCGCGGGCGAAATCGAAAAGACGGGGCAGGCGCCCATGCCCCTTCCCTTGCCGGCGCTCCTGAGGAGCCCGGGAGCGGCCTCAAGCATCGGATCAGCGGAAGAAATCAACTCCTCGGGCGCGTCACGTCACTCCAGATTGTCGGTCTCCTGGCCAAGGTCACGCTGGACATTGGAGGGCAGAAAGTGACCGCCATCATCACGCGCGACGCCTGCCAGGAGTTGAATTTGAAGGTCGGAGATACGGCCGCAGCCCTGATTAAGGCCACGGAAGTCATGATTATTCGCCCCGGAGGATGAGGCCGCGAACCGTTAATGTGAATGGACTTTTCTTTAGCGCCGGTGTCCTCACCGGCGTTTTTCGGCGCTGGGGACAGCGCCGCTACAGATCACGTTATCCTTATATGATAATCCTCAGTAACTCAGGTAGGGCCTTCGCGCAACATTTACGAAAACCGGGTCCATTTCCAAAGCAGGCCGCCGCAGATCAGGAGCAGCGCCAGCATGGCCGCGAGCAAACCGATCATCCAATGGGCGCGGATAAAGATGGCCGGGAAAGCCGCGCCGCGGGCAAGCGCCGCAAAAATGGCCACGGCCGCAATCAGGATCAGAATGTCCCACACTCTCCAGCCACCAGCCCGTTCAGCCATGGCATCCACGCCCTGCTGCGCCGCATTCGCCGCCTTGAAATCCAGATCATAACGGCGGCACTCGCGGGCCACGGCGTCCCGCCATGCCGCTCTTTCCGCATCAGGAGCCACAGCGCTGCTCAAGGCGATCGCGCCCACAATCATTGTCAGCGAGCCTGCAATGATCATCCATCGACCGGAATCGCTCAGCGTTCTGAGTTCGCCGAACACCAGCGCTCCCCAGGCAAGTCCCCAAAGCTGGTTGGTGTTGGAGAGCGGAATGCCCCGGCCAATGCCGATATACTTGGCCGCATATTGCTGAAAAATGTCGCCAATGACCCAGAAAAAACCGCCCAGAAAGAGCCAGAAGAGCGCCGGTCTCGCTTGCGCCATCTCGTGGATGAGCGGATGCCATCCTCCCCGGAAGACGACCGCGAGCGCGGTCATCGCGCCCAATTCGCCCACCGTAAATACGGTGACGAACGAAAGCGGGTTCATGCCGCTCAGGTAAGCCTTGCGATAAGGAACATACATGGTCCCCCACAGCAGGCCCGCCCCCAGCGCGGCGAGAATGCCAGCGCCCGCCCAGCGGGGGCTGGAAGCTGAGTTCGAGGAGGAGCCGAGAGCCACCAGCGTCGCGCCCAACACAATCGCCACGGCGCCGCCCAATACTTTTCCCCAGGTTCCTGTTCCCCCACCGCGCAATTCGCGGAAGAAGAGCCACCCCCAAAACAGCCCCACCAGGCTATTGGTGTTCCACAGCGGAAAGGCGACCGAAAGCCCCACATCGCGGATTGCAAATACCGTGAGCGTATTGGCGACAGCCCACAGCGCTCCGGCAAGAATCGCCCAGATGATGAGATGGGGTTTTTCGAGGAGGTCAATAAAAATGTACGAAGTGCCTTTCAGAACGGTCGGCACAGTCCATCGCGCCACAAAGACGCCAGCCACCATCATGAGAGAGATGAGGAAAGGGGAAAGGCCCGCCACCACCAGTTTGGTGGGAGCTTCGGCTCCCCCCAGCCAGGCGCCGGCAGCCACGCCGCAAATCACTCCGAGAATGTGCAAGGACCGCGCTTGAGCCGAGCCGCTTTCAGAAGTCATTCGTTCCCTTCCCGATCTCCCGCGCTTCCCATGTGGAATTGCAGAACGTTGAAGATCATCCGATACGATAGCAATCTCCGCGCAATCAGGCCAATATCGGACGATCAGCGATAGCTTTGACAGCCCCTCACCTCATCCCGCTCCCCAAAAGGGCGAGAGAAAAGACTTTATTCCCTTCCATCCTCTCCCCGCTTGCGGGGAGAGGATGACGCGAAGCGGCGGGCGAGGGGCGGAGTAACAAACGCGGGCAAACTGATGAAATGCAGCACTCAGAACGCCTTTTTAAGTGCCATAATCTCTCTTATGAAATCGATCTGCGCAATCTTGCTGACCCTGATCTTTGCGCCAGCATGGAGCGCCCATCCTGTGGCGGCTGCGGAAGGCGACTGGATCGAAGTCGAGAGCCCTCATTTTGTCGTCGTGAGCGACGCAACGGAAAGTCAGGCTCGAAGCGTGGCCATACAGTTTGAACGCGTGCGCGCCGTCTTCAAAAAAGCCTTCCCTCGGATGCGCATCTATCCCGATCTCCCCATTATCATTCTGGCTGCCAAAGACAAATCCAGTTTCGAGCAACTCGAGCCGGCTGCGTGGCTTGGGCAAGGTCAACTGAACCGCGTGGGCATGCTGTTGCGAAGTCCCGACAAAAACTATGTTTTGCTGCGGCTGGACGCGCCGGGGCAGAACCCGTATCACGTCATCTATCACGAATATGCGCACCTGATCCTGGAGGATAACTTCCGATCCATCCCGCTCTGGTTGAACGAGGGATTGGCCGAATTTTACGGTCATTCCACCCTGGACGGCAAGACTGTTCGCCTGGGGCTTCCGAGCGAGAAGAATCTGAAGTTATTGCAGACCGTCCGCCTCCTGCCGCTGAAAACGTTTTTCACCATTAACGAATCCTCTCCCTACTACAACGAAGCCGATAAAGGAACCATTTTCTACGCGCAATCCTGGGCTTTGACGGATTTTCTGATGTTCCAGAACCTACGTTCAGGCCGAGGCCCGATCGATCGTTACCTCGCTCTGATCGCCCAAGGCTCTGACCCTGTAAACGCCGCTACGCAGACCTTTGGCGACCTCGACCAGCTTCAGGTTGCTCTTGAGCTCTTCGTCCACGGGCTTCAATTCCACTATTACCGGCTTAAGGTTTCGCCTTCCGTCAACGAAAGCGATCTCCATGCCCACGGACTTTTGCCTGCGGAGTCTGATGCCTTGCGGGGAGATTTCCTGGCTCGTGTCAGCCGGATTCATGAGGCGGAATCGCTCCTTCAGTCCGCCCTGAAGCAGGCGCCGGAAATGGCTTCAGCCCATGAAAGCATGGGGCTTCTGGAACTCCATGAAGGCCATCCTGAAAAGGCGCAAGCGTGGTTTGCAAAGGCTGCCAGCCTGAGCTCGCAATCTTATTTAGCTCGATTTTATCTGGCGCTGGCCTTAATGAAGAATTCTCCCCGCGCTGCTCAGTTTCAGGAAATTACGAACGACCTGAATGACATGATCCAGTTCAACCCGACCTTCGCTCCCGCCTATGCCGCTCTCGCCACTCTTTACGCCAATCAGCTTCGAGACGCCCAGAAAGCGCAAACGCTGGCAGCAAAGGCAAGCCAATTAGACCCGCATAACGTCCATTATCTGTTTCTTGAAAGCGAGATTCTGCTGAAAATGGGCAACACGGGCGAAGCTTTGCATGTGGCTGAGCGAGCAGTAAACGAAGCGCAATCGCCCCAGGACAAATCTCTGGCTTACGTTTTTCTGGGAAGCGTTCAGGAAAAGGCTCACGGCCTTCGGAAGTAAGCCTTCGCTTGTCATTCTGACGCCGAGACCTTCGACTTCGCTCAGGGTAAACTCCGCGAGGCGGAAGAATCCCCGTATTTCGCTCAGAATAAACTCCGCGAGGAATCTCAAGAGCAGCGATGAGTGAAAAGTGACAAGCAAAAGCAATCAGAACCTCGGATTAATCTTTTGCTGATCACTAGCCAAAGATATTTGAAATTCCGAATTCCGGATGTAATGTCATGTGACGCCGGTTCAAATTGTAATACACGCTCTGCACGGACCGAAGACGTGAGAATCTGATCGCTCATCACTGATCACTGTTTTTCCGGCTTTTCGGAATGACAGGGTGGAAGAGTTTCTCAGCACCCTGCTATCGCAGATAAACAAGAAGCAGCAATCCGACGATGAGGACCAATAGCGGAGCCCAGAACTGAGAATCCGTCAGAATGGCGTGCCATTTGATATTTTTCATAAGCCCTGGAACGAGTTCCCAAACTCTCTCCAAAACATTCCTCGCACCTTAACCTCTCATCATGGGATAATATGGCGTTTTTGCAAACAGGATCTTCACTTGCCGAGGATTACAGATTATCGTGACAACGAAAACTGTAGCGGCGCTGTCCCCAGCGCCGAAAAAACCGACGGTGAGGACACCGGCGCTACAGAAAGCGACATCACGGTAATTTGCAATCCTCAGTCAACCTTAAGAGGTTCGTCATCCTGAAAGCTGAAGGCATGAGCCTCGGGCAGACGTTCTAAAACGATCGTAAGCCATGAAAACCTATCACATTGCGTTACTGCCGGGCGACGGTATTGGCCAGGAAGTTGTCCCCGCAGCCGTCCGCGTATTAAAAGCCGCGCAGAAGGATTTCACTCTGTCCTTTGAAGCCTTCGATTGGGGCTGCGAATATTACCTCCGCTCAGGCCGCATGATGCCGCCCGATGGCCTGGAAAAGCTTCGGCCCTTCGATGCAATCCTGCTCGGCGCAATTGGTCATCCGACCGTCCCGGACCACGTCTCGCTGCGCGAGCTCTTATTGCGAATCCGCTTCGAGTTCGACCTCTATGTGAATCTTCGCCCGGTTGAGATTCTGCCCGGCCTGGAGTCCCCCCTGCGGTGGAAGAAGTCGGAAGATATTTGCATGTTGTTTATCCGCGAAAATACGGAGGGCGAATATTGCGGCCTGGGCGGAAGATTCAAGCGCGGCACCACAGACGAAGTGGCGATTCAGGAATCCATTTTTACCCGCAAGGGAACAGAACGCGTGATCCGCTACGCCTTTGAGCAGGCTCGGAAGCGCCCTCGCAGGCGACTGGCCAGCGTGACCAAATCCAATGCCATGCAGTATGCGATGGTAATGTGGGATGAAGTGTTCAGCGAAGTGGGGCGCGATTATCCAGACGTTGAAACGGCGAAGTATCACGTGGACGCCGCGGCGGCGCGCATGATCACCACCCCCGAAAGCCTTGATGTGGTGGTCGCCTCTAACCTTTTTGCCGATATCCTGACGGATCTGGGCGGCGCGCTGCAAGGGAGTCTCGGATTGGCGGCGAGCGCCAATCTGAATCCTGCCGAGCGCCGTGGACCGCCTATCTTCGAGCCGGTGCACGGCAGCGCCCCCGACATCGAAGGCCGGGGCATTGCGAACCCTATCGCAGCCATCTGGGCAGCCTCGTTGATGATGGAGCACCTGGGTGAGCGTGAAGCGGGAGCGGCCATTTTCAAGGCTTTGCAGGCAGTCACGGCTGAAGGCCGTGTCCGAACCCCGGACCTGGGCGGAAAAAGTAACACTGATGAATTCACTTCGGCTGTGATTCAAAAGCTTGAATCATGAGCAGCACGATATGGCTGAAGAAAGAATATTCATGCATCTTGAACAAGAGATCGAAGAGCTTTTCTCCCGCCAAACTGCTCAGTACGGCGATGATGACTTCGAGGTTTTTGACCAGCTCAAATCGGGCCTGAATGAAGGCCGCATCCGCGCGGCGGAACCCGACCCTGCATCACTTACAGGTTGGAAAGTGAATGCCTGGGTCAAAAAAGGCATTCTGCTTGGCTTTCGGATGGGTCAAATCACTGAAATCTCCGCCAATGGGTTTCAATTCTTTGACAAGAACACCTATCCCCTCAGGCGCTTTTCCGTTACCCAGGGCATCCGCATTGTGCCCGGCGGTTCTTCCATCCGCGATGGCTGCTTCATCGGCAAAAGTGTCACCTGCATGCCGCCAATGTATATCAATGTGGGCGCCTACGTGGATGAAGGAACGATGGTGGATTCACATGCCCTTGTCGGCTCCTGCGCGCAGATTGGCAAGCGTTGCCATCTAAGCGCGGCGGCGCAGATCGGCGGCGTGCTGGAGCCGGTAGGTGCGCTGCCGGTCATCATTGAAGATGAAGTTTTGGTGGGAGGCAATTGCGGAGTCTTTGAGGGCACGATCGTGGGCAAACGCGCGGTGCTGGCTGCCGGAACCATCCTGACCGGCTCAACCCCGGTTTATGACCTTGTTAAGGAAACGATTTATCGGCGCGAGGAAGGCCAGCCCCTTCGCATCCCGGAAGGGGCCGTGGTGGTTCCAGGCTCACGCGCAGTCACGAGAGGGCTTGGAAAGGAATGGAATTTATCGCTCTATACTCCCGTCATCATCAAGTACCGCGATGATAAAACCAGCCAGTCCGTCCGTCTGGAAGACTGGCTGAGATAATAGATTCTCCTGAAATCTGAAATCGGGCCTGGGTTGCGGCTCTGCCGCGCGGTGGTAATACGGCAGGCGTGGTGGGCGATACAGGATTCGAACCTGTGACTTCTACCTTGTGAAGATAGCACTCTACCGCTGAGTTAATCGCCCCAATAGACTCTGACCTCTCGAACCGCCTCGATTCGTTCGGTTCTCTTCATACAGAAAATTAGCAGATTTTACGCCTGGGGTCTAGGTTGTGCCTGAATCAATCAGATCAAAAAGGCGGCAACTCTGCGAAAATTCCAACCTGAATAGTCAATTTATCGAAGTCTGCTAATTCATTCCAAGAATTGAACTTCGCCCGATAAGCGCTTAGTCTTGGCAGAACTTTCATAGTTGGAGGGATTCAAACTCATGAGGCTTCGGGAACGCTCTCTGTTGGCAATCGCCCTTCTGGCCATCGCTTCGGGTTTTTCGTGGGCGCAGGCAAACGGCGCTCGAATCGGCGGTCTTATTTTAGATTCTCAATCCCTTCCCCTGGCTGGCGTGAGCGTGGTGTTAAGGGAAACCAGCACAGGCTTGCAGCGCGCAACCAAAACCTCTGCGGACGGGATGTATAGTTTTCCCAGCCTCGATCCGGGGCAATACACCATCAAGACCCAGATGCCGGGGTTTGCCGTTGAAACCCGCCAGCTTCGATTGGAAGTCAATCAGACGCTGCGGTTGGATTTCAGGCTCGAAGTCGGAGCCGTCCGCGAACATGTGGAGGTGATGGGGAGCGCGCAAACCTTGCGCACTTCAGACGCCACGTTGGGCGAAGTGATTGAACCGAGCATGGTGCACAATCTGCCCTTAAATGGCCGTCACTTGCTGGATCTGGCTCTGCTCGCCCCGGGTGCGCATCAGGGGTCAGGCGCTCAGACCGGCAGCGCCAATCCGCTTTACTGGCGGCCTCAGCAGAACTCGGCGCTGGTGGTGGGCGGCGGCAGGCCCAACTCCAATTACTTCCTGCTCGATGGATCAACCGACACCGATCCCACGTTTAACACTCAGGCCCTCAGTCCATCCCCGGACGCCGTCGAAGAATTCAAGGTGCAAACCGGAAGCTACTCGGCGGAATTTGGAGATGCTGGCGGCGCGCAGGTGAACATTGTCACGCGGTCCGGCGGCAATCAAATCCACGGCGAAGCCTATGAGTTTGTACGCAGCAGTTCTTTCGACGCTCGCACTTTTACTGATCCCAGCACCATCCCCCACCTGGCGCAAAACAATTTCGGGGGGTCAATAGGCGGCCCGATCCAGCGCAATAAAACCTTCTTTTTCCTGAACTACGAAGAATTCACCTTGAGCAATGGCCTCAGTCAGATCGATACGGTTCCAACCGCCGCCGAACGCGCCGGCGACTTCAGTCAAACCGGCGAGATCATTTATGACCCATCCACCACAGCGCCCAATCCCGCCTATAACCCCAAGCTTCCCGCCGGCGCTTCAAATCCCCAATTCCTGCGCCAGCCGTTCCCCGGCAACATGATTCCTGCCCAGAATATCAACAGCGTCTCGCAACAGGCGCTGAGCCACGTCCCGCTTCCAAACATCATGGGAGGCATGATGAATATGGGCATGGGGATGATGGCCATGGGAAGTAGTTCTGCTCCGGCGCCAACCGGCCCCGATTCCAACAACTATCTCGATCTGCGCACCAACCGAAACTATTCTGACCAGGGCACGGTCCGCGTGGACCGCAATCTGAGTCACGGCGATAAGCTTTTCGGGCGTTATACCTTTGAGCAGGAGCGCGACTTCACGCCTCAGAATCTTCCGGGCTTTGGCGCTTTTGATGACAATTTGTCGCAAAACCTGACGACTTCATACACTCACGTCGTTTCGCCCAATTCCGTCAACGTGCTGTGGTTTGGCATGTCGCGCCTCTCCATGCACCGGTACTCGCAGAACGATTTCACCAACGACTATGTTTCCCAGCTTGGAATTCAGGGCGTCGGCTACGGGGGCAAAGGCGCCTGGGGAATGCCGTGGTTTGCTATTCAGGGTTACAGCGGCATCGGCGATTCGTTTGCCGCCACGCCGGTCCAGGATTGGGACTCCGTATTTCAGATCGGCAACACTTTGAACCGTGAGATGGGCCGCCATTCCCTGCAATTCGGGGGCGATTATCGCTATTTTTATTGGCCGATGTGGGGCTTCTTTCAGAACCGCGGCTTCTATCAGTTCACCAACGGCTTCACCTCACAGACAGCCTCCAACGACGGGACAGGCTCAGCGCTTGCGAGTTTCCTGCTGGGTTTGCCGGCGGTCAAGCAGAGGCAAGCCGGCATCCCCGTGATGGATTTGCAACAGTGGTTCGCCGATGCCTTCATTCAGGACAACTGGCGCGTCACCAACCGCACCACGCTTGACTTGGGCTTGCGCTATGAGTTCACGCAGCCGCTTTGGGATACTGACAACCCCAACAGCAACATTGTCTTTCGAAACGGCAACCCTTACTTTTTCATCGGAGGCCAGCTTGGCTTTCCCAAAGGCTTGATGTATGCCAACACCCTCAATTTCGCGCCCCGTTTTGGTTTCGCCCACGTGGTTGGTGGCCGTCTGAACCTGGTGTTGCGCGGCGGTTTCGGGGTGTTCTATACACCGGTGGACGCGAATACATGGTGCAATCAACGGCATCAGCCGCCGCTGGTATTTGCCGAAACCGATCAGAGCAACAACTACATTCCCAGCCTGAGCGGCTTCAACTTTGGCTCTCCCATGCTCGGGCAAACAGTGATCAGCTATGCCGCCGTTCAGTTAAACAGCCCGCCGCAATATGTGAACCAGTGGAGCTTTTCGGTCGAGAAGGCTTTACCGGGGAATACCGTTGTGGAAGTGGGTTACCAAGGGTCGCGCGGCTTCCATCTGCAACGCGCTCATCTGATCAATAACGCGCCCCCAGGACCCGGAGCCGTCAATCCTCGCCGGCCCTACCAGACCATCAGTTTCCTGCCCGGCACCACGTTTCCGCTGGGTTTCCCTGTGGCCGGCCTTGCGTCGCCGGTCTCAGCCATCAACTACCTGGAAAATTCAGCGCAGAGCTGGTACGACGCGGGATGGGTAGACGTGCGGCATCCGCTAGGACACGGCTTTGCCCTGCTCTCAAATTTTACCTGGTCGAAGAATCTGACGAACGCCCCTGACTTCCGCTCGCCGATGGATGAGTCCGCCATCCCCCAGAACAATAGCGATCTGGGCGCTGAAAAGGGGTTGGGATGCAACGTGCCGCTGCGCTTGGTGTTGAGCCTGGTCTACAACCTTCCGGGTTGGAATAGCCAGCCCATCCTGCGGCGGCTGACCTCTGGCTGGAATATCGCCAGCATCTACCAGGCCGAATCCGGATATCCGTTCACGATCTCTGTATTCGGCGATACCGCGAATGCAGGAACTTTGCTGGGTGAGAATCCCATTCGCGCCAACGCCACCGGCCAGCCGGTGTTTCCCGCGGGAACTCACACCTCAAATGAATGGTTCAATCCCGCGGCATTCGTTGCGCCGCCTGCCTACCAGTTCGGTAACGTTGGCCGCAATACCATTCAGGGCCCGGCCATGCAAATCACCGATTTAGCGCTCACACGCGAATTCCGCTTTATCGAATCCACTCGCCTTCAGCTTCGCGTCGAGGCTTTTAACGCCTTGAACCACACCAACTACGGCACGCCGAACCGCTTTGTGAACGAGCCCCAGTTTGGGACTATCACAATGGCGATGCACCCGGGGCGGGAATTTCAACTGAGCGGGCGTCTGACCTTCTGATGCCCACTTCCGCAGGGGCGGACGGCGTCCACCCGCGGCCTGTGCCGGAAGGCGGAAGGCAGCAAGCGAAAAGCGAAAGACGGAAAGCAGACACCAGAAAGCCGAACACAACCTCAGAAGCCATCATCCCGCTCTGCAGGATGCCGTGATCTCTTGCTTCGTTGGCTTCGATTGCCTTACTCACATCACACACCCACCGTTTATTCAAAGCCCCAGGCAAGTACGTGTTTCCGTTATGCCACGTTAGAAGAGTAAACTTGAGTTTTCACGCAGATTCGTCAGTCCACGAGCTGGCTAACGTTTGCGAAGTTCGATAGCGCAAAAGACTCCTATGGAGAAGGGCGAAAGCGTCATTTCCGTAGCTTTGACCGCCGTGCTGGTCTTAGTCGTCCTCGGAATTCAGCGACGATGGACTTCTTCCACCTTCCGGGACATGGCCTCTTCCGCGGAGGATTTCGTTCTGAAAACCACGGGCCTGAAGAGCCAGATTCCCGACATCCCCGGTTATGAGAAAGTCCGCACCTATCGCCTGGGGCATTATCGCGCGGCTCTGTACCGGGCCAGTCCCTCCCCGTTAGTCTTCGCTTCCTATCGTTTTGTCATCTACAACCGTGACGCGCAATCTGTCTTCAAAATCAACAGCGTTGAAGCCTCTGCGCAGCCCTGGACCCAACTCTACGACTTTGCGGGCAGACACGGACTTCCAAAACCGCGCAGCCGGGGGCGCGCGATTTATACCCAGGACCTGACCGGGGATGGCATCCCCGACATTCTACTGGGTCAGTATTCAGGCGGCGACCATTGTTGCACCACCGTCACGGTTATCGAGCTTGACGAAAACTCCGTCAAAACGCTGGGTCGGATCGACGGCCTGGACGGGCTGCCGTTTGAAGGCCTGGAAATTCGACGCCTGGATTCCCAACGCGGCGAGGAATTGATCGCTCACCGGCCTTATCGCACGGTTTGTGGAGTGCATGCCGATGCCGCCGACGTGCTTTCGGTCTATGCCTATCAAAACGGCAAATTCACGGACCAGACCGCGCGCTTCACGGATTTTCTGCGCCGCGTTTTGCAGGAAAATCTCAGCAAGTGGAAGAGAACGAAAGACCGCTCTTTGCACCTTCTCCAGACTGTGACCACCGATTATTCGCGGGTGGGGGAGGCGGCAACCGGCGATCAGTTCTTCAAGGACAATCTCAACCTGTTCGCCGCCCAACTGAAAGCTCGGGATGTGGATCCCCAGGCTTGCATCCAGGACATGGCGAACCTCGTGAACACGCTCTCTTCTGGTGTTTCCCACGATTAATGAGCCTTCACTTCAGAGATCATCACGCGGCATAGCCGCAACCAGGACCGCATTTCAAATTCAAGATTCCAGATTCCGAACGAGAACCTTCGACAGCGAGCGCGGTCACAACGCTCTGGCCGGTCGTGGATCAGCTTGGG
>CADDZJ010000103.1 GCA_902812415.1 Acidobacteriota bacterium
GCAAGCCGCAAACATTTTGACCCTTAGTAGTACACCTTCTGATGAGTGATGCGTAAGGCCGGGTGGCGCGGTCCGCCGATCTTGCGGTCCGCGTTTTTTCTGAATCGGGCGGCGACACCACGCTGAAGGGCCGCAGACCGCAACAACGACGGTCTGCGCTGCTTGCTACTTCCTTTCTTACTGGTCTTGGTATTTATGAACTGGTGGTCGCAACTCACAAGATCATTCGTTGATTGATAGCTCGGCAGCCAGACGCGTCGTTATGCCTATGACGGTTTGGGATGCAGCGGTAGCGCAGAACTGTCATTCTGAGCGAGCCCTTCGGCTTCGCTCAGGGTAAACTCCGCGGCGCGAAGAATCCCGGCATTCTTAAAGCGAAATACGGGGATTCTTCGCTCCGCTCAGAATGACAAGCCCCGTGCGCAGCGCACCAATCAGCGAAGCGCCGCGTGGCGTTCAGATACGCCTTGCGGGTGCGGTCGTTATTGATCTGGGCGGTGAAAAATTCCAGCACACGCTTCGCGGCCTTCGACGTCGGCGCGAACAGAGCAAGCTGAAACGCGGACGGGGTTGGGGTACAGATCAGTTCTGTGGTCACGGCTTCGCCCCTTCTGGTGCTCTGATCAATTCTAGAAACTGTTTCCCGATGTTGGTGACTTCCCAGTTATAAAAGACAAGAGCCTCGTCCATGTCCCGGTTTCGCGCCACATAGGGACGGGTGTCGCGGAGGAGTCCGCTGTCGTGGAGGTCACGAACGGCCTGATCGGTCAAATCCTGTTGCTGGCCGAATCTCGCAAGGTTGGCTTGATCTCTGGACTGAAAATGTCTAAGCACCTGGATGTGGGTTGGGGTGAAACGGTCGATCAGGTGCAGGAAAATCAATTGAAGATCCTCCTGAAGGGCCGTCCCCGTCGCGACATTTAGGACGCAGTTTTGGAGAGCCTTAAGCTTTTCTGCCTGATGCGTTCGTAGGGCTACTTGCGTCGCTTGCAGCGTGGCGGAAACAAACTGCTCGTTTTGCACCAAATCGTCTAATCGAAGTCCACCCACCCGCTGCTCGAGCTCTCGCAGCCTAGCCTCCAGGTCTTGCAGCCATTGATCACGACGTTTCGCCAGAGGAAGGCTGAGAGCCAGACCCAAGCCCTCCGCTAAAGCCCCACCCACGAATGGAATTTGCGCGACTCCATCCTTAGCGGCGGCGGCGACGATCTCCTTTGCCGGGGAGCTAGCCGGTAGCGGATGCCTTGACGGACGGTCGTCCATAGCGTGTGATAAAGGACGTTATCACGGTTAAAATGCACAAGCAAGAAACCTCCGCTCGCGCTCTCATTGATTAAGGAATTCGTGGGGGTGTCTAGGGCAAGGAACCCTCAGCCGCTGTCGCAGCCAAAAAGTATTAGATTTGGAGCGATGGTAAGCTGGCGGTGGGTCGCATGTTCGTCGGCGGCGGGTTGTGGACCGAATTTTCTTTGTGACGGTGAACCTGCGCCGAGCCTTGGCGCCACTCCATGAGAGCGAATATGCGACACGGATTGCCGCAATCGACGCGTCTCGTCCGAAGCTGAGGTTCAAGTGGCGCGGCTACGTGCGGATGCCTGATCACTGGCACGCGTTGTTGTGGAGCGGCCATCCGCTGATGATCTTGCGCGCCGACATGATGCTGACGGAAACGTATCGTGCGTGAGGAAAAGCCCACGGCACAAAAATCGTGCCGTGGCTACCCGCTACGGGAGCATAAATGCAGTGATGAGTGAGAAGGGGTGAATCAATTCATCCGCGCTGTTGTAGCGGCGAACGATGTTCGCCGAAGTTTTGGAAAACCAAAACCCGGCGATCTGTGATCGCGGGCGTCGGCGATCACAGATCGCCGCTACAGCAGGATTTTTTCGCAGCGCGGCAGGGCCGCAACCCATGTGGCACGGCCGTCTCGATCGTGCGCGCGGGCGGGACGCCCGTGCCACGCAAGGAAAATTTGTGCAAGCCGCAAACATTTTGACCCTTAGTGGTATACAGACCCCGGGAAAAAATCAGCCCATGCAGGGATTTTCCGGCGTTGGTATAATTGATGAGTTCCCGTCAGGAAGGCTCCCTGGCACGCCGGGAGCCGCTTGCGAGGTATGCATGGCACAATCTTCTGTCGCGCCCAATTTCTGGAAAAGACCCCGACTCACGTTACTCTCGCTGAATGCCCCGAAAAAGGATCTCCCACTCGGGAGCTTTGCGGCAGACCCTGAAATTACCGAGACCGTGATCCGCCTGCGCAGGCTCCCAGCCGCGCTCGAAGGCCTTCGGATTGTTCACCTTACCGATATTCATCTCAGTCTCTTCACCCCCATCGAAGAGGTTCATCGCGTCGTCGAACTCGCCAATCGCCTGCATCCCGATCTTGTGGCGTTGACGGGTGATTATGTCACATTTTCTCCCCAGTACATCTGGCCGGTGGCCCAGACGCTGGGCAGATTGCGCGCGCGCCTCGGCGTCTTCGCGGTGCTCGGCAACCACGATTTCCGGGTAAACGCGGAAGAAGTGACGCGAGCGCTCCGCGCGCACCGGATTCGCGTGCTTCGCAACTCCAGTCATCCTTTGCGCGCCGCAGGCAGCGCCTTGTGGCTGGTGGGCATCGATAATTTATGGTTTTCCTCCAATGACCTGCCCAAGGCCATGCGCTCGATCCCGCCTCACGATCCTAAAATCCTCCTTTGTCACAAGCCGGAAGCCATCGGGCGGGCGTCCCGATGGGGAATTGATCTGATGCTCTCAGGCCACACGCATGGCGGCCAGGTCCGCCTCCCGATTCTCCGATCCCTCTATCGCTCGAAGCCCGGTGAACGTTTCGTCGAGGGATGGAACCAACTCGGCGACACTCAAATCTATGTGAGCCGCGGAATCGGCAAAGTGGTCGTGCCGCTTCGTGTGGATTGCCCTCCTGAAATCACCTGCCTGTGCCTCCGCCGCGATTCGGTAGCCTGAATCATACAAAAGTCCCACAAACGCATGATCGGTAGAGAACGTTGAGGTTGCATCGCTGAACGCGTGCGAATATAGTAGCGTTCGCTCGATTTCGAGCGCCCTGGAACGCCCGGAAGCGCAAATTGCAAAACCTGTTTTTTCGGGCGCAGCGCAACTCGATTCGGCAATTTTTTGCGAGGCAGTCCTGATGAAGATTTCACGGCGTTTCTGGTCGCTAAGCTGGATATTGGCTTTGATTCTGATTTCCTCCGGCGCTCTTCAGGCTCAAGTCCGAGCCCAGCGAGGCTCCATTGAGATTCCGACTTACTTGTTGGGGCCGCCGGACCCGAATCCGGCATTTCCGCTTATTAACCGTCATCTCATCTACCCTTACACGATGCTGGATGACCTCACGGATCATCGAGCGCCAAAAACCTACCGGGCCATTTACCTGGAGAATCGATATCTGAAGCTGACCGTTTTGCCGGACCTGGGCGGACGGCTCTACTCGGTTTACGACAAAGTGGATGGGCGCGAGGTTTTCTACCGGAACCACGTGGTCAAGTATGGGCTTATCGGAGTGCGCGGCGCCTGGATTTCAGGCGGCATCGAATTCAATTTTCCGAACGCTCATACGGTGGTGACCGTCTCGCCGGTGGAGTCCGCCATTCTTCATAATGCCGACGGCAGCGCGACAGCGGTGGTCGGAGCGATGGATTGGGTTTCCAACATGCACTGGGAAGTGGCTCTGACTCTCCGGCCCGATCAGGCCCGCGTCGAGCAGCGCGTGACGCTCTTTAACTCCACGCCGCTTGAGCATTTGTACTGGTTCTGGGCGAATGCCGCCGTGCGCGCGACGGACGACCTCCAGTTCATCTACCCCATGCGCGAGGTGATTCCGGATGATCCTTACGCCGCCATCGAAAGCTGGCCGGTTTGGCAGGGAGTGGACCGGAGTTGGTACAAGAACCTGAAGCATGCCACCGCGATTTTCGGGCGGCAGGTTCATCGGAACTTCTTTGGCGTCTATTACCACAACTCTGACGATGGCGTGGCGCATGTCTCGAATTTTCGCAAGGATCCCGGGAAGAAGATCTGGAGTTGGGGCACGGCCGGCGATGGGCTCATCTGGGCTCATCTGCTTTCCGACCGTGATGGCCCTTACAACGAAATCCAGAGCGGACGCTTTGCCACTCAGTTATATCGTGAATTCATGAACCCGCGACGCGTGGAAGACTGGACCGAGTACTGGTATCCCGTCCGCGGCCTGGGCGGCGGATTTGTCGAGGCCACAAAGCAGTTGGCGCTGAACGTCTTGTTCCCGGGCGCTCAAACTGGAAGCGCGCAGGCTGGCGTGAAGCTGGTGGTGAGTCCGGTTGTGGAGTTGCATGACGCTCGCGTGCGCGTGTTTCTGGGCGCAAAGCTCCTGCGCGAATTTGCTCCCGCCACCTTTGAGCCGCTTCGGCCTGCGGCGTTTACTCTGCCGGTTGAAAGCGTGGACGAAGCGAAGAAGGAATTAAGGGTTCAGATTCTGTCCGCAGATGGAAAAGAGTTGCTGAGTTGGTCCGCCGCCGAACCCATCGATGGAAATTCCGATTTTGTTCCTGCGGCAGGAATAGCCCCCAGGAGATTCTCGTATTCGCCGAAGACGCCGGTGGAGGAACTGTATCTGCACGGCGTCTGGCTGGAGAAGCGAGGAGATCCTCAGGCGGCGCAGGAATTCTATCAGCGAGCGCTTGAGCGCGATCCGGATTTCATTCCGGCTTTGCTCAAGGAAGCATGGAAAAGTTACCGCGCAGCGGACTTCAATCAGGCGGAGGCCCTGATTGCCCGCGCCTTGGAACGGGATAACTCGGATCCCCGCGTTCATTATGCGGCGGGAACGATTTACCGCGCCGCGGGTCGACTGACGCTGGCCCAGGACGCGTTTTGGGCTTCGATCCATTGGGGAGGCCCACCAGCGCCAGCCTTGACGGAGTTGGGCGAAATGGCCCTCCGCCAGGGGAATGCTGCCCAGGCAGCGCAGTTGCTGCAACGCGCTCTAAGCTACAATCCTGACGACGCTTTCACACGGGCCGATCTGGCGGTAGCCTTTCGCCTGGCCGGTGACCTCCGCGAAGCGGAGAGAACTTCCGAGCAAGCCGTCCGGCAAATGCCTTTGCTGCCCTACGCGCTGGCTGAACGATGGCTCGACCAGCGCGCGCTCGGCGCCGCCGCAAGCGTTTCGCAAAGCGCGCCTGCTCCGTGGATTCGGACCGTTGGCTTTGATCCCCAAAATGACCTGACTGTGGCCGCCTGGTATCACAGCCTGGGAGATTTTCAGGCCTCAGACGCGGTGCTGCATGCGGCGGTAGAAAGCTTGCCGGCGGACAAGCTGACGCCGATGATCTATTATGACCTCGCCTCGAATGAGCGCGCGGAAGGCAGAAAGCGCGAGGCGCAGGAAGACGCCCGAAGGGCTGCTTCTCTGCCTTGCGAGGAGGTTTTTCCAAACCGGCTAGAGGATGCCAAAGCGCTGGCCGAGGCGATTGCTTTTAATCCCGCCGACGCTCACGCGCAATATGCGCTGGGCAACTTCTTCTTCGCGCATGGACGGTATGACGACGCGGCGCGGCTATGGTTCAAAGCCCTGGGCGAAGGCTTCGAGGATCCGGTTCTGCTGCGCAATTTGGGCGTCTACGCGTGGCGCGTGAAGAGGGACCTTCCCAGCGCCGCGGGCTTTTTCCGGCGGGCGATTCACCTGCGAGCCGATGATTTCAGGCTGTACGCCGATTTGGATGCGATTGACGCCGAGATGGGAAGCGATTCCGCTCGGGCTCAGCTTTTCCGCTCCGCCCCGCCCGAAGTCTTGCAGCGCGACGTCGTGCGGCTGCGGCATGCGCTCTTCCTCACGGAGCAGGGGAAATTTGAGGATGCGCTGTCTATCCTGACGAGCCACGATTTCAAGCCCTGGGAAGGCGGCCAGGAGGCGCATGAGATATTCGTGCTTGCCCATCTTGAGCAAGGCCAGAAGGCCCTCGCAGAAAAGCGGCCACAAACTGCGGAGCAGGCGTTCCGGCAGGCGCTGGAATATCCGGAAAATCTGGGCGTTGGCAAGCCCGATAAACCCGATAACGAAGAGCCGCTCTACTGGCTGGGTGTGGCCTTGCAAGCTGAGGGCAAGCGCTCACAGGCGGAGGATGCATGGAAACAGGCTGCAAGCGGAGGAAAAGATCAGACGAGCGCCGCTGCCGTTTTCAGCGCCCTGGCCTTCGAGAAGCTCGGACAGAATGAAGAGGCGCAGAAAATTCTGGCGCGTTGCCGCCAATCAGCTTCAAAGCCCGAGGCAGAACCTTACGATGATTTCATCGCCGGCCTTGCTGAACGTTACAGCGATCATCCCGAAGAAGCCGGAAATCATTTCCATCGCGCGCTTGAACTGAATCCTCAATTCTGGCAGGCCCGTGTGGCGTTGAATGAGATGAAAAGCGCGGATGGCAGCAGTGGCCAATAGGCTCCTATTCCTGCCTCATGTCTCAACCTCTTCGGGCTAATCCTCATCCACCTGAAGTCAGGCATAAAGCCGCGAGCGAGGCTTGTTTGAATTCATGACTGATCTTCCAGAACGGTCCATGGCTGATTCGAGCCAGCTTTTTCGCCGCGAGCAGTGGCACGCCGTCTTTGCCAGCTTCCTGGGCTGGACGCTGGACGCGTTTGATTATTTCGCCGTGGTCTTTCTGGTGGACCGTCTGGCCGCCCAGTTTGGCGTCACGAAAAGCGACATCATTCTGACCCTCGCAGCGACGCTTGCGATGCGCCCGGTGGGGGCGCTCATTTTTGGACTCCTCGCCGACCGCTATGGGCGCCGCGCGGCGCTGATCGCCAACGTTCTCTGCTATTCCCTACTCGAATTGCTATGCGGGTTTTCGCAAAGCTTCACGGCGTTTCTTATTCTGCGAACGCTTTTCGGCATCGGCATGGGCGGCGAGTGGGGCGTGGGGGCGTCGCTCGCCATGGAAACCGCCCCGCGGCGATGGCGAGGTCTCTTTTCCGGCGTCCTGCAGTGCGGGTATTCGGTGGGCTATCTTCTGGCCGCGCTTGCCGCCCAATTCATTCTTCCGGCGTGGGGCTGGAGAGCGATGTTCTGGGCGGGCGGAGCGCCGGCGCTCCTGGCGCTTTACGTGCGAGCCCGCGTCCCGGAGCCGGAAGCCTGGAAGGTGCATCGCATGCGAAGCACAGGAGCCATCCTGAAAATTGTGGCGCAGAACTGGAAGAGCTTCCTCTATCTGATCTTCCTCATGACGCTCATGATGTTCCTCTCCCACGGCACTCAGGACCTTTACCCGGACTTCCTCAAGTCGGCGCACCACATTCCCGGCTCTCAGGTTTCCTCCGTTGCTGTTCTGTATAATCTGGGGGCCATTCTGGGCGCGGTGATATTCGGCCAGCTTTCCGAGCGCATCGGGCGACGGAAAGGCATGAGCGGCGCGCTGCTGCTTTCGCTCGTCATGATTCCGCTTTGGGCGTTTGGTTCCTCGATCGGGGCTCTGGCGTTGGGCGCTTTTCTGATGCAGGTGGGCGTCCAGGGAGCCTGGGGGATTATTCCCGCTCATCTGAACGAGCTGGCGCCCGCCTCCGCTCGCAGTCTGCTTCCGGGATTAGCGTACCAGTTGGGGATTCTGATTGCCGCTCCCACCAACACTCTGGAGTATGCGCTCCGCGACCGCATGGGTTATGCAGGGGCGTTGGCAGGATTTGAAGTGTGCGTCATTATCCTTGGCCTGATTGCCGTGAATGTCGGCCAGGAGCGCCTTGGCCAGGACTTCATGAAGGCTGGGTGATGGGAGTCAACACCATTGGCAAGCTGCTGAAAAATGAGTCGCAGCAGCTTCGAGACTGTGTGAGAAGGCTGGAAGATGCGTTGTAGCGGCGGTGTCCTCACCGCCGAAACAATGGAAAAAAAAGACCGGCGGTGAGGACACCGCCGCTACAGCGCATCAATAGAGTCTTTCAGTAATCTGTTATGGCAAAATCTTTCGACGCAGAAGATAAGCCAGCGCCAAGAGTCCGGTTCCGAACAAGGTGAGCGAGGTCGGTTCCGGAACAAGGCTTAAGGAGTTGTGTGGCCGGGTTTCTAAGTTGGCGACGGGATTGATCCGTTGGATCGGATTTTTTCTCGCCCTGTTAATTGAATCCGTATTTTTTATCGCATCATGCGGGGCGATGGAATGGATGTTGTTACAAGGACTCTCAAATGAACACAGGCCCGGCGTCGCCAGGCCTGATGCGGCCAGGGCGGGCAGCGCAATCGATAAAAAGAGCAGAACGGCCTTCCTCATGATATCCATTTTCCTCCATCAATTCAGTTACAACCTGGAACGATTAGATCAGTTCGCGGTTCACGCAGCATTAAATAAATATGAATTGTCATCAAAGAATCTGCCGTTACTTTAAACAGGTTGCTGAGAGACTCTTGGGGGGCATGTCATATTCGGCCCTTCGCTAATTCTCCCCTTGTCATTCTGAGCTGAGCGGAGCGCAGCGAAGAATCCCTGTATTTCAAATCTGGATGAGCTTTGTCGGCAACCCGCTAAACAGGATGCCTTGATTCCACGGCGGAGAGAGCCGAGGCTGGCTGCTGAGCGTCATCTTCAGCCTTGGACGGCGCGGCGAGATCGGTTTGGCGCATTTTGTAGAGCAGCGCCTGATAGCTCAGGCCCAGGGCGCGGGCAGTTTCCTTGCGGTTCCAGTGATGGGCATGCAAGGCCTGAAGGATGATTTTTCGCTCATGATCGCGGACGATCTGGCGCATGAGAGTCTTGAAGGGAATCGCCCCTTCGTCAAAATTGATCGCAGGCGATCCATTTCGGATTTGTTCCATCAAGTCAGCGCCGATGGGTTCTTCCGACCCGAGCACCACATAGCGTTTCACCAGATTTTCCAGTTGGCGGATGTTGCCCGGCCAGGAATAATTCTGGAAAAGTCTCATCAGATTCGGGGAAAACGGGCCGGCATGGGCTTGATATTTCTGGTTATAAAATTGAAGCAGATAATCAACCAGAATGGGAATATCCTGCGTTCTTTCCCGAAGCGGCGGCACGCGCAGGTGGATCACGTTAATGCGGTAAAAAAGGTCCTGCCGAAACGCGCCACCGTCGACCAAATCCTGCAAATCGCGATTCGTGGAACAGATGAACCGCACTTCCACGGCTTGCTCCACGGTGGCACCGATCCTCACGAATCGCCCCTCTTGCAACAGTTGAAGAAGCTTGGCCTGAAGCTCAGCCTCCATCTCCGAAATTTCATCCAGAAAGAACGTTCCACCGTTCGCCGCCTCCACGCGCCCCGGCTTCACGCCCCAGGCGCCGGTAAAAGCTCCTTGCTCGTAGCCGAACAACTCGCTTTCCAGCAGATTGCCCGGAATAGCCGGGCAGCTTACTTTTACAAAGGGGCCGTCCGCGCGAGCCGACCAGACATGGGTGAGCCGGGCTAGAACGTCTTTTCCCGTTCCACTCTCGCCTTCGATGAGGATCGGCAAATCGGATTGAGCGACTTTTTCAATCTTCGCCTTCAACGCCCGCATCGGTTCGGAGCAACCGAAGATGATGCGCTCGGGAGGCAAGTCAGCAATGGAAGAATTTCGTGAAGATAATTTTTGAGCGGCAGGCACTCGCGCCCTTTCCTCTGATCAGGATCTAACTTATTTCATTCAGCAACCAAAGCACCAAAATCTTTTTGAGAATCAGGCGTATTGCGCGCAAACGCCACGGGCGCTTATTTATTTCCATCGCAACAAGTTAATCTTGCTGGCGAGAAAGGCGTTGTCGGATGGCCTTGCTGTCGAACATTTGAAACCAAAGAAGAATCTCTACAAGTCATGTCATTTTTACATTTGCGCCACAACGGCTTCTGCGCATCCAAGTAGCGTTCGCATCATAACTGGAACAAAAGTTCCCATATACCACTATAACCCGATAAGCCGCCGAAAGTTTCTCTGCGGCTCGTGGAAATTATGGAGGATGACGACGTGGCCTCTCGCCCACCATCGATACAAAATTCGCCACAGGCGTCACCTCCGCGAAAGCGGAGGTCTAGCTTATGGATTCCCGCTTTCACGGGAATGACGGGCATGAGCCATTTTCGAGAGGGCGTAATGAAAATAGATGGACAGCATCCATGAGCGATTTTCCAGAATCGAAGCGCAGAGCTTCTTCCGCTTCACGGCGCTCAGCGCCAGAATGACAGGCGGGAGGACTTGGTCGAATGATCCGTCTGGTGAATGGTATTTCGATAAGAGGCGCGGCGCATCTGCGTTTCAATGCTGCGGCTGTTCGGTGGAGTCGAACGCCAGGGCAAGTTCCATGTAGATGGCGCCTGGGATGGGGTTGTATCGATAAGGCTCGATGCGACGGAAGCCCAGCGAGTCATAAAGCGCAATCGCTCCTTTCATAAAAGGCAGCGTGTCGAGCTTCATGCGCTGGTAGCCGATCTGCCGCGCTTCGTCGATCACGCGCAGGGCCAGAGTGCGGCCCAATTGATGGCCGCGAAATGCGGGACGGACGTAGAGCCGCTTCATTTCGCAGGATGCGTCATCAATCTTCCTTAGCGCCACGCAGCCTGCAACGCCGCTCTCGTTTTGCGCCAGGAGCAAGCGCCCCCAGGGCGGCGCGTAATCGCCGGGAAGGCCGGCAAGCTCCTGGTCAAAGCCCTGGAAGCAGAGGCTGAAATCGAGCGACGCGGCGTACTCCCGAAAAAGTTGGCGCGCTTCTTCGATTTCGCTGGCTGAATGCGCGTGGGTTATCTGGAACATGACCCGATTCACGTCTCCCGCCTTCCACGGACATAGCGACGCCTCAAGCCGGATGGGCAGGCTATCACGTTTTGCGATGTCCCCATTTTAACGAAAAAACCCGGAAGCTGTGTCAGCAGCTTCCGGGCCGGCGCTGGCGAATCTGGAGGTTGAGGGGGCTATCGCCGGGCGCTGCGCAAGGGACGCGGACGGTTAGGATGTTCAGGCCCTTCGTGCCGCTCATACTGCCGCTCGCGCTTTTGAAAGGCATAGGGATGTTGCTTGATGTCCTCGCGAATCTCCGGGTGATTCTGCAAAAATTTTGCAAACCCGGGATGATTCTGCATGAATTGAGGGTTATCCACCAGCTTGGGGTTCTTCTGTAATTGCTCGGCGAGTTCAGGGTGGCGGTCGAAATAACGGTCGGCGCGCGCCGCCTCAGCCCGCGAAACGTCTCCGCCGTTCCTCAGGAACCGATTTTCTCGATTCATGAACTGCTGGGGATTTTCCTTGATTTCTTCATTCACTCCAGGATGGTTGTTCAGAAAATTCTGAAGATGGGGATGTTGCGCCAGGAATTGAGGGTCGTTGATGAGCGAAGGGTTCTGATTCAGTTGATGATGAACCCCGGGATGATTGTCCAGGTACTCGTCAAAATTCCTCAGCTCCCTGCGGTTGATGTCATTATCCTGCGGCGCGGGGGCCGGAGTGCCCGTTTGGGCGAACGCCATGCCTCCCACAGTGAGCAGAATCAGGCACAGGCTTAGAAACATTGAGAAACTCCGCCGTTCGATGTGGTCCATAATTTTCGCTGACATAAATCTCCTCCGACGAGGCTCCATTCAACGCTGTTCGAGGGTTTATGGTTTCGAGCCTCTTGCCCAGCTTAAACACAGCCTGTGAGGAAAAGTTGCGGCCCCTGTTGTCTTTCAACATTAAAATCGGTATGAGGGGAAGCAGGATAGCGACTTTTTATGCCGTCCTTGGCGAACAAGCCGCAAACCTCAAAGACAGAGGTTTGCGCTACCCCGCTCGCTACCGGCTAAACATTTCAATCAGAGTGGCTGAGATGTTCTGTACGGTTTTTAAGGGAACCCTGCCTAATTTTCGGACCAAACGTTGCCGATCTACCGCGCGAATCTGGTCCAACGCGACCTGCCCGCGCTTGCCTTGAAAGGTGAGCGTCACCCGCGTTGGATAGGGACGCTCGGCTGTGGTCATAGGCGCAACGATAACGGTTCGCAAATACCGGTTGATTTCGTCGGGGGAGATAACCACGCCCGGCCGGGTTTTCTGGATTTCCGATCCCTGCGTGGGGTCCAGGGATACCAGCCAGACCTCATCCCGACGCGGTGAGTCCGTTACCACCGCCAGTCCTCTCGGTCGAATTCATTCGCGGGGAGGCTATCAAGCAACAGTTCATCAGGGGTGGATGGACCAGCGGCGCGGAACATCTCTTCCCAGCCCTCGCGTGGCGAGTGGCTGGACGTGATGACCAGATGATCTTTCTCGACGCGCAATTCCACAGTATCCCGAAAGCCACATTGCTCGAGAATGGGCTTGGGGATTCGGATGCCCCGCGAGTTGCCAATACGCACCACTTCAGCCTTCATGGGTAACCAGGACTTCGTAATTACATTGTAACCACTGAAATGATTTCCCGCAAATGGGGCAGCGCGGGCCTGCTCTTTCAGGTCCGCGGCTTCCTGTTTGGGCGGTGAAAAACCGCGGGGTTAAAAGCCAACTGTGCGCTACCTGCTGCCGTTAGAGACTTTCCGACAGACGCTGCAAGATCGGCTTCCGATACTTGAGGAAACCGAAGGCGCATACTGCCAGAACGAACATGATGAACGTCGAGGGTTCGGGTACGGTTGAGGAAGTTGTCCCCTGAGTCACCACGATATTGTCCAGACCATTTGTGTTGTCGGTGGGGGGATCTTCATTGAGAAACTCGATCGTGGTTGAAGAGGAGGCAGCGACAAATGAGGCGCTGAACTGTTCCCAGACCTGCGAAGTTCCTCCCGCTCCCATCGAGTTGGTCGCTTTCTGGATTACCTTCCCGTTCACGAGCACATCCACAGTGCTCGTCGTGCCGTAAGGGCCGCCAGGATTGACCTGATTACCGACGAAGTAGGAGAGATCATAAATTGCGCCGGGCGTCGTTGCGATGGTTTGCTCAACGCCCTCAACCTTGTTCGAGGCATCACCGGTCAGATCCAGCCACTGTTTCCCATCCTCGGCCGGGAATTTGAGACCAAACGAGACATAGCTTGTGCTTACGATCGACGCTTGGGGGCCTACCACCGTCCAGCCTGTAATCAACGTGGAGCCGCTGGCGAAGTTTGTAAATCCACCCGCGGGAACCAACGGCGTCTCAAAGCTGCCGTTTGTAATGAGATTCGCCCGGGCGGGCAATGCCAGAAAACTGAGGATTACAACTCCTAAAACAACCTTCCAGGGTAAGATGCTGCGCGCGACGCTCAGGGAACCGCGCCGGATGGTTGCCGGACGCTCGAAGATTGCTGCTTCTTGCTTCCTCATGGATTCTCCTTTTGTTTGAATGCTCCACACCACTGCGCAGGGGCGCTCACGCTTTCTCAGCCCTCGGGAGCTCACTTTCAAGCCTCGTTTGATTCGGGAGAGCGCTCCCTCTCGTTGAAACTGTTTTTCCGGGGTTTAATTAAGATGTAGCGAGTGTACTCACTTCAGGCGGCGATCACAAGTACCTTTGCGGTTTATGGCGACTTAACAAAATCCGGCTGGCTGGATGAGAGGGATCGCGCTGCGCGGGCATTTTGGAAATCCTCACCTGATGAGCGCACAGGACTATGACATCTGCGCTAGCCACTTTGATAATCGTGGGCAGTCACCAAAAAACCTGCCCGCCGATGATGTGGGCAATATGCACTCCCTGGAAGCTCACCCAGGCGTCCACCCACGCGCCGCGATTGTTCTCGCCCACCGGATTCCCATCCCGCCCAAACAGGTATTCCGTATACGTCCCGCCCACCTTCTTTTCCACCCGCCAGCCCAGAAAAGCCGCGAAAAGTGAGAAGGCGTGAATAAATTAATCCGCGCCGTTGTAGCGGCGAACTATGTTCGCCGAAGCTTTTAAAAACCAAAACCCGGCGATCGCAGATCGCCGCCATAGCGAGATTTTTCACACCTTCTCAGGATCGTCTGACTCTCGTCACGGGTCAGAAGGCGTGGAAATATCGAATCTGTCATGCTGAACGCAGTGAAGCATCCCGGTATTTTGCTGAAAACAAAATGCAGGGATCCTTCGCTATCGCTCAGGATGACAGCCGCCCCTATTTTTCATACCTTCTCACTCATCCCTGCTTTTATGTTCCCGTAGCGGTCGTAACTGAACGTCAGGTTGTGCGTGGCGTTGCCGGTGGCCACCGAATTCGTCAGCCGATGCGTGGGATCGTAGCTGAAGCTCACCGTATGGCTCAAGGAACTGTTGGACATATCCTGATAATACCGCGCACATTGCGATCATTGCCCGTGCCCTGCGAGGGAACCGAGCAAAAAACCCACAGCTCGAAAAGCGCTGACTGTGGCTATCCGCTAAAGGCTGTGTGCGCCATCGTTGGTCAGGTTTCCTGAAGCATCGTACGTGGTCTGTTCTTCCAATGAAGAACCCACAGTCAGAAAGACCCTGACCGTGGCTACCCGCTCTTGACAGCGCCGACGCCATTATAGATTGCGGCTTTTATGAGGCGCGAACAAAAGCCGCAGAGTTTTCCTGGAAGGCGGGACGAAACTGTGCGCTACCGGTTAGCTGCGAGCGATCGCCTACGCAGCGTCACAAGCGCCATAAGCCCGCAGAACACTAACGCCCATGAAGCCGGCTCCGGCACCGGGCTGGGACCCACGTCCACTGATGTATATGTTCCGGATGTAATCTGGTAATCAGCGTTGGGGCCGCCGGGAAAAGCTCCGGCTGTGTTGCACGCCGGTTGGTCTCCTCCGCACATGCGGGGAACGAACAGCAGCGTGCCATCTGGTCCGCCTCCAACGGGCTGCGGTGTAGGCGCGTCGAAGGTCGGGAGAGTCGGAGAAACCTCTATTGGATTGTAACCGGATAATGCGTTCGGATCGTACAAAACCTTGCCGCTAAGATCGAGACAGCCCGGCGCGGTACATTGCGGAGGTATCCCGTATATCAGCGACGCATTCAAGCTCCCGGTGAGGCTGATCGAACCGGTTGCAGTGTTCGCCACGGCGTCATAGAGAGCGGAGCCATTCAGGACTTCGGTACATGTACCCTTGCCGCCGATGCAGGTCGCCGAAAACGTTACATTGATAAACGTGATATCGTAAATGTCCGCGCGGGCGCCGGCCGCGCAGAAGAGCACAACCAT
>CADDZJ010000104.1 GCA_902812415.1 Acidobacteriota bacterium
AGCTCGGCGATCCAAACACCCATGGGCTGGGGAATCGCGGCGGGAGCTTCCGAAACCGATGCGGAGCAGGCTGCTCCGGGTAGCAGCTTAAAACCGATGGATTTTAGCGAGCTGTGGTCCACCGAAGTGGCTGGAAAGGGCGCAGCGAGATGAGATCGCTCAATTTCAGGGAGGAATGTGCTCATGCTTGGTAAATCTTCGCTGAACATAGCCGTCAAGACGGCGAGCCTCGGCCTTGCTGGCCTGATACTGGCTGCTGTGACCGGTTGTAATCGCAGTTCGTCTTCGCCACCCGCTTCAGAGAAACAGGCAGCAAGCACTGCTGCCCCAGTCTCTACGAAGGCTCCAATCGTCGGCTCGTCTGAGAAAGGCAAAGAGCTATTTGCCGAAAATTGCACAACGTGCCACGGTACCAAGGGACAGGGCGTCCTTCATCTGGGCGCCGACTTACAAACGAGCAAGTTCGTGGCTAACTCAACGGATGCCCAATTGGTGGCCTTTATCGAGCAGGGTCGCTCGGCGACCGACCCGCTCAATACCATGCATGTGGCCATGCCGCCCAAGGGCGGAAATCCCGCCTTGAACACGCAAGATCTGTATGACATCGTTGCGTTTCTGCGTCAACTACAGAAGACTCACGGCGAAGCAAAATGACGGCTCGGCTGATTACGGCGCCGAACGGATTGCGGAACGTTTCGAGAATGCGGGCCTGTGCGCTGCGGCTCGCGAGGCAGGACTGCTATTTCGTTAGAAGAATGCACCGAGAGTGACGAAGATCACTCGGGCATGTGAGCGGCGTCACAGCTTTCTGATTGATCTTGAGCCAAGCTTTACTCGGAGGTTAAGGCAGAAGAAACTGAGCCGGTTAGGCGGTTCTTCTTTTGCCGAACACGGCCATGGTAAAGATCAAACAGATTCTTTGTCCGGTAGATTTCTCCGAGTTCGCCACGAAAGCGTTTGACTATGCGTATTCGCTCGCCACGCGGTACGATGCCAAGCTGTACCTTCAACACGCCATTCGCCCCCTGACCGAGTACTCCTATCACGTGCTTCCGCCTTGGGCGGAACAGTTTTACGCCGACTCAAAGGCGGAGTCTGAGGAACAGCTTCGGAAAATGGTGGCCCGGCAGACCTCGAATGGTTTCAGCCCGGAATTGCTGGTTCAGGTTGGCCTTCCGGCTGAAACCATTCTGAAGTTTGCTCAGAAACAGCCAATCGACCTGATCGTGATGGGGACTCATGGGCTCCAAGGGATGGATCGGTGGATGGTGGGCTCGGTCACGGAAAAAGTTATCCGCAAGGCTCAATGCCCGGTCCTCGCGGTGTGCAAGCCCACGCACGATTTTGTTGTTCCCAAGGCGAAGGATGATCCGGTGCAACTGCGGAAAATCCTCCTGGCAACGGATTTCTCAGACTACGGTGAGCGGGCGTTTGCATATGCTATTTCTCTTGCTATGGAATACAACGCCGAGTTGACCCTGCTGCACGTTTTGGAGGATGTTCCCCGCGACGAAGAACTCTCTGCGGTGACAGCGCGTTTGGTCCGTAAGCTGGAGGACCCCGTCCCGGCTGACGCGCGTAACTGGTGCGCCATCAAATCGACCGTCCGGGTGGGCAAGCCGTATCAGGAAATCGTTCAACTCGCGCTGGAGTCGCAGACGGATCTGATCGTGCTTGGCGTCCGCGGCCGCAGCGGGCCAGACCTGGCTGTTTTCGGGTCAACGACGTACCGGGTGCTACAACTCGGTTCTTCACCGGTGCTGGCCGTCCACATCTGAGAGTTGAGCTTTGCAAGGCTAGACATCAGGGAAGGAGGTGCGAGATGAGAGCGATTACAGCAATAGTGGTTCATGACGAAGAGGAGCCCTTCCGGGACCTCAAGCGCAGGCTCGCCGAACTCGGCATCCCGTCACTGCAGTTGCGAACCTTCGTCGAGACCAAATATTTCCTGAAGCGGCTGCATGGGTCCGCCTTGATTTTCACCGCGATCGCCCTTCCCGACGGTAATTGGGCTGACGTGCTGAAGGCAGCTCAAAATGCGATGCCACCTTGCCCCGTGATTGTTGTGTCCCGGTTCGTCGATCTCAACTTGTATCTCGAAGCTTTGCAGAAAGGGGCGGCGGATTTCATTGTCGCGCCATTCAGAACAGACGACCTGGAGTTTATTATCCGGGCGGCTACGACGCAACTCGGTGATTCGCGGGACCCGGCTGGCGCCGCTTCGACCTGCCGACCTGCCACGTTGACGAGGACAAGCACCGCCGAGGATGGTATTACCGCCTGCTCCGATACTGGCCGTACTGGGGTTGGAGGGCGGGCTTTGGCGGCGTCGGGCCGCTGACCTGGATCGTGCGTCATCCGCTTGAAAAGAACTCCCTTACCGTTTTCAGAGGGGCGCAGGTAGCAAGTCATTTGGTCACACGTACGCCCAGGGGAAGTAGGGCTGGCACGAGAAAGGCTCCAGGCCAGAATTAGACTCGAGGTGGAAGAGTGATGCTGAAGATCGAACGTATTCTTTGTCCGGTAGATTTTTCAGAGTTCTCGATGAAGGCCTACGATTACGCCAACTCGCTCGCGCGCTATTACGAAGCCAAGCTTCTGTTGGAGCATGTCATTTCACCCGTTGGGGCAACTTATCCTTACTACGTGCTTCCCGATGCGGCGGTGGCAACCATCTATTTCGATCTCACTGCTGATGCGGAAAAGCGGCTTCAGGAACTGGTCAAAAAGCGGGCATCGAGTGGATTCCAGCCCGAGCTTGTCGTGCACAAAGGTTTCGTCCCGGAGACCATCCTGACGTTTGCCAAAGAGCAGGCCGTGAACTTGATCGTCATGGGCACCCATGGCCGGCGGGGATGGGACCGGTTGATGATGGGTTCCGTCACGGAAAGCGTGCTTCGCAAAGCACGCTGCCCGGTGCTTGCCGTCCGCAAGCCCGCGCATGACTTTGTCGATCCGAAGCAGGCAGACGATGTTATCCATTTGCGGAAGATCCTCTTTTGCACGGACTTTTCTGAAAACTCGTCAGCCGCCCTCGAATACGCGCTTTCCCTCGCCCAGGAATATCGCGCCGAACTGACCGTATTGCACGTTCTTGAGGAATTTCCCGGAAGGGAGCTTCAGACGAAGACCGAAGAGATTGAGCACAAGCTCCGAGAGCCAATTCCGCCGGACGCGCTCGACTGGTGTACGGTCAGAGCAAAAGTTCGTGTGGGCAAACCCTATCAGGAAATTATTCAGCTCGCGTTGGAGGATCAAGCAGACCTAATCGTACTGGGCGTCCGGGGCCGCAATGCGGCGGATCTTGCGATTTTCGGGTCTACAACGCATCGAGTGATTCAACTCGGCCCCTGCCCGGTACTGGCAGTCCACATGGAGACGGTAGAGGAACTTACTGACTGAATACAAGCATTTCATTGTTTCGCATCCAAGGAGGAACCATGTCCGCGACAGAAACACTAACCGTTGAAGACAAGAAGACGAAAAGCCTGACCATGCGAGCCTTAGTTTTTCAGGGCAAGCATCAAATCGGCCTTAAAGAAGTGCCAATTCCGACACCCGGATACGGAGAGGTTGTGATGCGGGTCACGCTCACAACAATCTGCGGAACCGATCTTCATATCCTCAGGGGAGAATATCCGGTCAAGCCTGGGTTGATCCTGGGCCATGAGCCGGTGGGGGTGATTCACGAGATTGGCCCTGGTGTGACCGGCTACGAAATTGGGGAGCGCGTGCTGGTTGGCGCCATCACCCCGTGTGGCCAATGTAACTTCTGCTTGAGCGGCAACTGGTCGCAGTGTGGCGGGCCAATCGGCGGCTGGAAGTTTGGGAATACGATTCACGGCGCCCAGGCTGAATACTTGCTGGTGCCGCATGCCCAAGCCAATCTGGCAAAGATTCCGGATGACCTCACTGATGAACAGGTGGTGCTGCTGGCGGATATCGCCTCGACAGGGTTTTCCGCGGCAGAGAGTGCCGACCTCAAGCTTGGCGACACCGTGGCGGTCTTCGCCCAGGGACCCATTGGTCTTTGCGCCACGGCCGGGGCAAAACTGAAAGGGGCAGGGCTGATTATTGGAGTCGAGTCCGATCCCGTGCGTCAAGAGTTTGCCCGGAGCATGGGAGCGCAGGTGGTGTTGAACCATGAAAAGGTGGACGTGGTCGAAGAAATCCGGAAGCTCACGCATGGCCGGGGAGTCGATGTGGCGATTGAAGCGCTTGGGACCCAGGCGACGTTTGAGAACGCCTTGAAGATTCTCCGACCGGGTGGCACGCTTTCGAGTCTCGGCGTGTATTCGGGTAAACTGAGTGTCCCGCTCGAACCATTTGCTGCCGGGCTGGGTGACTACAAGATCGTCACCACGCTGTGTCCGGGCGGCAAGGAGAGAATGCGGCGATTGATCGAGTTGGTCCAGCGAGGCCACGTGGATCTTCGGATGCTGCTGACGCACCATTTTTCTCTGGATCAGATTGTCGAGGCTTACCAGTTGTTTGGCGAGCGGCGCGACGGCGTGATTAAGGTTGCCATCAAGCCGTGAGTCTGTCGCTCGAACTTCTGGCTTATAGTTGAAATTCTAGGCGCATGAGCTTCAGTTCAGCGTTCGGAATCCCTCTGGAGGGTGTCCCGCAGGCTGGCGACTTTGCAGAAGGTTAGATGCTGGTCGCTGAGAGTCTGTCGCTATATGCTAGGACGCATTGGAATGCAAGACATCCGGCCAAGTCTGTGATGAGCCTCAATGAGTTCCACTCCCAGCCTTGCTGTTGAATCTGTTCATGACATTTTGAGACGGCGGCGCCACCCGCTCGATGTCTTCTTCAAGCCGCACACGGTAGCCGTTATAGGGGCCTCAGAAACGCAAGGCAGCGTAGGGCGATCCATCCTTTGGAATCTCATTAGCAATCCTTTTGGTGGCACGGTCTTTCCCGTCAATCCCAAGCGCTCGAGCGTCCTCGGAATCAAATCTTATCCCACGATCGGGTCCATTCCCGAACAAGTTGACCTAGCCGTAATCGCCATTCCCGCCCCCGCCGTTCCTCAAGTGGTGGCGGAGTGTGCTGCCGCAGGAGTAAATGGGGCAATCATTATTTCTGCAGGTTTCAAGGAGTGTGGCGCGGAAGGCGCTCGCCTGGAATCAGAAATTCTTGCAGCAGCGCGCCCAAGCCGGATGCGTGTGATCGGGCCGAACTGCCTGGGCCTGATGAGTCCGTTGACGGGTCTGAACGCCACCTTTGCGGGAGCCATGGCGCGGCCGGGAAGCGTCGGCTTCATCAGCCAAAGCGGGGCGCTCTGCACGGCGGTCCTTGACTGGAGCCTGCGTGAGAACGTCGGCTTCAGCGCCTTCGTCTCCATCGGCTCGATGTTGGATGTGGGCTGGGGAGACCTGATTGATTACCTGGGCGATGACCCGCAAACGCGAAGCATCATCCTCTACATGGAATCGATCGGCGATCCACGCTCGTTCATTTCGGCAGCCCGGCAAGTGGCGCTCTCCAAGCCCATTATTGTGATTAAGGCCGGGCGGACAGAAGCAGCCGCCAAGGCGGCGGCCTCACACACCGGAGCGCTGGCCGGTCGCGACGAAGTTCTCGACGCAGCTTTCCGGCGGTGCGGCGTCCTGCGCGTGAACAGCATTGCGGAACTCTTCTATATGGCCGAAGTTCTGGCCAAGCAGCCTCGGCCTAAGGGGCCGCGCTTGGCCATGGTCACCAATGCCGGTGGGCCAGGGGTGCTGGCAACCGACGCGCTGATGAGCGAAGGCGGGGAGTTAGCTGAGTTGTCCAAGGAAACGAGCGAAGCTCTCAATCAGCTTCTCCCAGCCCACTGGAGCCATAATAATCCGGTCGATGTGCTCGGCGATGCCAGCGCGGAGCGGTATCGCAAGGCGGTCGAGATTGTTTCTCGCGATCGGAATATCGATGGCGTTCTCGTCATTCTCGCACCCCAGGCGATGACCGACCCTACTCTGACAGCTGAACAGTTGAAGGACCATGCCAAGCTCGATGGCAAGCCCATCCTGGCCAGTTGGATGGGTGGAGCCCAGGTGAGCGCAGGAGAAGCGATTCTCAATCGCAACAACATTCCGACTTTTGCTTACCCTGACACTGCGGCCCGCGTTTTCCATTCCATGTGGCGCTACACGTACAACCTGCGCGGACTGTATGAGACGCCAGCGCTAGTCTCTGATCGTGGCCCGGCCCGCAAGGGAGTTGAAACTGCGGCAAAAATCGTTCAGGCAGCCGCAAGGGCGGGGCGGACAATTCTTACCGAGCCGGAAGCGAAGGACTTGCTCAAAGCTTATGAAATTCCGGTCGTCGAAACCCGCCTGGCAAGAAATGAGCACGATGCGGCGAAGGTGGCGGGTGAAATCGGGTATCCTGTGGTTCTGAAGCTCTTCTCCGAGACGATCACCCACAAGACCGATGTAGGCGGCGTGCGCCTTCACTTGGAAGACGAAGCTGCTGTCCGCCGCGCATATCGCGAAATAGAAGTTTCCGTGAAAGAGAAAGCCGGCCCCGGCCACTTTCTCGGAGTGACGGTCCAGCCCATGGTAGCGAGCAGTGGTTATGAACTCATCCTTGGCAGCGCGCTCGATCCGCAGTTCGGTCCCGTGCTGCTTTTTGGCCTAGGCGGGCAATTGGTCGAGGTCTTTAGAGACCACGCCCTGGCCTTGCCGCCGCTCAACACCACCTTAGCCCGCCGCCTGATGGAACAAACGCAGATCTATAAGGCGCTCAAGGGGGTTCGCGGACGCAAGGCAGTGAATCTGGAAGCCCTCGAAGAACTGCTGGTGCGATTCAGCCAGCTTGTGGTTGAAAATCGCTCGATCAAGGAAATTGAGATCAATCCATTACTCGCCTCGGGCGAGGGTCTTATGGCGCTGGATGCTCGCGCGGTGCTCCACCCTCAAGGCGTGCCTGAAGATCAACTTCCGAAGCTCGCCATTCGGCCATATCCGAGTCAGTACGTTACTTCCTGGGCTGCGAAGGATGGGCGACGCTTCACCATCCGCCCTATCCGCCCTGAAGATGAGCCTTTGATGGTGAAGTTTCATCAAGCGCTGTCTGAATCGACGGTTTACATGCGTTACTTCCACATGCTGAGCCTCGGGCATCGAGTCTCTCACGAACGGCTGACGCGAATCTGCTTCATCGATTATGACCGGGAAATGGCCCTCGTCGCGGTTAATCACGATGCCCACGCAGGTAATGGGTCGATCGTTGGTGTGGGCCGCTTGACCAAGGTCGCAGGTGCGAATGAAGCCGAGGTCGCCGTGGTAGTCGCGGATTCCTTTCAGCACCTGGGCGTAGGAACCGAATTGATGCGTCGGCTCGTGGAAATCGGGCGCGATGAGCGGTTGGATCATATCGTCGCTGATATGCTTCCTGAGAACTACGCCATGCAGCGCCTCTCGAAGAAACTCGGGTTCAAACTGAATCGGACTGCCGACGCCTCGGCGCTGCGGGCGACGATCGACCTTCACATTCTTTAATGGCCACTCTGACTTTTCTCGGAGCAGCAGGCACTGTCACCGGCTCGCGCTATCTTTTGGAGGCCGGCGGCGAACGCCTCATGATCGACTGCGGGCTGTTCCAAGGTCCAAAGGAGCTCCGGCTACGAAACTGGGCAAACTTTCCCGTAACACCCCAAAGTATCGAATGGCTGGTACTGACCCATGCGCACCTGGACCACACCGGTTACATTCCCCGCCTGGTCAAACAAGGCTTCCGGGGACCCATCTTTGCGTCCGCTGCCACAGTTGACGTCGCGAAGCTGCTTTTGCTGGACTCGGCTTATCTTCAGGAAGAGGATGCGGCTTATGCCAACAAGAAGGGCTTCAGCAAACACAAGCCCGCGCTTCCGCTCTACACCCATCAGGATGCGCTGGAATCGCTTAACCGATTTCACGCGGTGGATGAATCAAAACCGCTTGAGCTTTCCTCCCATTTCAGTCTGCGGTTTCTCCGGGCTGGCCATATTCTTGGGGCCCGCATCATCGAAGTCACCGTCTCCGATAGCGGCCAAACGCGGAGGCTTATATTTTCGGGAGACTTGGGGCGAAATCATCAACTAGTCATTCGCGAGCCGGAAGTGCCGGAAACCGGGGACTTTCTTCTGATGGAATCGACCTACGGTGACCGGCTGCATCCCACCGACGATTTCCGCGAGCGGCTCGCTTCGATTGTGAAGACGACGGCTTCCCGGGGCGGCACCGTCATCGTCCCCGCCTTCGCCGTGGGAAGAACCCAGGAGCTGCTCTACGTTCTCCGTGAGCTGCTCGAAACCAAACGGCTGCCGTCGTTGCCTGTTCACGTCGATAGTCCCATGGCGATCGATGTCACCGATCTTTACCGCCAGCACCATGAAGACCATAATCTGCCGATGGAAACCATCGAGGCGCAAGGAGTAAAGCCCTTTTCACCCTCTGGCGTACATTTTGACCGCTCGCCCGAAGAATCCAAAGCGCTGAACGATTCCCGCTTCCCGGTGATCATTATTTCCGCGAGCGGCATGGCGACGGGCGGACGTGTTCTCCATCATCTGGCGCGTTGCCTTCCCGACCCGCGAAATACCGTTCTCCTCGTCGGCTTCCAGGCTCCGGGAACGCGGGGACACAGCCTGCAATCAGGCGCCCAGTTCGTCAAGATGCACGGAGCGATGGTTCAAGTACGGGCGAGCATTCAATCGATGGACAACTTGAGCGCCCACGCCGATGCCGGTGAGATCATGCAATGGCTGGGGAGGTTCCGGAGTCCGCCGCGGCAGACCTTCTTAGTACATGGGGAGCCCCGCGCTGCCGAGGCCTTGAGGCAGAAAATTGTGGCAACTCTGGGCTGGTCTGTCGACGTAAGCTCCTACCTCCTCAAGTTACATCTTTAAGCAAAAAAGGCCCTTTGTCCCGCATCGGGCCCATTACCGAGCTGGACGTAGCCAAAGAGTTGGTACTATCGTTCGTGAGTAGAGTCTCCTGATTGAGTGAAAGTCTGCGTCCAGATGCTATGCCTGGGAAGAAATTCTCGATATTCGCCCGTGACCACATGCGCGCCTTCTGGTTTCGACACTTCAAGGCGGAAGCGGAGACCGGCTCGGGCGTCGGTCTCTGCAGTTGACGCCAGCCAGCGTCGAGAAGGGCGGGGTTGACCCAGGCTTCGAAAACGACTTCAGGGGCAGTGGCGAGACGGCAGGTCGCACGGACAGAATCAGGCTCGGCAGCGCTCATTGGGATTCTCTTCCTTAGTGGGCGTCGGCTTTAGAGGGGTTCAGTGTACTTCGCTTCGCGTTCGTTGGGCTGGCTTTCATCCTTCCATCGCGGCATCTCCCGCTGACCGCGACCCAATCACAGGGCGATGTGATCGAGACCACGGGCCGTGCGGTTTTGAACTCACCGCCAGTAAACGCCCGCAAGGCGGCGTTGGGTTGCGGCGCAGACCACCGCGGCTTGTGATTGGGGTCACAGAACCCAAGTGGAGAAAAGCAGTAAAAGAATTAAGAGG
The DNA here is from genome assembly GCA_902812415.1 of Acidobacteriota bacterium. Taxonomy (GTDB): domain Bacteria; phylum Acidobacteriota; class Terriglobia; order UBA7540; family UBA7540; genus RH2-MAG17b. Next base: position 9,493 of record CADDZJ010000104.1, read on the forward strand.
GTGAGATCCTAGATCGCCGAGGAGATCTTCGCCTTCGAATGATAAATCCCGTCCTTTCCGAGGCCCTGAAAAAGAACCACATGGTGACACATCGAGTCCATCCTACAGGTACACGAGTAAGCCGTAAGCCACTGGCGCCTCAAAGGCTGCCCTCGATCCCTCGTAGGGAGACCTATATTGCGTTCCTGGCTGTGGCGGCGATCGCCCTTCACCTCTTGTTGAGATACTCCTTCAAGTTTCCACCCATCGCCTGGCACCTTCCCCTCGATGTCGCGCTTGTAGGTGGCGGCGCGCCCCTGCTTTGGGATCTCTCGAGAAAGGCCTGGCGGCACGAGTTTGGCTCCGACCTGCTGGCGGGCATCTCCATTCTCACTTCGATCTTGCTCGGCGAATATCTCGTCGGCGTGATCGTAGTGCTGATGCTCTCCGGAGGGACTGCACTCGAACAGTATGCCACTGGCCGGGCCTCCTCCGTGCTCGAAGCGCTTGCCAAACGGATGCCGCGAGTCGTTCACCGAGAGGACGAGAAAGGGATAGCGGATATAACCCTCGAAGACATCGCTATCGGTGATCATCTGGTTGTCTTCCCCCACGAAGTCTGTCCTGTGGATGGAGTCGTCGCAGAAGGCCATGGGTCGATGGACGAGGCCTACTTAACTGGCGAGCCGTTTGAGATTTCAAAGGCCCCAGGTTCCGACGTGATTTCCGGGGCGATCAATAACGATACCGCGCTCACGATTGTCGCCACCAAGCTTCCGATTGATTCCCGTTACGCCAAGATCATGAAGGTGATGGAGATGTCGGAACAAAGCCGGCCACGCTTGCGCCGATTGGGTGACCGGCTTGGCGCCTGGTATACGCCGGTTGCAGGCGGAATTGCGGCCGTGAGTTGGCTGCTCGCGGGCAACCCCCAACGTTTCCTGGCCGTGATGGTGATCGCCACTCCCTGCCCGCTTCTCATTGCGATTCCCGTGGTTGTAATCGGAGCAATTTCGCTCTCCGCCCGGCGCGGGATCGTGATCAAGAATCCTGCCGCGCTTGAACAGATCAGTTCGTGCACGACTCTTATTTTCGATAAGACCGGCACTCTGACTTATGGGGCTCCGACCCTAATTGAAGTGAATTGCGCCTCCGGATTCACGCGAGAAGAAGTCTTGGGCGCGGCGGCGAGTCTGGAGCGTTATTCCAAACATCCGCTTGCTGGAGCAATCCTGAAGGCGGCAAAGAATGACCGCCTCCCCCTCCAAAGCGTGGAAGAGGTTAGCGAGAAACCCGGAGAAGGCCTTCGCGGTATGGTTAACGGCCGCGCTGTCCACATTACCGGCCGCGGAAAGGTAAATCCGGCGATTCATGGAATACCATCGGCTGCCGGAGGTCTGGAGTGCCTGATTTTTATTGATGGCGCCTATGCCGGATTGTTCCGGTTCCGGGATACGCCCCGGCGAGACAGCCAATTATTTATACGGCATTTGAAACCACGCCATCGGGTAAGCCGGGTAGTGCTTCTTTCCGGAGACCGGGAATCTGAAGTCCGTTATCTGGCCGAATCGGTCGGGATCGACGAAATCCATGCCGGGAGGAGTCCTGAAGAAAAAGTCGCCATGGTGCGTGAGGCGGTGCAGCATGCGAAGACCATTTTTGTCGGCGATGGAATTAATGATGCGCCTGCCTTGCTGGCCGCCACGGTGGGCGTCGCCTTCGGCCTAAAGAGCGACATCACGGCCGAAGCTGCCGACGCGGTCATCATGGAACAGTCGCTGGACAAGGTTGACGAGCTCATGCATATCGCGCGCCGCATGCGGCGCATTGCCCTGGAGAGTGCCGTCGGCGGTATGATGCTTAGCATCTTTGGAATGTTCCTCGCGGCCGTTGGCCTTCTTCCGCCAATTTCAGGCGCGGTTGCTCAGGAGATCATCGACCTCCTGGCAGTTTTGAACGCCTTGCGTATGTCGCTGCCTCCGGGAGGCCTGACCGATTTCTAGCGGGTTTGACAAGCGAGGATCACAACCTGGTGTGATCCTCGTCACAGCGTTAGGCATGGATAACCAGTTATGTTCCAATTGCGGAGTTCATGTGCAGCGGATCCATGTGAGAGGGAAGACCAATATGGTCCCCAGTGAAGAAGATTGCGGCACGCTTGACAAGCTCAAAGCTCAACTTGACTTCATTGAAAAGGGTGGATATAGGCAGCCAGGCCACACTCCGTGGCGACCCCCGGCGATCTTTTTAGATTCTCCGACGTGCCTTGATTTCGCCATTCGCCATAAAGGTCGTCCTTGTAATCAGTGCGTCTTGATGCGGTTTGTACCCAATGAGCGCCGGAAAGAGGGCGTCCCATGCCACCACATCCCACTGACGGAAGCTGGTGACACCGTGAAGGCTGCGGAGGCGTGGGCAGATGAAGAGGAACTTGAGGACTTGGTCAAGGCGTGGCTGCGAAGGACCATAGCGCAGCTTGAAGAGACACTGCCGCCATTCTTTGGGAGAAACCAATCGCCCCCGGGAGACGATAACGAAAATCAGGAGGCACAGAAATGCTGACAGGGAAACTCCGGTTAGCAACAGTAGAAGGTGAAGAAAGGCAATTCGTGGCCCAGTCGGGGTCCGGTCATGCGCTGGTCATCGACACGCGGGAGGGAAATACGGGCCCGACTCCCGTTGAATTAACGCTCCTCGCCGCAGGGGGCTGTAGTGCGTTTGATATCATCGGCATTCTTCGCAAAAAACGGCAGCACATCACGGGATACGAAGTGGCGGTGAGCGCCGAGCAGCAGGAAGAATACCCCAAGGTCTTCACCAAAGTGAAAATCCACCATATCCTGCGCGGCGAGGTCGAACGTGAAGCCGCCGAGCGAGCCATTCATCTGTCAGAGACGAAGTATTGCTCGGTGGGCGCCATGCTGGCCCGCTCGGCAACCATCGAAGTCTCTTATGAAATCATTCCGGAGCGTGTTCCGGAGGCCGCTACCGCAGGAGCGCGATGAGCCGAGCGCGTGTTCTTTCCCTAGTTTTCCTCCTAAGCGGCGTTGTCTCGTGGAGTCTGAAGGTCAGAACACGCTTTCCGAGCAGCCTCTGAGCTTGCTTGAGGCCGTCCCCAGCTCGCCCTGATATTCTTGCGCAAGCTCGTCGTTAAACCGTGCTGCGGCGCACGCTGGTACAGGTCAGCGTAGACGAGCCAGTAGTGTGAAAGAGAGGGAAACCATATGATGCTTCACCGAGTTGCGTCGAAGAAGTCTGTATCCCAAGTTGCTCGAGAGTTTGAGGCGATCGTCCAAAAGCACAAGTTTGGCGTTCTGGCCGTTCACGATTTGAAAGCGAAGCTGAAAGAGAAGGGCGTCGATTTTGACCGCGAATGTCTGATCTACGAGGTTTGCAACCCGCAACAGGCGAAATAAGTGCTGGAAGTCAGCCCCGAAATCTCGACCGCTTTGCCTTGCCGCATCTCCATCTATCGCGAGGGCGACGGAGTGACTCTGGCTACCATCCGCCCAACGGCCATGATCGAAATGTTCAAAACGCCCCAGTTGAAGACCGTGGCTGAGGAAGTTGAAGCGGTCATGGTCAGGATTATGGAGGAGGCGGCAAGATAAACCAGCCGTGGTCTCCTCTTGGGACCCGCTCCGCATTAGTCGCAGGCGAGAGAGAGGCTCGCTGAGAACTCGAAGGGGAACCGGCTAGCCAGCGCGCTGTGCCCGCAACGCTTTCGCGATCCGGTTCTCGTTGAACGAGGTTTGCGCGGCGTCGGCGCGTATCGAAGAGTTCAGCAACTGGCCAAAGCCGGGCACGAAAGGAACAGTAGTTGATGATATGGAACACACTGCCAGTTTAGAACTTGAACAGGATACGAATCTGAAAGTGGCGCGGGTGAAGAAGAAGCTAAGGTTCTTCGAAAGATACCTAAGCCTTTGGGTGGCTGTCTGTATGATTGCCGGCGTGCTCCTGGGCAAGCTGTTTCCCGGCTTGACCAGCAGTTTACGAGGTTTGGAATTCGGCAAAGGGAGTCAGATCAATCTCCCGATTGCCGTCCTCATCTGGGTGATGATCATCCCGATGATGATGAAAGTTGATTTCGCATCGATTCTCGGAATCCGGAAGCGCCCGCGCGGTCTGTTCATCACGCTATTCGTCAATTGGATGGTCAAGCCGTTTTCAATGGTGCTCTACGGGTGGATTTTCTTCCGCTTCGTCTTTTCCGCCTGGATAACGCCCGCCGACGCTAACCAGTATATCGCCGGCACCATTATTTTAGCGGCCGCGCCCTGCACGGCGATGGTCTTTGTCTGGAGCTATCTCGCCGACGGCGATCCGGCCTATACTCTGGTGCAGGTCTCAGTGAACGACCTAATCATGCTCGCTCTGTTCGCACCCCTCGTGCGTTTCCTGGTGAGTGGGGCTGCGTCCCTTCAAGTCCCCTTCAAAGTCCTTCTCTACTCCGTTCTTGCGTTCATCGCAATTCCACTTGTGCAGGGCATTGCATTGCGGAGTTGGTTGGTGGGCCGGCGCGGCAAGAGCTGGTTTGAGCAGACCCTTTTGCCGAAGTTTGCACCCGTCACCATGGCGGCGTTACTGGCCACGCTGCTTCTGATCTTCAGCTTTCAGGCCGACAACATCACTGGGAAATTCCTGAACGTGATTCTTATCGCCATTCCAATCACCATCCAGGTTTACTTCAACTCTACGCTGACTTACAGCCTGATGCGTTTGTTCAACGTGGAATACGCCGTGGCAGCTCCTGGAGCGCTGATCGGCGCGAGCAATTTCTTTGAACTGGCGGTGGCCACAGCCATTGCCTTGTTTGGTCCCGGCTCAGGGGCAGCCCTCGCTACCGTGGTGGGCGTACTCATCGAGGTGCCGGTAATGCTTTCCGTGACTTCGGTATTGAATCGCACTCGGCACTGGTTTCCGGCTCCGGCCCGTTAGGAGGCAACGACGACGCTCTCGAACATTATTGTAGCGACCGATAGCTCTGAAGCGCTCGGCCGCATGGTCGAGTGTGTTCCCCTCTTCCGTACCTCCTACTGACCGTTCACAGCTCACCGAGGATGGCGCAACTAGGTATCGCCGTCTTCTTCGTGATTGTCCTTAACGGCATATTCGCTTTCTTCTAGAAGTACCAAGCCGAGCGTGCTAGCGAAAAACTCCGCGATCTGCAGCAGCATCATGTGACGGTAGGAATCGCACATAAAAATCATTCACATCTGTGACTTTTGTCACAGACGGCGGTCGAGGTA
>CADDZJ010000105.1 GCA_902812415.1 Acidobacteriota bacterium
CAAGCTGGGCTTAGCCGTCTCCCAGCTCGAAACTGGGCGCTGGCGCCGCGTCGCCTCCTCCGTCCAGAACGCCCTCGACCAATTCAACGCCATCTTTCAGGCTACTGAGGCTTACAAATTATAGTGACACCGTTTTCTGTAGCGCCGGTGTCCTCACCGGCGTTTTTCGGCGCTGGGGACAGCGCCGCTACAGTTTTCGTTGTCACTATAATTTGTAATTCTCAATAGGTTCGAAACGGAGGAATCCCTATGCCTTCAGACACAAAATTCTTGACAAGTGGCGCACCGAGACTTTCAGCGCCGCCCTGCCCGGTGAAGTAAAGCCCCAGAAGAATAAGCGCGCCCGCCGCTCCAACCTTCCAGGTGAGAGTTTCCGTCAGCAGCCACACTCCGAGTCCGAGGGTCATGAGCGGGGAAAGGTAGACAAAGGAAATGGCCTGCGAAGCGGTCATCACCGTTAAGGCAAAAGCGTAAAGGAGATAAGCGAGCAGGGTGCCAAAGAGAATCATGAACGCCAGCGCCTCCCAGGCCTCAGCGGGAATCGCCTTCCAGTGGACGTGAACCAGCGCCGGAAGACTGAAGGGAACCATCAGGACGGCGCCTGTGGTGAAAGTCAGCGTGTTCAATGTGAGCGAATCGTAGTGATCCGATCCCTTCTTCAAAAGAATCGTAAAGCAGGCGAATGCCAGACGCCCAGCCAGCAGGATGAGATCGCCCACCCAGTTTGCTCCTGTCCCGGCGGGAGGCTTGCCGATGGTGAGAACTCCGACGCCGCAAAAGGCGATGGCCATTCCCCAGGCCTTTGCAGCGGTCAGAGCTTCCATCCGCAGCAGGCTGGCAAGCGCCAGGACAAGGATAGGACCGAGAGCGATGATCCAGGCGGTGTGGGCGACAGACGTCCGAGAAAGCCCGTCAATATAGGTAAGCTGGTTCAGCGTGACGCCTGTCAATCCCCCAACGCCCATGAAGATCCAGTCGCGCCGCGATAGCTGCTGCGGCCAGCCGTGCCAGGCAATATAGATTGCCAGGAAACCCAGCGCCGTGCCCGCCACCCGCAGTTGGGCCAGAGCCAAGGGGCTAAAACCGCGAAGGGCAAATTTGCCGGCGACGGCGTTGGCGGCCCAGAAAAGCGTCACCGCCAGCATGATGAAGTTCATCAACTTCATGCTGAAAGCGGTCTTGGGCTTTGCCGCGGGTGGACAATTCGACCGATCGGCCGTCACGTTAGGAGAAGGACTCCTTCCGGACGGTAACCTTTTCGATCCGCTCGAGGTCGGGGACGTAACCTAAGCCTGGAGTCTTAGGGACAGGGATAACGCCGCGCGGGCTGACGGTGACCTCCGGCTGAATGATATCCTGCTGCCAGTAGCGCCGGCTGGCTGAAACATCTCCTGGCAGCGTGAAGCCGGGCAGGCTAGAGAGAGCAATGTTGTGCGCGCGCCCGATGCCGGACTCCAGCATGCCGCCACACCAGACGGGCACGCCCCGGGCCCGGCAGAGATCGTGGATGTTGCGAGCTGAAGCGTAGCCGCCGACGCGGCCCAACTTGATGTTGATGATTCGGCAGGCGCCGAGATCGAGGGCCTTGCGCGCGTCGTCGGCGCTGTGAATGGATTCATCCAGGCAGAGCGGCGTCTGAAGTTCTTTCTGCAGGCGCGCATGCTCCACCATGTCATCCCAGCCCAGCGGCTGCTCAATCATCATCAGATCAAAGCGGTCGAATTGTTTCAGGTGATCGAGATCGGCCAGCGTATAGGCCGAATTGGCATCCACCATGAGCCGGATATCAGGGAACTTCGATCGAATGCGTTCGAGCACTTCGATGTCCCATCCCGGCTTCACTTTGATCTTAATCCTCTGGTAGCCTGCTGACAGTTCACGCTCGATCTTTTCGAGCAACGCCTCAACGCTCTCCTGAATTCCAATGGAAACGCCGCAGGGAATTTCTTCAAGCGTCCCGCCCAAAAGTTTCGCAATCGAAATGCCCTTTTCTTGCGCCTCAATATCCCACAATGCGTTCTCCATGGCCGCTTTCGCCATGGGATGTCCGCGAACCGGGTGAAATCGAGCGGCAATCTCGCAGGCATTGGACCACGAACGCTCGAGCGACCAGGGGATGAGATAATCTCGCAGGATGTGCCAGGCCGTTTCCGGCGTTTCGTAGCTGTAAAACGGCTTTTCCCCGCAGGTCACTTCGCCCCAGCCGGTGAGGTCGTCCGCTTCAACGCGCACCAGCACGATGCGGCGATCCGTGGTGCGTCCAAAGCTGGTCTCAAAAAAACTGACCAGGGGCAAGCGCAATTCCCGAAGCTCAACATGCGCGATTTTCATAAGCAAGAAGGCTTGATTATTCCCAAAGACAAAGCGTAACTGGATAGCTTCCCTTTCCAAGTCCTGGCTTCTCGCATACGTTTAATACAGTTCATACGTATGAGACAAAATATACAAAATATACGCCCACTCGATTCCCCGAACCTGCTAACCTGCTGTTGTCTGTCAATGATTGTGCGCACAGGAGGCAGGCATTGCAGTAAAAAAACGCCGGCGTTTTTCCAGGTTTTCCTGAGAAATGCCAGGAGCAGTTTTCAAAGCTGAATAAAACGACAATCCCAAGTCATTGATTTTCTTCAGTCAGCGTATTTTGTGAGCGGTCACCTGCCGCTCTTCCGCTGCCGTGCATTCCAAATACTTTTTCACCACAGAGGACACGGAGGTCATTTCTCTGTGCCCTCCGTGTCCTCTGGCGGTAAATTCTCTCTTAATCCTGCTTATAAAGCGTCGCCACAACACAAAACCACAACCTCTCATTCAGATTTTTTCGCCGTTTCCCACAGGGCGTCCAACTCCTCGGCAGAGCAATCACTCAGCTTTTTCCCCTGATCATGCGCCTGTCGCTCCATGGCTTGAAAACGGCGCTTGAACTTCCGATTGGCTCGACGCAGGCAGATTTCCGGGTTGAAATTCAGGTATCGCGCCAAGTTAGCCACAGCGAAGAGAAGATCGCCGGTCTCTTCTTCAAGCTTCCCAAAATTCCGCTCGCTCCGTCCCAATTCTGCGCGCAACTCCGCAATCTCCTCACTGATTTTATCGAGCAGGCTTTCAAGATTCGGCCAGTCAAACCCCACCTGGGCTACTCGCATGCCAAGCTCATATGCTTCCAGGGCGGACGGGAACGAACGCGGAATGCCATCCAGCATGGAGTGAACAGCAGCCGCGGAATCATGATCGTTCGCAGGCTGCCTTTCGCGGGCTTTGGCGGCCTGCCAGCTTTCGAGAGCTTCTTCCGGCGTTCGAGCGCGATTTTCGCCGAAAACATGAGGATGTCGCCGCACCAGCTTGACATGGAGCGACTCGGCCACATCCGCCAGCGTAAATCGTCCTTCCTCTTCGGCCAGCCGCGAATAAAAGACCACCTGGAAGAGCAAGTCGCCCAATTCTTCTTTCAGGGCCTCGAAATCGCGTTCCTCAACGGCCTCGATCACTTCATAGGCTTCTTCCAACATCAAGGGCTTGAGAGTTTCGTAAGTTTGAGCGCGATCCCAGGGGCAGCCGTCCGGCCCGCGCAGGTGCGCCATGAGGTCAGCCAGTCTGGAGAGAGCATCTTTCGTCAAAATGAATCCTGAGCGACGATCAGAAATGCCCGCTATGCGGCGTCTCGCGCGTTTTCGTCACGCGCCCGCTGCCACGCCTATCTGTACGCGCAATTCACCGCACATTTTGCCCGTGGGTAGAAGCTTGCCCGGATTAAACGTTCCTTGCGGATTAAAGACCGCCTTGATCCTCTGCATCATCTCGATGTCGTCTTCGGAGAATAAGAGAGGCATCAGCTCGCTCTTCTCCAATCCGACGCCGTGCTCACCGGTAATGGAACCGCCCAGTTCCACGCACTTGGCAATTATCTCGCTCGCTGCGCGCGTGACCTTGCGACACTGTTCCGGGTCGCGGTTGTCGTACATCAAAAGAGGATGCAGGTTGCCATCGCCCGCATGGAAGATATTGCCGAAGAGCAGCCCGTACTTCTTCGCCACCTCTTCCATGTAGTCCATCATTTCCGGCAGGCGCGTGCGGGGAATGACGCCGTCCTGAACGTAATAACTCGGGCTGATGCGTCCCAGCGCGCCAAAGGCGTTCTTTCTGCCGCGCCACAGCAGGTCGCGCTCCTCGTCATTCTGCGCGCTGCGAACTTGCCGGGCATGGTTTTCATGACAGACCGCCTCAATCTGCTCCGCTTCTTCCTCCACGGCCTCGCGCAATCCCTCCACCTCAATCAGCAGAACCGCGGCGGAATCCATGGGGTAGCCCGCATGGGTGGCCTCCTCAACTGCGCGCAGCGTGAATCCGTCCATCATTTCAAGAGCGGCGGGCGTGATGCCGCGCGCGGTGATGGCCGCCACGGTGCGCGTGGCGTCAGCGCATTGGTTGTAAATTGCCAGCAACGTCTTCACGGCCTCCGGCTTGCGGCAAAGCCGCACGGTAATTTCGGTGACAATTCCAAGCGTCCCTTCGGATCCCACAATCAGTCCCGTCAGGTCATATCCAGGGCGATCCCAATACGCGGCTCCGGTATGGATCACCGAGCCATCTGGCAGCACCATTTCAAGCCCCAGCACGTGGTTGGTGGTGACGCCATAGGCCAGCGTGTGAGGCCCTCCGGAATTCTCGGCCACATTGCCCCCCAGCGTGCAGGCCTTCTGGCTGGAAGGGTCGGGCACGTAATAGTAGCCGTAGGAAGCCACAGCGAGCGAAAGGTCCAGGTTCACCACTCCCGGCTGGACGCGCGCGCGTTGATTCTTCAGATCGATTTCCAGGATTTTCTTCATCCGAGAGAAGGCCACCACAATGCCTCCCTCGGTGACCACCGCGCCGCCGCTCAGTCCGGTGCCGGCGCCCCGCGCGATGACGGGAATGCCATGCTGCGCGGCAAGCTTGACGATTTCCGAAACTTCCTTCGTGGTCGAAGGGAAAACCACCGCATCCGGCATGGCGTGGGACGAGAGGCCATCGTATTCGTAAAGCATCAGGTCTTCATCCCTCCACAGGATGTTGGCTTCGCCCACGATGCGCTTCAGTTCGTGCCAGGGGATTTTGGTTTTTGCCGGGCTTTGTTTGGTCAAAGCTTTACTCCACTTCCTGATTGTAACGCCGAATGCTCTGCCCGTAGGGGCGGGCGGCATCCGCCCTTATCTGTTCTGGGCGATGTCTGTCCTGGGCGCGGCGTTCTCTTCAAGTCGCTTCCACCATAGGGCACATGCCCTGCGCCTCTACAATCGCGTCGTTGCATCTGAGACCCCTTATAAATAATCCTGCTGAGGTAGAATACTTCATCCATGATTCCCATCCCGCTTAACGACAACGTTCGCCGTCGCACCTTCTGGTTGGGCACGCTGGCGCTGATTGTCGTCAACACGCTGGTATTTCTCTACGAACTCTCTCTGGGCCGTGAATTGAATCGTTTTGTCTATCTATTCGGAGTGATTCCGGCGCGTTACACCACGCCTCATGGCTGGATGATCCCAAGCGTTGCCGGCCTCATCGTGCCCATTTTTGTTTCCATGTTCCTACATGCGGGATGGCTGCACCTGATCGGCAATATGCTCTTCCTGTTTGTTTTTGGGCGAAGCATTGAGGACCGCCTGGGGCATTCCAAGTTCCTATTGCTCTATTTCGTCAGCGGCTTTGCGGCAGCCCTGCTTCATATTGATCTCAACGCCGGTTCGCGGCTTCCTTCCATTGGCGCAAGCGGAGCCATTGCCGGCGTGCTGGGCGCTTACTTCGTCTCCTTTCCGCGCGCCCATATCACCACCGCCATTTACCTGATTTTCTTCTTCTGGACGATTCATCTGCCCGCCGTCCTGGTGCTGGGCTATTGGTTCCTGATCCAGTTTCTGATGGGCTATCAGGCGCTGGCCATCGAATCCGCCACGGGCGGCGGCGTGGCCTGGTGGGCGCACGTTGGCGGATTTGTTACCGGCGTGATCCTGGGGCTGGCGCTCCCTCCGTCCCGCAAGCGCGTGGAAACTGTCTGGAGAATGTATTGATAGGTCTATCCAGACCCGGAGTTGTTCACGCAAGCCTGCGCGCAGAAGTGGTAAAGCCTACTCACTTCAATCCCAAAGGAGGGATACAATGCGAGTGGGCTCTTCTGCCAATAACTCTCAGAGATTGACGACCGTACGCGGGCCTCTTAGAATCAGTTCGGAAGTGCATGCGGGCTGGTGTTCGCCCAGGACTTCAAATCCTGTGGTCCCGATTCCATCGGGACGGTCGGTTCGATTCCGACTCACTTCCGCCAAAACTTCCAGACCGGGCGGACCAGCCCGGCCTTGTTAAGAACTGGAAATAATTTGTGTCATTCGTCTCATCACCGTGGGTTTAACCTGCTATGCTAAAGAATGGCGCGAAATCTGCTTAGATGTGCTTATATGGCTTTGGCTGAAGAGATCGGTCGAATCCCTGAAGTGCTCGTTGCTGAGAGGGTGGAACATGTGCGATACGCCATCCGCGATATTGCGGTGGTGGCGGAACAACTCAGTCGCGAAGGCAAGCGCATTATTCCGCTGAACATTGGCGACCCTCTGAATTTCGATTTCCAGACGCCTGCACATCTGGTCGAGGCGGTCGAGAAGGCTATCCGAGACGGCAAGAACGGCTATGCGCCGTCGCTTGGCCTGGATGAGGCGCTGGAAGCTATCCGGACCGACGCTGAGCGCAAAGGCATTCGCAACATTCAGACCGTCTTCGTTACTTACGGCGTGAGCGAGGCTGCGGACATCTGCCTGACGGCTCTGGTGAATCGTGGTGAGAACGTGCTGGTTCCGCGCCCGGATTATCCGATTTATTCCGCCATTCTGGCCAAGCTCGAAGCCGAGGTCAATTTCTACAGGCTCGATGAGAATCGCGATTGGGAGCCGGACCTTGAAGACCTCGAAAACAAGGTCAACGAAAAGACGCGCGCCCTGGTGGTAATCAGCCCCAACAACCCTACAGGCTCCGTTTACTCGCGGAAGACGCTCGAAGCGCTCATCGATCTGGCTCGACGACGGCATTTGCTGATCATCACCGATGAGATTTACGAAAAGCTGATCCTGGATGGCGATCCACATTACCCCGTCGCCTCGCTTGCGCCAGACCTGCCAGTGGTGACGCTCAACGGCCTCTCCAAAGCCTATCTTGCGCCTGGATGGCGAGTGGGCTGGGTGGTGGTGAGCGGGCCGGCTCAGGCGACGCAAAGCTACGTTGAGAATCTGAAGAAGCTGGTGCGAGCGCGGTTGAGCGCCAATTTCCCCATGCAGTATGCGATCCGCCCGGCGCTCGAAGGACCCCAGGATCATCTGAAGGAAGTCATCGCCAAGCTGCGCGCAAGGCGTGATCTCACGATGAGCTGGGCCGGGGCCACGCCGGGGGTTCGCTGCGTTCGGCCCCGCGGCGCGTTTTATGCTTTCCCACGATTTGAGATTGCGAGCAATGATGAGGAGTTTGCTAAGCAATTGCTCCTCGAGAAGCACGTCCTGATTGTCCATGGCAGCGGCTTTGGCATGACAAAAGGGACGTCGTACTTCCGCTTGGTGTTTTTGCCGCAAGAGCCGTTGCTCCTTGAGGCGTATCGCAAGCTGGGCGATTTCCTCCGGAAGGCATTGTGAGAGAAGAACAGAGTAACCCCGATCCTCAAGAGCGCGAAAGCGAGTTGCCGGTGCAATTTTGCCCGCAATGTGGAGCGCGGCTCCAGCCCCAACATTGCAAGATGATTTGTCCCCGATGTGGATTCTTTATGTCGTGTTCGGAATTTGAGTAGAGAAGGCTTCAAGCGCAGTCGGCGAGAAAAGGACATGATGAAAAAATCGGACTTTCTGCAAAAGAAAATCCAGCACATTGATATCAAAGCGCATCATGTGGCGGACCTGGTTGATGCGATGCAGGGGATGGCTTACAGCGCCCGGGACCTTGCGCGCGCGGCGGAAATCTATGACCGCATGCTGCGCGATCCGGAATGCGGCATCATCCTGTGCCTTGCGGGTTCGCTGATCAGCGCCGGGCTGAAGCAGGTGTTCGTCGATCTCGTTCGGCACAATATGGCGGATTGCATTGTCAGCACGGGAGCCAACATTGTGGATCAGGATTTCTTCGAGGCGCTGGGCTTCAGCCACTACGTTGGCGAGGAGCGGCTGCGGGCGGGCATGGATGACGCGACGCTTCGCGAGCTGCACATTGATCGCATTTACGACACGCTCATTGATGAAGACGAGTTGCGCATCTGCGACGAGATGGTGCGGGAGATTGCTGACCTGCTCGATCCTCGGCCTTATTCCTCCCGCGAATTCATCCGCGAGATGGGCGCTTATCTCGAGCGCGAGGGAAAAACGGCCGACAGCATCGTGCTGGAAGCCTATAAAAAAGACGTTCCCATCTTCTGCCCAGCCTTCAGCGATTGCTCCGCCGGATTTGGCCTGGTGATGCACCAGCACACGCGTGGAGAGCGAAACAAGGTGACGCTCGACAGCGCCAGGGATTTTTACGAGCTTACGCAGCTTAAAATCAAGAATCCCACGACCGGTCTCTTCATGATTGGCGGCGGCGTGCCCAAGAATTTTGCTCAGGATGTTGTGGTGGCTGCCGATACGCTCGGCGTCGAGGTTCCCATGCACAAGTATGCGGTGCAGATCACCGTCGCCGACGTGCGCGACGGCGCGCTTTCTTCAAGCACTTTGAAGGAAGCCAGCAGTTGGGGGAAAGTGGATACCGCCTACGAGCAGATGGTTTACAGCGAAGCGACCTTGGCCGTGCCGCTTATCACGGGCTATGCCTACGAACGCGGGGCCTGGAAGACCCGCAAGGAACGCCGCTGGACGAGCCTGCTTCAACAACATGCCCTGATGGCGTAAGTATTGCCCGCGCAATGGTTCAGACCGCGATAATCTCTTCCCGCTCCGCATCCCATCGCACAGCGCGGCGGTGATGGAGCGCAGCCAGCGCCATCTGGCAGGCGATCGCCGATTGGTATCCCAGTTCAAACGGGCAGTTGGGTTCCTTGCGGCTGCGCACGCAATCAAAGAAGTTCTGCATATGCAGAACAGTTTCATCGCCGCCGCCCACGATGTCAGGACCGTGAGTTGACGTTGCCACAGGGCTCATCGGCGCTCCGTGGGCATGCCCGCCTTGCGGAAGGTATTGCACCTGATTATCGTGCCGGATCACCGTTCCCTTGCGCCCCAGAAGCAGGTCGTCATCGGAAGTATAGTAACGGTTGCCAAAGCCGGAGTTCCAGGTGAAGAGCAGCTTCTCCGGTTGTTCGAGCGTGACGTTCATCGTGTCGGGCACTTCCATTTCGGGCGAGATGTAGTTGGCTCCGGCCATCATCGCCATGCTGGGAATTCCCAAATTCAGAACCTTGTACCAGAAGCCGACCTGGTGAACCATATTCTCAAACACATTCCCACCCGAGTAGTCCCAGTAGAAGCGCCAGTTGATGACGCGGTTAGGATCGAAAGGATGCGGAGCCGCCTCGCCCTGAAACATCTTCCAGTTCACATGCTCCGGATCGCAATCTGAAGGGATGCTTCGCTTCCATCCGCCGTAAGCTGCGTTGCGGTACATGTGCGTGTGGAGCGCCGTAATCTGGCCCATCTTTTCCGGCTGCGCCAGTTCGCGCGCTTTACTGAAGCCCGGACTGCTGGTGGATTGAATGCCCACCTGCACCACGCGATGGGAGCCGAGGAACGCCCGCCGCATGCGCCGCGCGTGATCGGGATTGAAGGCCATCGTTTTTTCCTGATAAACGTCCTTGCCTGCCTGGATGGCGGGGACAAAATTGAGCGCATGCTGGTGTTGCGGGGTGGCGATGAGAACGGCGTCGAGGCTCTTGTCCTCAAGCATCCGGCGAAAGTCCCCACATGGCCTGGCCTGGGGGACATAGCGCTTCACCTGCTCCAGGCGGCGCGTGTAGACATCTGCCACGGCGATGCATTCCGTGTTCGTGCAGCGCAGGGCTGAGCGCAGGATTTCTGTTCCACGCCCCCCGCATCCGATCAGCCCGAAGCGAACGCGATCGTTCGCTCCTAAAATGCGGTTTGTGGGCAACAGGCCGGATGCGGCCACGGCGGCCGTCCCTTCGAGAACCGTTTCCATGAATTGACGTCGGTTTGGCATGGCATGCCCTCCTTGCATTTCATCACACACTGGAATACTTCCGGCAGAGCGTCCGAATCCTGGCGACGAGCTTCGGCACGCCTGTCATCGGGTCTTCTTTGCCCTCGTATTCGGCGGACATATAACCCTTGAACCCCGCCTTTGCGAAAAGCCGCCAGACGCGATCCATATCCACAGGCGCGCCGTTATCAAAGTGATCGCGGATGTGAGTATTGGTCGCATAGGGGATGCAGGCTGCGATCTGAGCGTAAGCGTCCTCTGCAGGCGTTGGAATGAAATGGGTGATATCCAGATTAATCCCTGCGTAAGGCGAATTGACGCGATGCATGATCTCCAGACATACGTCCGCATTCTGCGTGACGCCGGAATGGTCTTCCACTCCAATCATAATCCCTTTCTTACCCGCATAATCACAGGCCGGTTTCATGGTCTCCACCACCCAATCAACCGCCTGCTGCACGCTCGCTCCTCGTGGAAGCTTTCCGGCAAAAACGCGCAGGTGGGAAGCTCCCAAGGCGTCCGTGACGTCCACCCATTTCTTGATCTCGTTCAGCGCCTCGGCGCGGCGGTCGGCATCCGCCTGCACCATGCTGACGCCGCATGCTGCGCCGGAAAAAGGAACTCCCATCTGATAGGCCAGGTGGCGAAGGCTTGCAAGATAAGCCGGATCGGTGGACTTGAAATAATACGCCGTCATATCCACTCCATCCAGGCGCAGCTCCACAGCCTTGCGAATGAAGTCCTCCATCGTCATCGGGCCATGTTGCAGGTATTTGCGATAGGAATAAGCGCAGCAGCCCGCGAAGAGCCGCGGGGTTTTGGAGCCTTGCGATTCTGCGCTGTCGTCGGCAGGCGTCGCCTGAGCGGATTCGATCAAAGAAGAAGACAAACCCGCTCCCGCCACGGCAGCCGCAGCGGTGGTTTGCAGAAATTGACGGCGAAGGATCCTCATCATCACACCTCTTGTTGTTTGTCAGACACAGCGCCGCGCCGCAAAAATCCGCGCGCGGCTTATGGCTGTTTGGAATCCTGATTTCCAAAGGGCCACAGACCGATGGCTTTGAGCATCTTATCCAGTTTCTGATCCACAAGCATCTGCGCGGTTTTCTGAGGCGGCCAGGGACCGGCCAGCCGCTCGGGGCGATCGGCGATCCAATAAGCGGTCAAGGCCATCAGCGTGGCGTCCTGCTCCAGAATCTCGGGTTTTACTTTATCAAAGGTATCGACGGCGGAGTGATGCGTGTACTTGTATTCCGGCGAGTCCTGACCCATGTTGATGCCGGGCAGACCCTGGAGGATGAACGGCCCGGTATCGGTATCGAATACCGCGTGATCGCTTACTTTGAGATTGCCGAAGGCCGCCACCGCCTTGGTAAACTGTTCGACCGCGGGAATCAGGTCTTTGCGGCCGCCAAGCTCAAGACTGACCACCGGCCCCTGGCCGTTATCCAGCGTGAGCGCGGCCACGTGATTCTTCATTTCGCTCTGGTGCATTTTCGTATAAGCCAGTGATCCGAGCAACCCTTCTTCCTCTCCGGTATAAAGCACAAACCGAATCGTGCGGCGAGGTTTGTACCCGCTTTCCAGAATGGCACGGGCGGCATCCAGGACCGCGACCGCTCCCACGCCGTTGTCGGTTGAGCCTTCGGCAAGGTCCCAGGAATCCAGATGCGCCCCGGCCACCACAATTTGTTCGGGGTATTGAGTTCCCCGGATTTCACCCAGCACGTTCGCACACTCAACCGGTCCGTCGGTGACGTGATTCTGAACGTTGATCTTCAGACTCACGGTCTTCCCCTGATCGAGGAAGCGCTCGATCTGCTCCTGGTCTTCAGCCGCCATGCTGACCACCGGAATGGGATAGTAAGCGGCAAAGCCCAGAATGCCTGTGTGGGTGATGTCCATGCCCGCAGCCTCTGAACCTCCCTGCCCGCCAATCACAGCGGCGGCATGGGCGGCGTAGGCTGCCTTCAGGAAATTGCCGAACTTCACAAATAATTGGAAACGATCCTTCGGCGCTTCCCCGCGTGTGACCATCACCAGAACTTTGCCGGCCCACTTTGAGGAGTTTTCCTTCATCTCCTGGTCGAGTTGGTATAAATTCACCGGCGTCACATCTGCCGTTACCCCGTTCTCAGGCGTCGAGCCTACCCAACCCATCGAGTCCACTTTCAGGTAGCGATGAATGGGTGAGAGCAATTCGGCGGAAGCAAACCCGCGCGTCCAGCCGCGAAACATCTGATACTTCTCGACATGGACATTGGCGAGGCCCAACGCTCTCATTCGCGCGAGCGACCATTGGATAGCCTCTTTGGCTCCGGGCGAGCCCGTAAGTCGCGGGCCGATATAGTCGCTTAAGTACTGGAGATCGCGATAAGCTTCCGACTGCATCATGCCTTCTCCGGCAATTGCCGTGAGGCCGGGCAGCGTGCCATCGCTTGCGGGAGGCGCCGGGGAATCTGAGTCTGCCGCCTTAAGCGGAAGCGCGGCCAGGCTCAAAGCGAGAAGAATGATGAAGTGACGAATTCCTTGTTTCAGCACGCGGCAGTTCTCCTTACCACCGTGAAATCAGAAGGGGATCATAACACAATGCGGCCACAGGGACGGCTCGTGTTGCGGCGGGAAAATTCGAGGGCGTGTATTTCTTTCACCACAGAGGGCACAGGGATCACAGCGCGGCAGAGCTGCAAGCAAAGCCAGATTTCAAATTTCAGATTTCAGAAAGCAGCGCTCACGAAAACAAAAGACCAATCGCACGATAAAAATCTTTGCGAAGCGAGAGAAAGTTCCCGGTTAATAGTACAGAGGGCTTGTCTCCGTGTCCTCTGTGGTGGGCCCTTTCCTGTCCATATAGCGCTACCAGGCAATCCCCAGCGGCTACCAGCCTATGGCGGCTCGCATGGACCGATGGCGGGTCGACACGCCTTCCTGTGTCGCCTTAGCGCAGCGTTCCGATGGCATACTCCAAGGCCGCATTTTCATTCTGGAAGTCATATTTGGCGTTCACATCCTGGATTTCAGCCTGGGTCTCGTTCAACTGCGCCTGAGAAAGCTCCACAATGGAACTGAGTCCCAGATTGTATCTCCCCTGCGCCAGCGCCAACGTCAGTTTCGCCTGATTCAGAAGCTGATCGGCCACGCCGATCCGCTGATAGCCGGTCGCCGCATTGGCCCACGCCGTGCGAACATCCCGCGCGATTCGTTCCTGCATGTCGCGCAGGTTTTCATCCGCCTGCCGCGCTTTCATCAAGGCTGCCTCGCGGCGCGCGGAGAAGAGATGGCCGTTAAAAACAGGAATTTCGACGTTCACCGCCGCCGCCTCATAGTGATTGGGAATAATGCGGGGCAGGGTTAGTTGAGCGATTTCAGGGATGTAGCCGGCGTCTCCTTCGGCCACAACGGTCGGAAAGGATAAATCCCTTTCGGCGCGCTGGAATTTGTAGGCGGATTGCTGGCGAAAACGCAGGCTGAGAAGCTCCGGTCGGTTCTGCATAGCCTGGTTCACAAGTCCGGCGGCGGTTGCGGGTGGAGCAGGCGGCAGAGGCTCTTCTTCCAGAGAGAACGAGGGCGTATTTTGCAACCCCATCGCGCGCGTCAGCTCGGCAAATGAAATTTTGACGTTGTTTTGCGCCTGGATTTGCAGCAGTCTGGCCTGCGCGAGGTTGACGTCGGCAAAGCTGAGATCGAGCTTCGATTTAAGCTTGTTCTGAACCATCGCCGAGACCTGATCCGCAACCACCTGCCGCTCCGCGACGGTCTCTTGGGCCACTTTGAGCAGAGCCTGGGCGCGGAGCGCTTCGAAGTAAGCCCGATTCACGGCCAGCAACACGTCGTAACGGGTGGCCTGCGCGTCTTCGTCGGCAGCGCGCGCCTGGAAACGCGAGCTGGCCACCAGGTTGGGCGTTCGTCCTGAGTCGGTAATGAGCTGATCGATGGTAATCCCTTGCGCTTCGCGGCTGAACAGCCGCGAAGCTTGTAGTGTTCCAGCCCCGATGCGAGTGTCTCTGTCCGCTGCCACGCCGGTGACATCGGCAAAAGCGGTGGGGAAATAGGCGGAGCGCTCTTCACGCACGAATTGATTTGATGCCAGCGCATTATATTGCGCCGCGAAAATCTGCGGATGGTTCTTGAGCGCGATCTGTTCGGCCTGTTTGAGGCTGAGCGGGGGCGGCGGAGTTTGCGCCGCAAGAGGAACGGGCGCCAGAAGGAGGGTGCAGAGGCCAGGAAGCCATAGCCATTTCATCATATTCATTTGACTCCGATCTTTGCTTAACCTTTCCGAACCCGCAGGGTCTGGACCCTGCGGGTCGGCCAAGGCCCCGGAGCGGCGGGAGGGGGGAAGGCCTCCCCGGGGAATATCTTCGCTGTGATCTGGATTTCTTATTCCGCGCGTACCGTATCTTCACTCGGGAGATTCTGGTCATACTTACGATAGACCAGCAGGTACGCCGCGGGAATCACGAAAATACTCAAAATGACTGAAACCGTGACGCCGCCGATGAT
>CADDZJ010000106.1 GCA_902812415.1 Acidobacteriota bacterium
AGGCGGCTGGCGTGGCGGACCCTCACTGGGGCTTCCCCAAATGGAGCATGGGGGCGGCGTGGGGAGACTACGACAATGATGGCCGTCTCGACCTCTACGTAGCCAATTTCGTCAAGGTTGATCCGGAGCATCTTCCCCCCAGACCTGGAGACCCGAACGCGTGCCGATTGAAGGAGGTCCCCATCGCCTGCCCGCCCGACAACTATTCCGGGGAGCAAGGCATCCTCTACCACAATAACGGCGATGGGACTTTCACGGATGTGACGAAAGCTGCCGGACTTACCCGCCCAGAGAAGGATCTCGGCAGGGGTTTTGGAGTTGTGTTCGGCGACTTTAACAACGATGGGCTTCAGGACATCTACCAGGTCAACGATTCCGGTCCCAATTTCTTCTACATCAACAATGGCGATGGCACGTTTCGAGATGCCAGCTACGAATCGGGACTTGCAGTGGATGGGGACGGCAATCCCCAGGGCACCATGGGCGTGACGGTGGGCGATTACAACAACGATGGCCTTATGGACATCCTGATCTCCAACTGGATCGATCAGTATAAGACGCTTTACGAAAATGAGGGTTCCCACCGGTTTCAAGATGTAACCATCCTGAAAGGTCTGGCGCAACTCGGTTATCAATATTGCGGATGGGGAACGAACCTCTTTGATTTCGACAACGACGGATGGCTGGACATCTGGATGACCTTCGGCCATACCGACCCCCAGGTGGGAAAGGTCTACCCTGATGATCCCTTTGCCGAACCGACCTATCTCCTGCGAAACATCGAAGGCAAGTCCTTTATGGATGTCTCCGAGGTGGTCGGACTTCGCAAAGGGAAACCCCGTTCGGGCCGAGGAGTGGCGTTTGCGGATATCGATAATGATGGCGACATCGACGCGCTGATCGTCAATAAAAACGATACCCCCACGTTATTGCTCAATGACGGCGGTAATAGAAGAAACTGGCTTGTGATCCGTACCGAAGGCGTACAAAGCAACCGCAGCGGTATCGGAGCCCGCCTTACCGTAACGGCCGGCGGGATGCGGCGCATCTTTGATGTGCGCAGTAACGAAAGCTATCTCTCCAGCAATGATCCGAGGGCCTTTATCGGCATGGCATCCTTGCAGAAAGCCGACAAGATCGAAATCCGCTGGCCTAGTGGACAGGTAGATCGATATCAGCATGTGGCTGTTGACACTTTCTATCTGGCGCGGGAAGGAAGCTGGCTCAGGCCCGACCCGCTGGTCACCCGACGAGAGGCTACAAGGCGCTGACTAATCCGCCGCTTTTCCAGGCCATTCAGGCATCTCTCTGCAAAACATCGAAATAAGCGCTACATCGAATGATTGAGGATCAATAACTTTTGCGGTCATTCATTCGTTTTACGGAATATGAACCTTCAAAAATCCTGCCCCTCGAGGAACGGACCCTTTATCCGCATGCTCAACGGTCCTCAGACCAGGTTCTTTCGCGCCCAAACAGCGGTCACACGCGCGATATGTGCAACTGATAGCAATATAATTTGTTAAGCGAAATCCTTCCTTGGGATTGCGTTCCCTCTATCAGCCAAACTGACTGCATATCCTGTCATGCAGCAGGAGCTTCAAGGAGGCGGACTCCGACCAAGCGATAAGGTTAATTTTAATTGCCGTATTACGAACATCATACCGACATGCTTGTTGACAAGGCTCAACCCTTGTGATAAAAAACCTTGACCTTATTCCCAGGCAGAGAAACAGAAATTGGCGAGGACATCAACTTCTGGAGGAGGCTACATCACCATGAGTGTGATGGATCGGCGTTTATTCTTGAACTCATTGGCTGTCGCGGGCCTGGCGGCTGCGAATCCGGCTCCGAGCATCCGGGGAACTGAAAATGAATTATCCCAAAATCGCACGCCAGGCTCGACGCCGCGATCTGAAGGCTCTCAGCCGTACTCAGCAGGCGAAGCGGTCTTTAATGTGAAAGCTTATGGAGCGACCGGCCATCGGAGCGATGACGCGAGGCCAGCGATCCAGAAAGCCATCGACGCTTGTGCGGCGGCCGGCGGAGGAACCGTCTATCTGCCGCCCGGCGAGTATACGTCCGGAGGTCTCAAACTCCGCAGCCATGTGAGGCTGTACCTCGAAGGAGGTGCAACGCTGTTTGCTGCCGATGACCCCCACGCCTATCCGCTCATCGAGGCCCTCTCCTTTAATCAGAAGGATGCCCCATCCACCGCAGCTTTGTTTCAAGGGGATGAACTTGAAGACGTTTCGATCGAGGGCCGGGGAACTGTGGACGGCCAGGCGAAATATATCTGGCGGCCCGATACCACCGAGCATTCGTTCAACCACAAGGAACTGATGGTGTCCCTGGGCAAATCCGTCATGCGGTCTTATCCCGAAGGTTTTCCCACTCGCAACATCTACCCGCATCTGGTGTGGCTGAGACGCTGCAAAAACGTGCGCATCACGGGGCTGTCTTTTCTGCGCTCTCCCAGTTGGACCTTCTACCTCATCGAGTGTGAACGGGTGGTGATTGACGGGATTTACGCCTATACCAGCCTGAAAGAGGCTGTGTGGGCGGATGGCATTGATATCAACGGCTGCAAGGATGTCCGAATCTCCAACAGCGCCATCGAGACCGGAGACGATTGCATCGCGATGTTCTCAGAAAACGTCGTCGCGGAAAACATCACGATCGTGAATTGCCGGTTTTCCTCCGCGTCGGCTGCGATCAAGTTTACGGAAGGCATCAGGGTCGGCATCCGGAACGTGGTGATCAACAACTGCGTCATCACCCATTGCAATCGCGGAATCACGTTGCAGATCGTTGACGGCGGTTTCATCCGGGATGTGATCATCTCCAATCTGACCATCAATCTGCACCGCTTCGATTGGTTCTGGGCGGGCGACGGCAATCCGTTCAACTTTGAGATCAAGACGCTCAGCGAATGGAATAAGGAGCCCCCCAAGCCCACGGACCCCGGACCGGGCCTCATTCACAATGTCATGATCCGGAACGTTATTGCGCACGTTCAGGGAACCTCCACCATCGCCGGCCATCCTCAAAGCTGGCTCGAGGGCGTAAGCTTCGAGAGCATCAAGCTTTTTCTTTCTACGGACCCTGCCGCCCCCTACGACACGTCCGTCCACGCACTGCAATTCCGCTGGGCGAAGAACTTAAAAGTTAAAGATGTCGAAGTCATTTGGGACAAGCCATCGCTTGATCGATGGCAGAGCGCGCTCTACTTTGAAGATATCGACGGGCTGGAGCTTAATGACTTCGCCGGACGCCAGGCTTGGCCCGATCGGGACGTTCCAGCGGTGGTTCTCAACAGGGTCAAAAATGCGAGAGTGCTCAACTCTCAGGCAGCGGAGGCGACAACCGTGTTCGTGGGAATCAGAGGGGAAGAGAGCCGCAACATCTGCCTGCTGGGTAATGATCTCCGAAAGGCTAAAGTTCCCTACCGCTTCGACGACGGCGCTCGCAGCGATGAACTAAGGGCCATGAGCAACTTTTTGCCTTCTGCCTGAAGCGTCATGCAAAAAGGCTGTAAGAGTATTTCAGCAACCGGCAAGATATATCCCGAGGGGCTGGACAATAAAAGGAAATTTATCCGTATAGCGGAATATTGCCGGAGGGCTTCAACTCTCCGAAGCCCTCTCCCTTTCTCTGGTTCATGTGTGATTAACGTTTCTGGACAAGGTGTGGCCATGGCCAAAACGGCCGTGCCACAACCGTCACACGGGCGTCCCGCCCGTGGATTCAGCCCGGGTATTTTTGTGACAAAGGACCAGGTTAAAGCAAAAAAAGCATGTTCAACCGACGAAGTTTTCTGAATACTCTTCTCGCATCAAGCCTTCTAGCCCGGCGAGACCCGGTTCAGGCGGACCCCGCACCCTCAGCGCCCGCTTCCGCCCTTCCTCCGTGGCCCGATGAAAATGATCCGGCGTTCTGGGACCGTGTGCGCGGTCAGTTCTATATCGCGCCGGGAGAAGCCTACTTCAACACGGCCACGCTCGGAGCCACGCCCCGCCCGGTGCTCGAGCGCGTCATCGAAGACATGCGAACGGTTGAAACCACCATCACACGCTGGGACTATACGCCAAAAACCGAAGATTTGATCAGCGGGTATATGCCCGCGCTCAGTGTACGGGAAAAACTCGGAAAACTGGTGAATGCAGAACCCAGAGATTTGGCGCTGACGCAGAATTCCACCATGGGAATGAACTTTGTCGCACAGGGCCTCAGCCTGAAGGCGGGGGATGAAGTGATTCTGACGGACCATGAGCATCCCGGAGGGATTTGTGGCTGGCAAGAACGCGCCAAAAGAGACGGCATCGTGGTGAAGCAGGTTCACATTCCGACTCCAGCGAACGATCCCGAACAATTAGTGGAGCTTTTCGCGGCGGCGATGACTCCGCGCACTCGCGTCCTGGCCTTTCCCCACATCCTTTTTTCGAGCGGCGTCGTGATGCCCGCCAAACAACTCACGCAACTCGCGCACGAGCACGGATGCCTTTGTGTGATCGACGGAGCGCAAGCCGTGGGCCAAGTGAAAGTTGACCTTCAGGCTCTCGGATGCGACGCCTATTTCTCAAGTCCGCACAAGTGGCTGCTGGCTCCGCCGGGCAATGGCATGTTATACATCCACCACGATCAGCAAACCCGATTCTGGACGACGCTGTGCAGCCAGGAATGGGATGACGAAACAGCGGGCATGTACCGATTCATGCAGTATGGAACAGGCAATCGTTCGCTGCTGGTAGGTCTTGAGGCTGCTCTGGATTTCCACTTCAGGCTGGGGACGGAGCGTGTGCTCGAACGGATTCATTCTCTGGCCGACCGCCTGCGCACAGGATTGCAACAAATCCCCGGCGCTCGAATCAGTTCTCCGGTTCATCCAAAGCTGGCGGGCGCGGTTGTGGTGCATCGTATTGAGGGAGTGCCTGCCGCCAGGCTGGAGCAAGAGCTATGGATGCAGAAGAAAATCCGCGTTCGTTCCCAAGGCGACCAGCTTGGAGTCCGCCAGTCATGTCAGATTTACAACAGCGAAGCGGAAATCGACGCCACGCTCGAAATCGTGCGTAAGCTGGCAGCCAGCGGCTGATGCCGATTAAAATTCGACGCTCGAACAGGTTGATGCAGAATGTTCTGAGGGCTGTCATTCTGACGCCGACCGACGCTCGGCGGAAGAATCCCATAACCTGTCATTCCGAGAAGCCGCAAAACCAGTAATGAGTGAAGAGAAAACAATCAATCCGCGCCGTTGTAGCGGCGAACGATGTTCGCCGAAGTTTTAGAAAGCCAAAACCCGGCGATCACCGATCGCCGCTACAGCGAGATTTTTTCGCAACTTCTCACTTTTCACTCATCACTGTCGTTAAGATTCCTCGCGGCGTTTATCCTGAGCGTAATACGGCGATTCTTCGCTTGCGCTCAGAATGACAATCGAACGGCTTGGGATGACAACATTCAGGATCGTTTTTCAGCAACCTGCTGGACTCCCCGGAAGGAGATCTCCCGATGAATCAGGGCTGGATGCCAACTTACTCCCGGCGAACTTTTCTCCATTCCGTGATGGGGAGCTTGGGCCTGGGAAGTGTGAGTTCACTCGACCTCACAGCGCCTGACAACTCTCTGACCAAAGGCGTCTATACTGAGCCGGCAACAGAAGGCCGCTTGTTTGCTGCGGATTTGCCCGAGGGCCAATGGGTGCGGTTTCGAGCGGCAGGCTATCCGCAACCCGTTACGGGCATCATTTACCGTAAGCGAGCCGCAAGTTACTTCTCTTCCTATGTGGAGAGACCCTGGCCCGTGTCTGGCATGCCCCTGGGCGGGATCGACACGGGGGCGCTCTATCTCGAACCCTCTGGCGTACTGGGTTACAGTTCGATTTTCAATCACATAACTCCCATCGGCGGGCCGCTGAACACCCCTTATCTGGCCATCGCGACTGGCGGCCGGTCATGGGTGCTCGGTACCGGC
This sequence comes from Acidobacteriota bacterium, assembly GCA_902812415.1. Classification (GTDB taxonomy): domain Bacteria; phylum Acidobacteriota; class Terriglobia; order UBA7540; family UBA7540; genus RH2-MAG17b. The sequence continues at coordinate 5,971 of CADDZJ010000106.1, forward strand.
CAGACCAAGAATTACGCGGGAAATAATCGGCCATCCTTGGGAATCAACGTGGGCGGCTCAATGCAGGAAAGCGCGTATTGGGGCCACTATCCAATCGCCGACGTCGAATATACGTCATCGGATGCGCCGGTTGAGATTAGCGTCCGGAGTTGGTCGCCGTTCATTCCCGGCGACGTGAAGGCATCCAACATTCCTGGCGCGGTTTTCGAAGTACATCTCAGGAACAAGAGAAATTCCGCGCACAAGGGCTGCCTGGTCTTCAATTTTCCGGGGTTTGCCGATCATCACTCCCGGAACTATGCAATTGGCTGGCCCAACATGCCGATGAAGCCGGTCATGCCTCCTCAGCAAATTTCTCGCCGCTCTGCTCCCGACGGGCTGAAGGGAGTGTGGGTGGAGGAAAAATCCTGGGGAATGAGCTACGTTCTGGCGGCGTTGGCGGAAGACGAAGTGCGCACCGGCGGAGCGCTTGGCTTCGATGGCGCAACCTGGGATGCGGTCGAGAAGAATCTGCCTTCAACCGCGGAGCACGACGGCGGCTCATCCGTAGCGGTGGATTACGAAATCGGGCCCGCTGAGGAGAAGGTGATTCGAATCATTCTGGCCTGGTACGCCCCGGAATGGGAAGGCAACGGCAACCCCGGAACTGGCGGGAAACGAATCTTGACCTATGCGCCAGAGGGACTGACGCTTTCGACGACCGGCAAACGCTTCACGCACATGTATGCGACGCGCTTCGCCGACGCCGGAGAGGTGGCGCAGTATCTGGCGCGAAACCACGAGCGGCTTCTCAAGCGCATCATCGCCTGGCAGTCCGTGATCTATGAAGACAAGGAGTTGACGGGCTGGCTGGCCGACGCGCTGATCAACTCGTTTTATTACTTTGCCCCTTGCAGCTTGTGGGCGCAGGCAAAAGATCCCATCGGGGACTGGTGCAGGCCGGAAGACGGTCTTTTTGCGTTGGAAGAATCGCCTCGTGCCTGCTCGCATGTTTCCACGCTTTCGAATTTAGCCATGGCAGGTCCGCTGCTTTCGCTCTTCTTCCCCGAATTGCACGTTTCAGCCCTGAAAGCCGTCCGGGCGACGCAACGGTCCAATGGCGACCTGGCTCAGCTTCTGGGCCGCTGGGCGGACCCCGCCAACCCAATGTCCTACGATTATCAGGAAGTTGTGGTGGGCGCGTGCTATATGGTTCAGGCTTACTGGCACTGGAAGATCCACGGCGATGACGAGTTTCTGAAGGACTTCTACCCTTCTGCCAAGAAGGCGCTGAACTATTCCTTCAGCCAGCGGCCGGATTTGGGCCTGACGCAAATCATTGCCATGCCGCCGTACCGCCCGCACACGTGGAATGATTCTGACTGGTTTGAGGACCGCTCCTACTATGGCTATGTTGCCGACGCAGGCGGTTTCCGATTGGCGGCTGCGGAAATGCTGCGCGAGTGGGCAGAGAAAATAGGGGATATCGAAGAAGTTAAAAAGCTGGATGAAATGCTGGCAGCAAGCAAAGAGGCCATGCAAAAGTATCTGTGGAAGAGCGACCACTATCTGGTCTATAACGATCCGAAGACCGGCAAGAAGTTGGACGCTTTCTTCACTCCGTCCCTGAATGGCCAGTACTTTGCCAGGTTCTGCGGCGTGCCGGGCGTTTTCCCGCCCGAGAACATCGAAAAGATGATCGTCACGCTCCGGGACAGGGTTTGCAAAATCAGCAAATTGGGCATGCCGCCTCTTTATTCCAACCCGGACGGAACCCTCTGGAAACAAAACGATACCGGCTATCTCACCGGCGAATACATCTACACCAATCACCAGGTGATTTGGAACGCGATCCTGGCAATGTATGAAGGCCATCACGACTTCGGCCTGGACCTTCTCCACAAAAATCTGGAACTGAGCTACTGCAAATGGGGCTACATGTGGGATGGCGCCAATTGTTGCAGCGCCGGCGGCGACACTGGAGAAGTGAACTATGGCTGGGATTATTGGTTTAACTGGTCAATCTGGACAGCCGCCGCAGCGCTGTTGAATCGGGATATTACGGCGCTGGTTGAACCCGGCGGCCTGGCGTCAAAAGTGATCGCCGCCGGAAGAACCGGGGAGCCCAGCTAGTCATGTGTCAATAACGTTTCTGGATAAGGTGTGGTCATGGCCAGGATGGCCATGCCACAACCGTGGCACGAGCGTCCCGCCCGTGGGTTCAGTCCAGGTCTTTATGTGACATACGACCAGGACTCCCCTGTAAGAACACGAACGAACGCATCTTCTTTTTCAGAGGGACTTGTCATGGAAGAGCGCGCCGTTGAGCGATTTTGCGATGTTTTGCGACAAGGACAGGTGTGGTTGAACATCAGAAACTACGGAGCCACAGGTGCCAAGGGCCAGGATGCCACACCGGCCATTCAGAAGGCCCTCAACGAGTGCGCCGCTCAAGGTGGCGGAACCGTCTATATCCCGCCCGGCGAATACACTTCCGGGACTCTCCACCTGCGCAGCCATGTGCGGCTTTATCTTGAAGCGGGGGCTACGCTCTTTGCTTCAACCAACCCCGCGTCATATGACAAAGGGGCATTATTTTATGGCGAAGACTTGCAGAACATCGCCCTCGAGGGACGCGGCACGGTGGACGGCCAGAGCGAATATATCTGGCAACTGGATACGCTCGATGACGCTTACATCCGCCCCAATAAGCTTGAAATGCAAGCGCTCGGCAAGCCGCTGATGCGCGCGTTTCCCCAGGGGTTTCCCCATCGCACCCTTTATCCCAGAATGATCTTGCTCATTCGCTGCCGGGATGTGCGCATTGCGGGCCTTTCGATCCTTCACTCGCCCAGTTGGACCCTTAACCCTTATGCATGCGAAAGACTGGTGATCGACGGCATCTACATCCACACGAGTCTGAAGGAAGGCGTCTGGGCGGACGGAATTGATCCTGATGGCTGCAAGGACGTCCGGATCATGAACAGCACGATCGCCACCGGCGATGACGCCATCGTTTTCTATTCGACGAACGCCTGGGGACCCGTGCGACCCTGCGAAAACATCACCATTACGAATTGCCGTTTGTCCTCTGCCTCGAGCGCCATCAAATTCTGTGACGGCAATCAATGGGCGGTTCGCAACGTGACGATCAGCAATTGCGTGATCACCGACTCAAACCGCGGCATTGCCTTCATGGTCTTTGACGGCGGCTATGTCAGCGACGTGGTGATTTCCAACATCACCATCCAAACCCGCCGCTTCGACTGGTTCTGGTGGGGCGACGGGGATCCGATTCACTTCAATATCAAGCGCCGCAGCGAAGTGGATGGCATCCACCGCGACCATGAACCGCCTGCCGGATCGATCCGCAACGTCATTCTCTCCGATATCGTCGCCCACGGCCAGGGCGCCTGTTTCGTGAACGGCCACCCGGATAGCTGGCTGGATGATGTCAGCCTCGAAAATATCCAGCTCTTTCTCTCCACCGACTCTGCCGCGCCTTACGATAAGTCCGTCGATGCCATGAAAATTCGCTGGGCGAAGAATTTCAAACTTAAGAATTTCGAGGTCACCTGGAGTCAGCCCGAACTGAAAAAATGGCGAAGCGCGCTCTCTCTGCAGGATATCCGAGGTCTTCAAATTGACGGGTTCTCAGGGCGTCAGGCTCCGTCTCAACCTGATGCGCCCGCCATTCTGCTCGAGAATGTCGAGCAAGCGATGATTCGCAACTCCGTGGCACAGCCAAGCAGCGAGACTTTTCTGGAGGTTAAAGGACCAGGCAGCCGTGACGTTTGCCTCTTCGGGAATGATCTGCGCCACGCGGAACAGGCATATGAGGCAGACTTGGATTCAAAGGGCGAGGTTCACGAGCTCAGCAATCTTCTTCCCATGAAACCAGCGATTGAGACTGCGCGATGATCAGGGTTTGGGATAAGCTTTGGCTCCCTGAACCGCGTTGCCCTATAAGAAATCAACGGACGCGTTCCAGGGTTGAGACGGCCCAGATGTAGTAGGCCACGTGCGGGCTCCAATACTCGTTGGTCCGCCAGTCAATCGCATAAGCTTCATCCAATACCGGCTCATCCTGAGCGTTCCCTGCGATGCCATTCATAATGCCGCCGGGTATGAGACCCACAAAACGCGAGTGCGGATAAGGGTTGCGCATGCCTTCGCCGGTCATCAGAGTAGCGCCAAAGGGATTCGCTCCCATAATCCATTCAAGCTGACGGTAGGCCAGCTCAACATACTGCCTTCCGCTTCCGGGTTGCTTGCGTTCTGCAACGGCAAAGCGCGCAGCAAGAAGCGCGTAATTGCCCAGATGAGAGTTGATGCCTTGCCACCAGAACTGTTTGCGGACGGGCATGAAGTAACGGTAGGTGAGCTCGCCCGCTAGTGGCCGGTAAGTTTCCGGCGTTGGCTGGCCCAGATACAGGCCTGATGGAATAATGCGGTACGCGTTGCGCTCGGCCATCGGGATGGCATATTCATCCAGATGCAGCCGCGCGGCGTCCCTCCATTTAGAGTGATCCTGAGCCTCCGGAAAAAGTTCCGCCAACTCCAGAAGAGCGAGCGCCGGCATGGCGGGATAAACCACGTTGAAGTACGGAGCGGGAGCAGGCTCGCCGGCAACCACTCCTTCGGAGGCGCGCGGGTCTTCGGTCCAGTAGCCGCGAATCTGCTTCTGGCCTGCCATGTAGGTGGTGGCCTGGCGCGCCATCAACGCCCGGCCCATCGCAAAGGCCTCCTGCCGGTAACGATCCTGATGAGTGGCGCGATAAAGCTCGCAGGCCGCGAGAGTCCACCACGCAATATCGAGCGTAGAACCTTTACGCTTTGAGCCATCCCAGGCGCGAACCCCGGCGCGAAGGCATAGATCGGCATAGGCTGGATCGGAAGGGCTGTACGACTGGCTCACCAGCGCCTGAAGCGCGGCAAACATGGCGGCAATCCGCTCGAGTTTGGTGACGTTGATGTAGCGATCGTCCGCCGTGCCTGTGATGTTGTCGGTCCAGTGATTGTCGCTGTTATCTCCATTCACTCCGCCCGCCGCATCGTGCCACACGCGGCCGTCAGCATCCTGCATCTTCAGAAAATAGCGGTTGCCGTGCCGGACCTCATCGAGGATTTGCTCATGCGTGGGGTCGCCAGGCTGAGGGTCTGGGATGTTGCGCACCAGGTTCAGCAGCGCGATGGCGTTGAGCATCGTGGGGTCCATCCATTTGCGGAGGTCCCCGGCATCGTGCCAGCCGCCGATTACGTTTACGTGTTCGTCATTGTCGCGCCGGCGGGCATCATCCAGATGGCAAATAGGATGAACGCCCGGAACGTCCACGCCGCAGCGCTGGTAGCGATAATAGCCCACCGCCTTCGGAAGCGTGCGTCGCCAGACATCTTCCCGAATGAAAAATGGAACGGAGCGCTCGCTGCCGGCGTGGATCTGATAAATTCCTGGCCGGTCGAGATCCGTGAAATCCGCCGTAACGCAGGGGCCCAGGTCTCCCTGCTCGAGCGTCAGAGGCCGCGTGAAATGAAAAGGCGGCACGACGTCGCGCAGCGAAAATTCATGCGGCGATTCGTTGCCTGTCACCCGCACCACCAGCGCCTTGCGCCCGACGCGTGGCCGAAACCCCAGATGATTCAGAGCTATGGTGGGTGTCTTCGCCGGAACGTCTTTTTCAACAGGATCGTTCACAGGCGGGCCCGCCTGCGCTTCGAGCCATGCAGGCGCTGCCACGGAGACCCCTGACAGCGTGCCCAGGAATTTTCTTCGGTTCATGGTAGGACCTCCTGTCGGTATGCAAGTCTGGCCTTCTGAAGGTTTCAATTGTTCCTGCGTGGGCGCGGGCGTCCCGCCCGCGCCCATGGCCGAGATGGCTGTGCCACGTCAATGGCGGCTCCGCCGCGCTGTGACAACCGCTGTAGCGGCGATCTGTGATTGCCGATGCCCGCGATCTCTGATCGCCGGGTTTTGGTTTTCTAAAACTTCGGCGCACATCGTTCGCCGCTACGGCGCGCATTATTGAGAATCACAAATTATCGTGACAACGAAAACTGTAGCGGCGCTGTCCCCAGCGCCGAAAAACGCCGGTGAGGACACCGGCGCTACAGAAAACGGTGTCACGATAATTTGTAAACCTCAGTAATTTGTTCACACCTTCTCAGGTTGAACTTCCAACGTGCAGTTCCGGGAAATAGCTCAGTATAATGCACCCCAGGGCCGAAAAATGAACCGCGCCTTCCATCTCATTTTTCTGGTTTGCTTTTTCCTGAGCCCGCGCGGCATGCCGTACCGGGCTCAAAGCTTGACCGCGGCGCAGGCGCATGCCGCCCGCGGATTGGAACTCGCGCAGGCAGGAAACGTGGAACAGGCGGCGATTGAATTGCGCCGGGCAGTGGCGCTCGATCCGAGGAATGTTGATTATCTGGCAGATCTTGCCAGCATGTTGGCGATGCAGCGAAATCTGAAGGAAGCGGAGATCTATTTTGAAAAGGCTCTTCGTCTTGATCCCGAAAGCCTGGCCCTCCGCCGCAGCCTGGCCGCTGATCAATTCCAACTGGGTGAGTTTAATTCCGCCAGAGAAAATCTCGAACGTATCCTTCAGGCTCGGCCAACGGACAGGTCTTCCATTTTGCTCCTGGGGATGACGGAAGCGAATCTCAAGAATTATTCCAAAGCCGCGCGCCTCCTCGGTTCGGTTCCCGATCTGGTGGCGCAACACCCTGAGTCTCTTGCCGCGCTGGCTCGCGCCTATTACCGCACCGGCCAGACTCCAAGGGCGCGGGAAACGCTGACGAGCCTGCTTTCTCACCCTCGCCCGCCGCAATCCATCTTTCTGGGAGGCCAGATGGCGGAGGAAGCCGGTGACTGGCAAACAGCGGAAAAACTCTTTGGCTCCATTCGATCGGTTTATCCTGACCCCTCCCGGCTGGCTTTTCATCTGGCTCATGTGGAGTACGGAGCCGGTCGTTACGCGGCAAGCCGGCAATTGTTGGAAGAGCTTCTGAGGGAAGGTCATGAGAACGGCAGAGTTTATGAGCTCTTGGGGCTTTGCCGCGCGAAGGAAAATCAACTCGCTCTGGCGCAGGAAGCGCTCGAAAAGGCCATTGCTTTCGCGCCGTCCAGGGATTCGTATTACCAGGACCTTGCCGCCATCTTATGGCAGCGCGGACGCGCCAATACGGCCCTCGCGCTGATGAAGGATTGTGTCCAACAGATTCCGGAATCTTTCCATTGCTACCTGATGAAGGGAAGGATTGAGAGATCGCAACAATATTACAAAGACGCCGTGGCGTCGTTCACCCAGGCCGCCCGGCTCAGGCCCTCCTCAGCCGACGCCGAATTCGGATTGGCCGCTTCTCTGGCGGGTCTGGGGGAAGTCCGACAAGCTGCCACCGCGTTCCAGAAGACCATCCGCATCTCCCCCGGCGCCGCCCGGCCCTACCAGGAGTATGCCAAATTGCTCCTGGCTGAAGCGGGCGTGAACGACGTTGCGCTTAGAGCCCAGGCGGCGAAACTGCTCGAAAAGTCCATTTCTCTTGACCCCTCCAGCGAAGAGTCCAATTACCTTCTGGGCGAGCTCCGGCTCGATCAGGGAAAAATCCAGACGGCGTTGTCCCTGCTTCAAACGGCCGTCCGCCTCAATCCGCAGGATGCCAGGGTTCATTATGCCTTGTGGCAGGCTTATCGAAAGCTAGGCCAGCAGGATCGGGCGACGGCGGAACTCGTTCTCTACAAGCGACTGAGTCTGACCAAACACCAGCCACAGCCGCCAGCCCCGGACAGATAGCCGGAGGCGGTTAAAACCACGAGACCCGGCCAACCCGCCGCGGCATAGCTTGACCTTTATAGGCTATTTTGATAGCCTAATACGAAAAGGCGCTTCCTGGCGGCCCACCCTCCTCTTCCACGGTTCTTATCGGTCATGGGCGGCGGGAGGGTGGAGAGATGTCAGAATGGAAGCGGCAACGAAACGATGGAGAGAAAAGATAGGAGCGCAGCCACCCTCGCCTCTCTCCCTCAGAGAAAGGGGGAACCGCAAAGCGGTGGGACTTCAGGGCGCGGTTTCAGCCGTGCCCTGACTGTAGCCGCGGCCTTAAACCACAGGGTTTCGCGGAAAAAAAAGAATGTTTAGGTCTAGCGAGCGCGAAAAGCATTCTATCGCATTGAAAGCCGGGATGTTATTGGCTTCTTCTTCCGACACCTTTTACGAACAATTTCCCAAATTCCTTGTATCTAAAAGAACCAGAATGACTTATGGATTTAATTTGTTCGTTACACACAATCATATAGAAAACAATGGACTTAACTAAAAAATGGGGAAATTGTTCGTCATTTTGTGACTTGGCATCCTGTCGGGGGGAGCGAAGCGAAGCATCCCGGTATTTCATTGAAAACAAATGCCAAGATCCTTCGTTGCGATTAGGACCACAGTATTTGGCTTGTGAGTCTTTATTATGCGGGCGCGGCGCGGGATTGAGGCCCAATTGAGCAACATGAAGGGATGAATTCACGCATCGCCAAGGCTCCTAAATACGAGGCCGAAACAGCCTGGAACTGCCGCCCCCAGAAACGTACTAAATT
>CADDZJ010000107.1 GCA_902812415.1 Acidobacteriota bacterium
TTGCTCCACGCTTCCTTCAGACCCCGCCTCACGGCGACTCCCTTGCGTTTCGCTAACCCTTCACCTCCATCAGGTTGGGTAGAGGACTTTCACCTCCAAGTTGTCGAACATGCTCGGCACACCAGGCTGGGCGCGATCCGCGCATCCTCGAACATTTTGGTGGTATACCCCTGCGGCGGCGGAAAGCTCCTGAACATGATGGGAAGCATCCGGGCTACGTCCGCATTGGCCTCCACCAGCGTGACTCCTGGCTTGAGTCTGGCAATACCGTACCATGCGAATCCCCCCAGAAACTGTTTAGATCGGTCCATCTGCAGAGGTATAAGCAGGGCAAGATCGGTACCGCCAAACTGGAAATTTTGGGGCAGCACTCCGATGATCTGCCGGAGTTGCCCATCCACGGTAATTGCTTTCCCGATCACGGCGCGGTCGCCGCCGAACTTGCGGCGCCAATAGCCATAGGTGAGCATCACGGTGTCCGGGCTTCCCGGCGCATCGTCGGCTCGCGTGAAGGAGCGTCCGAGCATCGGCCTGACCCCCAGAGTTCGGAGCAAACCATAGGTCACGTCAAGGCCCTTCACATGCTCGGGCTCGCCAAGGCCCGTGACGTTGCGCGACACACCCATATAGAGACCAATGTCCTGAAACGTGTGGTTCTGGTCGCGAAAGACAAAGTAGATTGCTGGCGATGGATTCAGGTCCTTGATATTGACCCCAGGTGCAGTGAGCCATACAGCGACTAATTGTTCTGGGTGCGGGTACGGCAGGGGCTTGAGCAGGACCCCGTCCACGACGCTGAAAATGGCGGTGGTTGCGCCAATGCCCAGCGCAAGCGTAATCACAGCGACGGCTGTGAAACCGGGATTGCGGCGCAATTGGCGCAGACCATAGCGCAGGTCGGCGAGGAATTCGCCCAGCAAGCGCGTGCCCAGCGCTTCCCGGCACTCCTCCTTGTAGCGCTCGTAGCCTCCAAATTCGATCCACGCCTGCCGCTCTGCCTCCGCCCGCAACAGCCCCTGGCGCTCCAGGTCGTCGGCCCGGTTCTGGAGGTGCGCACGGAATTCTTCTTCCATCTCCCGCTCAACGCGGGATCGGCGGAACACAAAACTCAGAACCGTGCGCAGCGATGACCCGAATTTCATACGCCCTCCGCCGTTGTAACCTGGTGGCGCTGCTACAACTCCGGGCGGGCGCTGAGAATCATGCCAATGGCCGCTGCCAGCCGGTTCCAGCCTTCGGTCTCCTCCCGCAGCCGTCTGCGCCCCGTCGTCGTAAGCTCGTAATACTTCGCCCGCCGATTGTTTTCCGACACGCCCCACGTGGCCTTCAGCAACCCTTGCCGCACCAGGCGGAACAAGGCCGGATAAAGCGCCCCCTGCTCAATGACCAGAGCGCCTTTGGAAATCTGGGCGATGCGCAGAAGAACACCGTAGCCGTGGAGAGGCCCTAGCGAAACAGCCTTCAGAATCAGAAGGTCGAGCGTGCCGGGAAGGATTTGAGCTCGAGTCTCCATCATCATAATCCTAAGATAGTTAGGAGTATAAAGCGTAGTCAACCGCCTGTCAAGTCGAAGTCGCCTTCATGCGCCTTGACAAGGCGGAGGCGACCCCCTATGATTTCTAACAGAGGTTTTAGGGTGTTCGGCAGCGGACTTGAGGAAATCGGTTTTATTCTGTTCATTGCCTTTCTACTGTTCGGGCCCAAGAAGCTCCCCGAAATTGCCAAGGTGCTCGGCAAAGGCCTGGGAGAATTGCGTCGCGCTCGCGATGAGCTGAGGTTTAACCTTGAAGAGGAGCTCAGGAACCTCGAACTGGACCGGCATCATCTTGTAGAGGACGTCACGAAGACGCTCGATATTGACCGCTACGAGGTTGCCGAAGAGACTGAGTCGAACCCCGTATATGGGCACAACAGTTCGGACCCCACCCACGACGAATCCGAGACCCGATCCTGAGGAAGAACTCAACGGTAAGCAGATGTCGTTCCTCGAGCATCTCGAGGAACTACGCCAGCGCCTGATGCGCTGCATTATTGCCACGGTGGTTTCGGCAGGCATTTGCTTCTATTTTTCCGATCATATTTACGGGTACCTCGCGCGGCCGCTCACCGATACGCTGAACAGCCTCCATCTTTCTGACAAGCTCGTTTACACGAATCCGGTCGATCCTTTTAACCTTTACATCAAGCTCTCGATCGTAGCGGGAATCTTTCTGGCTTGCCCCTACATTCTCTATCAGATCTGGCTTTTCATCTCGCCCGGGCTTTATCGGCACGAAAAGCGTTACATCTGGCCCTTCATCCTGCTCACCAGCAGCCTTTTTGTTGGCGGCGGTTTTTTTGCATTCAAGCTGGCGTTTCCGGCGGCGCTTGAATTTCTGTTGAAGTTCGGAAATCGTTTCCAGCCCATGGTGACGATCAATGAATACTGGGACCTTGCCATTCAAGTGATCGTAGCGGTTGGCCTCATTTTCGAGCTTCCGGTTGTGATCATGCTGCTGTCGATTTTCCGGATTGTCACACCTCGATTCCTCTGGAAGAACTTTCGTTACGCCGTTCTGTTGACGGCGGTCCTGGCCGCGGCGATTATTCCTTCAAACGATCTGGCATCCATCTTCATCGTCTGGATTCCCCTCATCGCGCTTTACCTGCTCAGCATTCTGCTTTCCTGGCTGGTCTGGTTCAAGCGGAGGAAAAAGGCCCAGATGGCCTGAGCGGCCCCGGCGACACAATCCTAAGACATGAAACGACCCTTGAAATTGAAGGCGGTGATCCTTGTTTTGCTGGTTGTCGTTCTGCCCACCGCTTTGGCGCAACACCTCAACGCTCAGGGGCCGGCGACCTTCAGCGGGCAGCGCGCCTTTGATGCCATGCGCCATCTCGTGGCTTTTGGCCCGCGCCCGCCAGGCTCGGAGTCTCTGGCGGAAAGCCGTCGATGGATCATCCACCAGCTCTTGTTGGCCGGATGCCACGTGGACCAGGATCCTTTTGTAGCCTCAACGCCGATCGGGCCCATTAAAATGGTGAATATCATCGCCACCATTCCAGGAGCCAGCCCTTCCGTAATCATGCTGGCAGGCCACTATGACACCAAGCTCTTTAACGACATTCGCTTCGTCGGGGCCAATGACGGGGGCTCGAGCGCGGCGTTTCTGCTGGAGATGGCGCGCATCCTCGGGCGGCGCAAAAATAAATACACCTATTGGCTTGTTTTCTTTGACGGAGAGGAGGCCATCCAGACATGGTCGGCAACGGATAGCCTCTACGGCAGTCGCCACCTTGTGCAAAAACTAAGCGCCGACGGCGATCTCAGCCGCATGCAGGCGATGATCCTGGTGGATATGATTGCGGACAAAAAGCTGGATATCCGCCGGGACGGGAATTCCACTCCCTGGCTCAGTGATTTGCTCTTCAAAGCCGCTGATCGATTAGGCTACTCGCACGACTTCCTGAAAAACCAGCTTACTGCGGTCGAAGACGACCACATCCCTTTCATCAATGCCGGGGTTTCCGCGCTCGACATCATTGACCTTGATTACGGACCGGAAAACAGTTTTTGGCACTCCGCGCAGGACACCCTCGATCAATGCAGCCCACAAAGCTTGGAGATAGTGGGCCGCGTCGTCACGGCCCTGCTTCAGGAACTCGACAATTCCCCTCGTATCCATTAGCAGAACGAGCAATCTGCATTCGGCTTTTCGGCCCCGAGTTTTCTTGCTGATCGCTGAGCGCTGTTTGCTGAAGGCTATTGAGGATTACAAATTGCTGTGACAACAAGGACTGTAGCGGCGCTGTCTCCAGCGCCGGAATCCGCCGGTGGAGACACCGGCGCTACAAAAAACACCGTCACTATAATTTGTAACCCGCAGTAAGAGAAGCGAGATGCTTCGAGCGAGACGAAATGCGGGGATTCTTCGCTTGCGCTCAGAATGACAGGTGAAGGGCTTGGGAGGAAAACCGTGTCAAGAAGGCTCGTCTCTCCCGGGGGAATTTACTCAAAGTATACGTTGGAATACTTCGAAATCAGCGAATGCCGGGAGCGTTGGGAGTCATCGCGCAGTGGGAAGTCGGCGCGATAATGCGCGCCGCGGCTCTCCTTGCGCGCTTCGGCGCAGCAGGCAATCAGGCGGGCGGCTTCCAGCATATTTCCCGTCTGGAAATAATGGCGATGGGGCCGGGAAGGGCGCGCCAGGACCATGGAATTAAGGCGAGCAATCGCCTCTTTCAACTTCTGGCCGTGGCGGATGACGCCGACGTTGTTCCACATCAAATGGCGGATTTCTTTGGCAACGGTCTCGGCATCCAGCGCCTCGGCAGTTGCGCGACTCGAATCCTCCCGCCGCAACCAGGCAGGTTTTGTGGAGGAGAGATGATGGGAACGCGACATGGCGCTGTCGCGTTTCGCCATCATGGCCTTTGCAACGCGCGCGCCGAAAACCAAGCCTTCAAGCAGCGAGTTATGAGTCAATCGATTTGCGCCGTGAACGCCCGTTGAAGCTGTTTCACCAACGGCATAAAGCCCCCGGACGCTTGTAGCGCCCTCGACATCGGTCACAATGCCTCCCATCGCAAAATCCGCAGCCGGCCGGATCGGCACCAGATCCGACGTGATGTCGATGTTGTTTTCCAGGCACGCGGCAAAGACCTGCGGAAAACTCCGCTTGGTCTCTTCAGGATCGGCGCCCGTGAGATCAAGATAGACAAAATCGCTTCGGCTGCGGTGCATTTCCATCAGAATGGCGCGCGTCAAAATATCCGGCGGCGCCAATTCACCCGCTTCATGATAGCGAGGCATGAAGCGTTCCAGCTCAAGATTGCGAAGCTTCGCGCCTTTCTCGCAAAGCGCCAGGGAAAGGGCCAGACGCGGCGCTTTATTCACGTAGAGAACGGTGGGATGGAATTGGATAAATTCCATATCAGCAAGGAGAGCGCCGGCTCGGAACGCCAAAGCAACGCCGTCGCCGCAGGCTCCGGGCGGATTTGTGGTTTCTGCGTAGACGCGCCCCAAACCTCCGGTGGCCAGCAGGACGGCCGCGGCATGGATTCGCTTGAAGGAGCCGCTGGCTTCATCCAGATACATCGCGCCGCAAACCCGCTGTCCGTCCAATAAGAGGTCCACGGCCATCGCCGGCGATTTCTTCCGCAGGGACGGCAAGGATTGCGCTTTGCGCAAAAGGGCCTGCAGAATCTCGATGCCGATGGGATGACCGAGCGAGCGAATGATCCGCAGGCGCCGGCGCCCTCCGGAAGGGGCGGACTTCATCTCAAACTTTGCGCCCCACTGACCGAGTTGCTGAATCTGTTGGGGCGCTTCTTCCACAAGAATCCGAACCGCCTCCTCGCGGCACAGGCCCTCGCCGCTCTCCAGCGTTTGATGGAGATGCAGTGCGATATCCTCATCCCCACGGAGAGCCCTCATCGCGCCCCCTCGCGCATAGCGCGGGCTGAATTCTGAGGATTCACCCTTCGTCAGAATTAAGGTTGAGCCTGCAGAAGCCAGTTCAATCGCGGCGCGAAGACCTGCAATTCCCCCGCCGACGACCAGAAAATCCAGTTTAGAGTCCGGGTCAACTCCCGCCATTGCGCCCATGATAGCCCCTGTCTCCGGGGGTCGCAACCGGCATTCCGTTGTCGATCCAAGACTGGCCCTCGGGGCCGCTGGGCAATGCGCCTCGGGGTCGCTATTGAGTTTTTCGGCGGACTTCTTCGAGAGCCTGGCGGGCAAGCAAATAGTCAGGGCACAAGCGGAGGGCGGTCTCAAAATGGCGGCGGGCTTTACTGTACATCTCCTTGGCCATGTAGATGCGCCCTAGATTGTAGTGGGGGTAATGGTAAGATTCGTAGCGCCGCGACTGGAGCGCTCTTTCGAGCCAAGGCAGCGCCTCATCGTATTGCCCGCTCTCAATCAGGTAGGCGCCAATATCGTTGTAAGGATTGCCGAACTCGGGATCAAGCTGAATGGCCTTCTTGCACTCCTCAATGGCTTCTTCCAGTTTGCCCTGGTAATGATAGGTCCAACCCAGGAAAGTGTAGGCTTCGGCAGTGGGATGAAGCTGGAGGGAGCGCTTGTAGAGCTCCACGGCCATCTCATACTCGCCCCCCATCTGGTATTGATAGGCTTCCTTGAGAAGGTCCCACGCGGCTTGATGGTTCGCAATGTCCATAACCGTCTCTATTCCTGCAAAGACTAGTTAGCACAACGCTCGCAAGCTTGTCAATGAGGCGTGACGTGTTTATCGCTCCGTCGTGGGTGGGCTGCTTTCGACGCGACCAGAACTGTCTATCTGCGCCTTTATCGCGTGTCAGGAAATTTGCAGCCGTATTGTCGCGAGCGGGGAGGAATGGGAAAGTATTTTCACAATTTGGGCATTCCATGTCACATAAGGCTGTCTTCTAAGGCTGGAATCCCTCATAAAGGCATCACCTTTCTAGTTATCAGTCAATAACGCGTCGATAATAGTGGCTTACAAGAAAGTGAAACAATCCCAATTTCCTCTTGCGTGGCATCAAGAATCCCACCTTCAACGCAAATTCGCAGCTTTCAGACCGACGCTCGCAACCATACCGAGGCCCCATGCCTGGCTGGAGCAACTTAATAACCCTTTTGGAACGTTGATTGCAAGTTTGGGAGATGGCATCAGGTCGCGGGCATGAACATCTCCTCCGCGACCTGATGGAGGGGGAAATGTCCCAGTCGCTTCATCGCAAACGAGTCCGCCGATCTGCATTTCGTCACCGCCTTACCCTATGGCTCATTCTGACGGGAATCATCGTCCTGGCAATTGTCGCAGCTTTTCTATTCTTTGATTCCGGAGCCTCGCTGAATGAAGGCTCGGTACGCTCGGCTTGGCTCAGCGTGATGACGCTGGGCCGTGAATCGTTGGAACGGGCCGCAGAACCTCAGAAGCTGATTTATCCTTATTCCATTGTCGCCGGAGGGGTGCATGACGCGCGGCAGTTGCGCGAGGCGATCGAGACGGACCCTGTCGCGGCGGAACACTATTCCGGGTTTGATCTCGCAAAGGCGCGAGTGGTCAGGTTACAACACGATGAATATGCTTATGTCTCGTTCCGAGTGGGAAATGGAGTTTACTGGACTTCGCATCGTCTGAAACTGAGCAAGGGAGAAGCGCTGCTTACAGACGGGGAGCATTACATCAGAACACGATGCGGAAACCAGGTTTCACAGACCGCGCAACGACCCATCTATAAGCACGAGCCGACTGCCGAAGTCCTCAACACCGCGATGTCTATCGATCCAGAAGGCCAAATCGTTGCTTTTGCTACCCAACCCCTCGAGGGATCTTTGCCCGGCGCTCCGGGGCTGGAGAATCAGTTCATCCCGCCTTCCGGAGGACTCGGCCAGACGACCCCGACTCCGGCCGGAGGCTCCAATGACTTCATTCCTTTCTTCCCAGCGCCGGTGGGTTGCAAACATTCCGACTCCAAGAAAAATTGTGGCGGCACGGAGATATCCCCGCCTCCACCGACGCCTACACCGGAGAATAGCGGCCTGATTTTCATCATCACCGGAGCCGCAATGCTGGGGCTCTTTGGTCTGCATCGTTCAAGAGCCGCTGTCATGAAATAATTCACCGTTTCTCCGCCGTCCTCTCATCGTCGGCTGGCGTTTCCTGTTCTGAGAAACTACAGAAGCCTATTTTTTCTTCTTTTTCTTTTCGTATTCCTGCATGGCGAGCATGCCGAGCGCATCCATGTAATGCTGCCGGTAAGAGTCATCGCTGGGATCGAGGTGGGTTGCGATGCGGAACTGGTCTAAAGCGGGCCGAATCTCCCCAAGTTTTTCCAACGCATAGCCAAGACCGTTATGGGCGTCTGCATTATTGGGTTCGTGACGCGTGGCTTCCAAAAGCTCGACGCGCGCCCGATCCCAGTCTCGGATCATGAGAAACGTCACACCCAGTTCATGATGCAGATCGGGATTTGCCGGATCGAGTCTAACCGCTTGTCGCAGCTTCTGAATGGCTTCCGGAAATTGCCCTTCCCCCCGAAGGTCGACTGCTTCACGCACCAGTCCGCGCAATTCCGTGCTGTTCTCGGCAGCCGCGGCGGGTGAGATGCCGCCTGGGCCATCCGAGGCAGCGCTCGCTTTAGGCTCAATCTGCGCTGTTTCACCCGCCTCCGGGGAAATGAAGTAGGTGGCTTCCGGCTGGCTCGGGCAATCGACATGAACGTAGTGATCTGATGGGTCTACGTCTGAAATCATCAAACTGCTCTGAGCGTTTGTCTCTCCTTCGTCCGTGCCGTCAAGATCGACTTTGCAGCCGGGTTTTGCAGCATGCACGAGAACTTTCGCCAGAGAGGGACCATGCTTTTTGCGCGGCATTCCCGGAGCGGAGAGGCCGCCCGCGAGCGCGAGGATGGCGGTCAGAGCCGCTGCTTCCATCCGTTTCATCATCGCCGCTCTATCTTAGCATAGTCTTCTTTCTCATACTTCTCGTCCGAAAACCTGGCAGCGGCGCTGGCTCGAAGCTGAAAGCAGCAAGGATTTTATTGCAGCGCTTCACGAGATGCCGCGAGAAATCCGAAAGGCCTTGGGCAATCGCCGCCGAGCGGAACTATACTGAGAGGGTGCGTCTTGCTGCTATGCTATAGTTTTAGCAGCTTTAACGATGGCCTCACCATCGCAAAAGGGCCATAGCGAAGGGCAAACTTAGCAGTGGAGAGGCAACGTGCGGCAGACGACGCCCCACGCATCATGATGCGTGAAGCGCACGAGGTGCTTGTTGGATTTTGAACTGACGGAAGAACAGAAAGAGATCAAGCGGACCGTCCGTGAATTCGCCGAGCGGGAGATTCGCCCGCACGTCATGGAGTGGGACGAAGCCCAGCATTTTCCGCGCGAAATCTTTCCTCAGCTCGCTCAACTGGGACTGATGGGCGTCAACTTCCCAGCGGAATACGGCGGCGCGGGACTTGGCCACACGGAGTTGGCCCTCATCATTGAGGAACTCGCGCGCGTGGACGGCTCGGTGGCCATCAGCCTGGCGGCCCATAACTCTCTGTGCGCGGGCCACATTGAAGAAGCAGGAACAGAAGAGCAGAAGCGCAAGTATCTGGCGCCCCTCGCCAGGGGCGAGAAACTCGGCTGCTGGAGCCTGACGGAGCCCCAAGCAGGCAGCGACGCGAGCGGCACGCGAACGACTGCCCGGCTTGAGGGCGACTTCTGGGTGCTGAACGGATCGAAGACGTTTACTTCCAACGGAACCTACGCGGATATCTGCGTCGCCATGGCCATGACGGATAAAACGGCGCACAAGCACGGCATCTCGGCGTTCATTATCGAGCGCGGCACGCCGGGATTTCGCTCCGGCAAGAAGGAAAACAAGATGGGCCTGCGGGCGAGCGACACCGCCGAGATCATCTTTGAAGATTGCCGGATTCCCAAAGAAAATTGCCTCGGCAAGCCAGGCGAAGGATTTATTGATAGCCTGAAGGTATTGGACAAGGGCCGCATTTCGATTGCAGCTTTGGCCGTGGGCATGGCGCAAGGCGCCTTTGAGGCCAGCCTGCATTACGCCCAACTACGGCGACAGTTCGGCAAACCCATCGCCGAATTCGAGGCCATCCAATGGAAACTGGCAGATATGGGAACTGAGATCGAGGCGGCGCGATTGCTAACGCTGCGCGCCGCGCGTCATGCGGATCAGAACCGGCGGGTAACGCGTGAAAGCGCCATGGCCAAGCTTTTTGCCGGAGAGACCGCCGTGAAAGTTGCCAATGAGGCGGTGCAGATCCACGGCGGCTACGGATTCATCAAGGATTATCCGGTCGAGAAGTATTATCGCGATGTGAAGCTCTGCACCATTGGCGAAGGGACAAGCGAGATTCAACGGCTGGTTATTGCGCGCGAACTGCTGCGGAATGCCAATCTCTAAGGGTTTGCTCTCCACTTCAATGAGTGGCTAGAAAGCCCACGGGCGTTCAATTTTCAATGCAGAGTTCTCAACACTGTTCAACGATGGAATCAACCGAGGAGTGGGCCGCAAAAATTCAGGCAGGAGATCGTCGCGGCATGGCGCGCGCCATTTCTGCGATTGAAAATGGCGATCCCGAATGCCTGCCGCTGTTAAACAAGCTCTTCACGCTTGCGCGTCGCGCGACGGTTATCGGCGTCACTGGGCCGCCGGGCGCGGGCAAAAGCACCTTGGTTGAAAAACTTGCCGCTGCTTATCGGCGCAAAGGATCGCGAGTCGCCATTCTGGCCGTGGATCCGACCAGTCCTTTCAGCGGAGGCGCAATTCTCGGCGACCGCATCCGCATGCAGAGCCTTTCCACAGATGAAGGGGTTTACATCCGCAGCATGGCTACGCGAGGCCGCCTGGGTGGGCTTGCGCCTGCCACAGAGGACGCCGTGACGGTTCTGGAAGCGGCGGGCTATGGGACGGTGGCGATTGAGACGGTCGGTGTCGGCCAGGATGAAGTTGAAGTCGCCAGCCTGGCGGACATCACGCTTTTACTTCTGACGCCCGCGATGGGAGATGAAGTCCAGGCCTTCAAGGCCGGCGTGATGGAGATTGCAGACATCTTTGTGATCAACAAGTCGGATTACGCCGGATCGGATCGCATAGCGCAGGAAATCGCAGCCATGCTTTCGTTGTCGACTGCTCAGGGTAATTGGCGGCCTCCCATCATTAAAACCGTTGCTACCACAGGACAGGGCATTGAAGATCTATTGCAGGCGGTCGGCAAGTTCCACTCTCATGCCGAGAGAAGTTCGTTATGGAAAGCTCGTGAGAGGGAGAAATGGCGCTTGCGGCTCTTGCAGTTACTGCGACAGAAACTATTTGAGAGCGTGCTTCATCACGTCTTGAGCGATCAGGAGATTGCAGAACACGTGGACAGAATCATTGAACGACGAACCGATCCGCATACCGTTGTTGAAGAAATTATGAAAGGTTTGCGATGGTGCGCTTAGCCCCGACGGGTGAAAGGCTCAGCGTCAGAATGGCCGGCGAAGGACAATGCATGTTATGAAGCTCCATCACCTTGGCATCGCTGTGGAATCGCTGAAGCAGGCGATGCCGATCTTTGAAAAACTTCTGGGCGGCGCGCCGGCGTCCGAAGAGGTGGTGGAAGACCAGAAGGTGCGCGCAGCGATTTTCAAGGTGGGCGAAAGCCGCATTGAATTGCTGGAAGCCACGGCGCCGGATTCGCCCATCGCGCATTTCATTGACAAGCGCGGCCCGGGAATCCATCATCTGGCGCTGGCTGTTCCTGACCTTGAGCGCTCACTGGAAGAGCTCGAACGATCGGGCGTGCGGCGGATCGATGCCAGGCCGCGCCAGGGAGCCGGAAACGAGCGCATCGCATTTCTTCACCCGAAAAGCACGGCGGGAATTTTAATTGAACTCATTGAGGAGACGAAATGAAATTAGGAAAATTCCATATTGATGCATTTACGGATGGCACTTTTACCCTTGATGGCGGCCAGGTGTTCGGCGTGGTGCCGAAACCGCTTTGGGAGAAAAAGCTTTCATCGGATGCTCGCAATCGCGTCCGGATGAGCCTCACCTGCCTCCTGGTTCAAACTGAAAGGGTGAATGTTCTAATTGAGACCGGCATTGGCGACATGTTTGACCCGAAGCGCGCCGATATCTATGGGGTCGATCACTCCGCCACTTCGCTTCCGGCAGAGCTTCAGAAGCGCAACCTCTCGCCAGAGGATATCCACCTGGTCATCAACACGCACCTGCATTTCGATCACTGCGGCTGGAACGCGCGCCGCGAAGGGTCAAAGCTGGTTCCAATGTTTCCGCGCGCGCGCTACTTTGTGCAGCGCGGCGAGTGGGAACACGCCGTCTCGCCCACCGAACGCGATCGCGCGAGCTATATCGAGGAGTTCTTCGCGCCCGCCGAAAAACAGACGGAATTTCTGGAGGGCGACGCGGAGTTAGTTCCCGGCATTCGAGTCGAGGTGGTCCCCGGCCACACGCGGCATATGCAGGCGGTGCGGATCAGCTCCGAAGGCGAGCAGGCCTATTTTATTTCCGATCTCGCGCCCACACGGCTTCATCTGCCTTATGCCTGGATGATGGGTTTTGATCTCTATCCACTGGAAACCCTGGAGAACAAGAAGCGCCTTCTTCCGCAACTCGCTGCGGAAGGCGCGTTGGTGGTCTTCCCTCACGATCTTTCCACGCCTTGGGCGCGCCTGGAGGAACGCGAGGGCGCCGTCTCCGCGATCACAGCCTCACCTACCCCTGGATATTTCCCGACACAAGACGTAGACAGCAACGCCGTTTCTGTGTCTGAATAAAAGGGTTTGGCTTCTGAGACGGCGCGCAGCATTGCCGCATCCCAAACAAAGAACCTGTCATTCTGAGGAGCGAAGCGACGAAGAATCTACGTATTAGCCTGATTTTTAAATGCAGGAATTCCTCGCCGCGCCCGGAATGACACGTCTTCAAAATGTCTGTTAAAAATGAGCATTTACGCTGGTGCAATGCGGGGTGCTTTTTGTCCCTAATCTACCCGGCGGTGAGGGCAATCAACTATGGCTCAGGCTGAAATCGGAATTATCGGCGGCAGCGGAATTTACAACATGCAAGGCATCCAACGCGCAAAAGACGTCCGGCTGGCGACTCCCTTTGGCCGGCCTTCGGACGCCTACCAAGTGGGCGAATTGGAAGGGCGTCGCGTGGCTTTTCTGGCTCGCCACGGAAGAGGCCATTTGCTGCTGCCCTCGGAGCTGAACTTTCGCGCCAACATTTACGGCTTTAAAAAGCTCGGCGTGGAGCGCATCATCTCGTTGAGCGCCGTGGGCTCATTGCGCGAGGAATTTAAACCCATGGAAATGGTCATCCCTGACCAGTTTTTTGACCGCACGCATCATCGGGTTTCCACATTTTTTGGGGGAGGCATCGCCGTTCACATCAGTTTCGCCGATCCTTTTTGCCCCACGGTGCAGAGCGCTCTTGAGAAGGCTTGCGCATCGGCCGGCGTGACCGCCCACCGAGGAGGAACCTACGTCTGCATGGAGGGTCCGGCTTTTTCGACCAAGGCCGAATCCCGCCTCTACCGCTCCTGGGAAATGGATGTGATCGGCATGACGAATCTTCAGGAAGCGAAGCTGGCGCGGGAGGCCGAGATTTGCTACGCTACGCTGGCGATGGTGACCGACTACGACTGCTGGCATCCGGCGCACGATGCGGTGACCGTCGATCAGGTTTACGAATGCCTTCAGCGGAACGCGGAAAACTCCGCGGAGATCATCCGGCATGCTGTCCGCGGCCTTCCGAAAGAGCGCGCCTGCAAGTGCGGATCGGCCCTGGCCCATGCGATCTTGACCGATCGGAAGAAGATTCCCGCAGCCACGAAGAAGAAATTGAGCTTGCTGGTGGGAAAGTATCTGAAGTAGACGTTTTGCATGAGTGCAAGCTGACTCGAACGAGGAGGATTTTCCCATCATGTCTTTGCTCGTGGTTGGTTCAGTAGCCTTCGACAGCATTCAGACGCCATACGGCGAGGCCGAAGAGATCACAGGTGGGTCGGCGACTTATTTTTCCGTGACGGCAAGCTATTTCACGCCGGTCAACGTCGTGGCGGTGGTGGGCGAGGATTTCGGCGAAGAGCCGATGCAGATTTTTCGCGGGCGCCCCATCGATACTCAGGGCCTGGAACGGGCGAAAGGCAAAACGTTTCGCTGGCGCGGAAAATATCAGGGCGACATGAATGAGGCGCAGACCCTTGAGACGCAACTTAATGTCTTCCAATCGTTCGCTCCCAAGATTCCCTCGTCGTATCTGAATTCTGAATTTGTTTTTCTCGGCAATATCGATCCTGCGCTCCAGCTCCACGTCCGCAAGCAACTCCCCAGAGCTCGCGTCGTAGCTTGTGACACGATGAATTACTGGATTCAAGGCAAGCCCGAAGATCTGAAGAAGACTCTGGCCGCGGTCGATGCCCTGGTGATTAATGAGGGAGAAGCCCGAATGCTCTCCGGCGTTGAGAACCTCCGCCGGGCGGCTTCCATAATTCAAAAGCTGGGGCCGCGCACTCTGATCGTGAAGCGGGGAGAGCACGGCGCATGCCTGTTCCAGGATCAATCCATATTTTTTGCTCCGGCCTTTCCTTTGGAGCAAGTCCATGATCCGACGGGAGCGGGCGACTCATTCGCGGGTGGTTTCATGGGATACCTCGCCAAAACCGGCGATCTTTCAGAACCCGGCCTTCGCCGCGCTTTGGTTTACGGCTCGGTCATGGCAAGTTTTGCAGTGGAAGAATTCGGTCTCTCGCGCCTGTTGCGGGTTCAGCCCGAGGAAATCGAGACGCGGTTCAAGGAATTCAAGG
>CADDZJ010000108.1 GCA_902812415.1 Acidobacteriota bacterium
GAAGGGAGAAACACCATGAAGTGGATGAAGTTGCTTATTGGAATTGCAATCCTGGCGATGCCAGTCAGCCGGCTGTCGGCGCAGTCGCTTTTTGCCACGCTAACGGGCGTGGTCAGCGACCCTTCGGGCGCCGCAGTGCCGAGCGCGACGGTCAAACTGATTAACGAACAATCCGGCTCGACGCGTGTCACAATGACCGATGCGGCGGGTTATTACACCTTTGCCGCCGTGACGGTCGGCAACTTTACCTACAAGCTGACCGTTGAAAGACCCGGGTTTAAGGCTTATGTGGCGACGGGATTGACCCTGCTGGGCGGCCAAAAGCGGAACGTCAACGTCACCCTCGCCTTGGGCAATACCAAGCAGACTGTCCAGGTTACCGGCGTCGCGACATCCGTGGTGCCGGTAGACTCGGGAGAAATATCGGAAACGCTGACTTCCCAGGAACTGCAAAACTTCATCCAGGTCGGCAGCAACGCAGCCGAGTATCTCAAAGTGATGCCGGGCTTTGCGATTCAGAACGGCACATCGAACAAGCAGAGTTACGACGGCGAAGTAATCGGCATCAACGCCAACGGCGACGCCGGCAGCCAGAGTCCGCTGAACCACGCCTTTTCGTATAACGGGCTGCCCAGCAATTCGCTCGACATCATGGCGGACGGGGCGCATGTCTCAGACCCGGGTTGCGACTGCGACACGCCCGTGAACCCCAATTCAGACATGATCTCCGAGATGAAGGTGGATACCTCGAACTTCAGCGCCGAAACGCAGAAAGGCCCCATCGTCGTCACCACCGTCACGAAGGCCGGGACCAGCCAGTTCCACGGCTCAGGGTTCTTCTACGCGCGCAACTACGCGCTGAACGCCAATGATGCGCTCAACAATGCAGAAGGCGCGCCCAAGCCGCAGAATAAATACTACTATCCCGGCTTCACGATCGGCGGACCCGTTCTGATTCCGGGCACAGACTTCAACAAGAGCCGCAACAAGCTGTTTTTCTTCACCGGTTACGAATACTTTTACCAGGTTCTCGATACCGGCCTGCTCCGCGCCACGGTTCCGACGACGGACATGCTGAACGGCGATTTTTCGACCGCATCGCTCGAAAAGATCGGCGACGCCAATCTGGGCTATATCACCGCCTCCGGCCAGCCGGTCGGCACGGCTTGCACGGGGACAGGAGGGAACACCGGAGTTCCGTACGTGCCCTGCCTGAACGCGGCGGGGCTCCAGAAGTTTCCGGGCGGCGTCATCCCCACCGCCGACCTCGACCCCAACATGCTTGCGCTCATGAAGTTGTATCCGGCCCCCAACGCCGACCCCAACTCGACCGGCGGATACAACTTCGTGCAATCGGAGATCTTCAATCAGAACAATATGCAGTGGGATTCGCGGGTGGACTACAGCATCAGCGACAGCACCAAGCTCTTTGTCCGTTATAACCTGCAACGCGAGACGCAGCAATTCCCAGTGGGGCTGTGGTGGCGCAACGGCTCGCAGGTTCCCTATCCGACGCCGGTGCTGGGCAAAAACCGGTCAGACTCCGTGTCGGCCTCACTGACGCACGTCTTCAGCCCCACGCTCACCAATGAATTCGTCTTTGGTTACACGTTTATCGGTTTTCCCAACGTCTTTCAGGATCCTTCCAAAGTGGATCGTTCAAAAGTCGGTTATAACATCCAGGGACTCTTCAAGAACGGCGTGGCCCAGATTCCGTCGTTTGGCAGTTTTGGCGGTGAAACGGCGCTGGTTTTCAATCCGGGCGGCTTTGAGGTGGGCGGTCCCTCCGCCGGTTTGTATGCCAATAAATGGATGCCCAGCGTCAGCGATACGGTGGCCAAGGTGATTGGCAAGCACACCATCAAGGGCGGCTTCTACTGGGAATGGATTCGGAATGCCCAGCCAGCCAATAACAATACCAACGGCGAGTTGCAGTTTGTCTCTTCGGGCAATCCTTACACGATGGGCGACTCATACGCCGACGAAGTCCTGGGCATCCTCAGCTTCTATAACGAGACTTCGTTCAACCGCGTGAACGACATTGCCTATAACACCTACGAAGGCTTCGCGCAGGATGATTGGAAAGTCACCAAGCGGTTGACGCTGGACTTTGGTCTGCGCTTCAGCCACTTCCAGCCGTGGGGGGATCGACTGGGAGATGGCTTCGCGATCTTCATTCCTTCGGAATACAAGGGCCAGGCATGCACTGCCGCTCCAACCTTCTGCGGGTTCGAGTGGCACAAGAGAGATTCGAGCGTCCCGGTGGGCGGCTTCCCCACGCGAGCTCTCTTCTACCAGCCGCGTGTGGGATTCGCCTACGACCTGGGAGGCAACGGTAAGACAGTGCTCCGCGGCGGCTGGGGGCGATATTACTTTCACGCCGGCCAGTTCACCAATGGCCTGGATGCTTCCGCAGGAGTCGAGTCCGTGAATCTCGGCTCGCAGATTCCGCTGCCTGGCGGAGCCACGCAGCCCACGCTGGTTGACCCATCACCGGTGTTCCCGGGGGCTGCAGGGCTCAATGCCGTAAACTTCACGGCCGTGGCCTCGAGTCCCGCAGCGGTGGATTCGACAGACGACAAGCAGCCTTACACAGACCAGTACAATTTCACGATCTCGCGCCAGTTGCCCTGGTCGAGCCTGCTTCAGGTGGCCTACATTGGCAACCGCACGCGGGATATCCCCACCACCGGCAATGGCGGCACCGCAGGCTTCAACACCCTGAATATCAACCGGGTGCCGATTGGAGCCATGTTGTCGTCGAACAACGGAGGCGTGGACCCGAACAAGCTGGTGGCAGACCAGTTCCGGCCTCTGCTCGGCTACTCCGACCTCTATTTGGCAACAAGCAACGCCTATGCCAACTACAACTCTTTGCAGGTATCGTGGCTGCGCACGAAGGGCCGCTACACCATTAACCTGAATTACACTTACGGCAAGGCCTTGGGGATTTTAGGTGTTGGTGGGGGCGGCCTCTTCAATCAATTCAATCTGGCCGATAACTACGGCGTCCTGCCGACTAACCGCACCCACATCTTCAACGCTGCCTACTCGGTTCAGCTTCCCAACTTCGTGCACGGCAACAGGTTCGCCGGCGGAGCCGTGAACGGGTGGCAGGTTTCAGGCATCACGATGATCCAGAGCGGCCCCAACCTCACGGGCTACCAGAATCAGAACTTCGGCATGAACCTGAACAGCGCAACGATTCCGGGCACCACCTACGACATCAGCAACGTGTCACTCCTGGGCACGCCGGATATCCAGCTTAATCCCATCCTCACGTGCAACCCGCGGGCGAACCTCGGTCCTCACCAGTACATCAACGCAAGTTGCTTTGCTATGCCCACCACGATCGGGCAGAACGGTCCGACGATCCTCCCGCCGATTTACGGGCCGGGGTTCTTCGACATGGACCTGGGATTGTTCAAGAATTTCAACATCACGGAATCGAAGAAGTTGCAGTTCCGCGTGGATGGCTACAACTTCCTGAACCATCCGCTCTGGTCCTTTAACGGAGGAAACCTCGGGCTCAGCTTCGATCCGACGACAGGGAAGGTGAATAACCCGGTCTTCGGGACGACAACCTTCAAGCAGGGACATCGAATCATCCAGCTTGCGGTGAAGTTCATGTTCTGATCGGGGGAGAACTGGCAGTCCAAAGTAGCGCAGACCACCGTGCTGGTGGTCTGCGGTTTTTGATTCGAACCCGCACAACAAACCGCGAACCTCAAAGACAGAGGTTCGCGCTACCCGCTTTATGCGGATTGCGCCGCGTCACAAAGTTTCGGCAACCTGCCAAAGATCGTGAATTTTCGGGTCGCCCTGGCGAGAGGCCGTTCTTTTTCCCATCAGACAATCGGCCAACCTCTTGCAGTAAGGCTCGATCTGCGTTAGGCTACTTATATAGCCTAATAAACAAAGGCGTTCCCTCCTCCTTTCCCCAACGCCCCATCGGCGGTCGTCTGGGAAGGAGGGCGGCGAGAGACCAGCATGGAACCGGAAGCGAAAGGACATACAGCAAGTTGCGCAGCCCCGCCTCTTTCCCCGCAGGGAGGGAAGACCCCGAAGTGGCAGGGAGGACATTCTCGGCAGGAAAAAGAATGTTTAGGTTTGAAGAGCGCGAAAAAAATCTATCGCCTTGAAGGCAGGGATGTTATTGGCTTCTTGTTCGATCAGCCTTTACGAACAATTTTCAAATTTCCTTGTATCTAAAAGAAACCAAATGACTTATGTATTTAATTTGCTCGTTGCGTACAATCACTTAGAAAAGAAACGACTTAACTGAAAAATGGGGAAATTGTTCGTCATTTGACAACGCTTAATTGCGCCAAATTGGGGCGATATGGAAAGGATGATTTATGAAACAGGTAAACTTTGCTGATTGGCTTGTGAGCCGCCTCTTTTTGGCTTACACTCATGCTTCGGGATGGTGTTAAAGAATATCCTGGTTTTTCTGCTGCTGGCTTTAGCGCTGACTCCGCAAGTTAGGCCTGGTTTAGCTCATCCGCAGTCTCACCCCGCCGATTCCGACCGGCGTTCGCCTAGTCCATCAAGCGCGGGTGCAGCCCCATCTGGTCAGGACCTGAACCGCATCTTTGCGAGGGCCGTCGCTCTTTACAACGCAGGCGACCTGGAAGGCGCGGTACGGGAATACAAGGCGATTCTGGCTCAGGTTCCGGACTCGGTGGCGGTGCGATCGAATCTGGCCGTGGCGCTGGCGCACCTGGGGCGCTACGGCGAGGCGATTGAGCAATACCAGCGGGCGCTGGCGGAGAATTTGTCTGGGCTGAACCCCGCCATGGTTCAGGAAATCCGCTTTAATTTAGCCGTCGCCTACTATCAATCCGGCCAGTTCCCGCAGGCGGTGAGCGAGCTCGCCAGGCTTCGGGCTGCCCAGCCCCAAAACCTGCGGCTGGCTCTGCTGCTGGCGGACTGCCACCTGCGAATGAGTGAATATCAGAAGGTTATCAACCTGCTTTCGCCTTTTGCCGCGGCCAATGCCGAGAACGGCGCTTTGGACTACCTCCTCGGAATGTCTCTGTTAAGAAGCCATCGGGTTAAGGAAGGGGAAGTGTACATCAACCATATCCTGAGCCAGGGCGACTCTCCGCAGGCGCGCCTGCTTCTGGGGGCGGCAGCTTTTGAAGACCTCAAATACGACGATGCCATGAAGGATTTCCAGGCCGCGATCAGGCTCGATCCGCATCTTCCCTCCGCGCACTCGTTCCTGGGTCTCACCTACATGCAGATGGGCTATCACGACAAGGCGATTCAGGAGTTCCGCGACGAGATCGCGCAGAATCCCAACGACTTTGAATCCAATCTCTACCTCGGCGCGCTTCTGAAGGATGACCAGAATTACGATGAGTCGCTGCGTTATCTGAAACGCGCTCTGGAGATACAGCCCAACAACCTTGCCGCCCAGTATCAGTTGGGAACCGTTTATCTGGCTACCGGCAAGCTGGCTGAGGCGCGCGCGGAGCTGGAGGGCATCACGCGCGCCGCCCCGAATTTTGTTGAGGCGCACGTCTCGCTCGCCATGGTTTACTACAGGCTGAAAGACAAGGCCGACGGAGACCGCGAGCGCGCCATCGTCCGGAAGTTGAACGCCGCCGTCCAGGCGCAGCAGCCGGCCGTGAAAGCTGCGGCAGGCGAGGCTTATCGCGGCCCCACGCAAACGGTGCCTCAGGTTCAGTAGCATGGACGCATGAACAAACTATCCCGCCGCCAATTTCTGAATGCCGCTGCTGGCCTGATGGCTGCCTTTCCGTACGGACGAAGCGTAAGACGCCTGGCAGCCTCTCCTCTTTCCCCGCCTCTGTTTGAGGACGTGCCTCCCTCCGCCAGCCACATCATCTGGGTGCATACCAACGCCCGGTCTCCGGAGCGCTATTTGCCGGAGGCGCTTCCGCCGGGCGTGGCGTTCCTGGATTATGACAACGACGGCTGGATGGACATCTATCTGGTTAACACCGGGCCGTGCGACTTCTATCGTCCCGCCAAACCGACGCCCAACGCCCTTTATCGCAACAACCGCGACGGCACGTTCACCGACGTGACGGCAAAGGCCGGGGTTGAAGGCGGCACGTTTGGCATGGGCGTGGCCGTCGGCGACTACGATAACGACGGTTTTCCTGACCTCTTCATCACCGCGTATGGTCGCTGCATTCTTTATCACAACAACGGCAACGGCACGTTCACCGATGTGACGGAGCATGCGGGTCTTGCAACTCCGGGCTGGACGACCAGCGCCGTCTGGTTTGATTACGATAATGATGGCCGGCTTGACCTTTTCATATGCAGCTTTGTGGATTACGGCGCCCAGCACCATTTCGACTGCGGCGATAACAAACTGGGCCTTCACTTCTACTGCGTTCCTCGCCTTTTCAAGCCCACCCACAGCTTTCTCTATCACAACAACGGCGACGGCACATTTACCGACGTCACTCACGGCACCGCCATCGAGCAGTCTCTTGGCAAGGGGCTGGGCGTGGTGGCCACGGACATCAATAACGATGGCCGGATGGACCTCTTCGTCGCCAACGACACGGTGCAGAATTTCCTCTACGTCAATCGCGGCAATGACCAGTGGGACGAAATCGCGCTGGCAGCGGGCGTCGGCTACAGTGACAACGGCGTCCCCCGCTCCGGCATGGGCGTGGACGCCGTGGACCTTCACTGCAACGGGTGGGAAGACTTGTTCGTGGCTAATGTGGACCACGAAATGTTCTCGCTCTACAGAAATAACCACGACGAAACCTTCACGGACACCGCGCACGAGAATGGCATCGCCCAGGCCACTCGCCTGCTCAGCGGCTGGGGCCTGAAGTTCTTTGATTTCGATAACGATGGACGGCTGGACTTGTTTCTCGCCGACGGCCATCCCGACGATATGATCAACCAGACTTTCCCCACCGTTCACTACCGTGAGCCGTTGCTGCTCTTCCGCCAGGGACCTGACGGACTGCTGCACGACATCAGCGACCAGGCAGGCCCCATCTTCAGAAAGGATTTCCCGGCGCGCGGGCTGGCGATTGGCGACTATAACAACGATGGCCGCATCGACGTACTCATTGGCAATAATGGAGAAGCTCCGCTGCTGCTGCGCAATAATGATGGCCAGGGAAACCACTGGGTGGGCATGAAGCTGACAGGCGCTCATTGCAATCGGGATGCGATTGGCGCGCGGCTGGCGTGGAGCGTGGATGGCCACGTGATGAAGATGCTCAAGAACAACGGCGGAAGCTATCTTTCATCCCATGATCCCCGCATTGTTCTGGGTCTGGGAACGGCCAGGAAACTGGACTGGCTCGAAATCCACTGGCCTGCGCCCAGCGGAAGAGTCGAACGCTTCACCGAAGTGCCCGTGGATCGCTACTTCACTATTGTGGAAGGTCAGGGAATCAAGGTTTGATTTTGAGCGGAGTTTGCCTTGAGCGAATACCGGGATTCTTCGCTCTGGTCGCTCAGAATGACAGAACCCACCCCTTTTGGAACTCAATGTGGAAACTTGAGGGGCATTTCTGCTTTCGCAGGAATGGCAGCGAAGACAAGAAAGGAGGACGATTCGCAACTCGAGGGCGCCAGATTCTGGAATCGGCGAACGGCGTCCAGGAATCAAAAAATTCAGACGGTATAGCGAGCTTGCCATGAGGCGAAATCCTCAGTCGCCCGCCAAGCTGCACTCCGCGACCGCGAGGGGGAAAGCACGGGTGGTGAGCTTGCCGATGCGCAACTCATTCGCCGCGGTCGCCCCAACAGAGCATAGTTCCAATCAGAAACACATCGAGATCAATTTCGCGCAACGGAGGCAGAAGATGAAACGAATCGTCGGCGTCTTTCTGGTTGTCGTATTCTCAGCAGTCGCAGGAAGAGCGGATGTGGTGGTTCTTAAAAATGGGGATCGGTTGACGGGCACTTTTGTGAATATTTCCGGCGGCAACCTGGAATTCAAGTCAGACGCTGCAGGCAGCATCACGATTCCACTCGAGAAGATTCAGTCGCTTTCCATCGAGAAACCGGTGGCCGTCGTTGTTAAGGGCAAACCCGCCGTCGAAGGGCAGCTTGAGTTGGAGCCCTCGGGCAATTGGCAGGTGACCAAAAATGGAAAATCCCAAACCGTCGCTGCATCCGACGTTGAGACGATCATACCCGAGCAGGCGTATAACGGCCTGGTCGAGCACAAGGCGAAGCCCTGGCAAGACTGGAAGGGAAACGCAAGTCTGGGCTATAGCATCCAGCGCGGCGATCAGCAGACCAGCACCATCAGCAGCGCCGTGGCCGCAGTGCGGGAACGGCCGGAAGCGCCCATCTTCATCCGCCACTTCCGCACGAACTACGGGCTGACCATGCTCTTTGCAAAAGCGCAGCAGAACGGCGCGCTGGTCCAATCCAACACAATCAGCACCAACCTGCGGGAAGATTACTTATTGTCTCCAAGAGACTTCGTGTTCGCCCTCGGGCAGCTCGATCACGTTCAGGCTCAAGGCCTCTATTTGCGGCAGACCGTTGGCGGCGGCTTCGGCCACGACCTGATTCACAATTCCAGGACCATCTTCAGCCTGGTGGGCGGTCTCACCTACGTTCATGAAAAATTCTACAATGGGCTGAGCGACCAGAGCGCTGAGGCGTTAGTGGGCGAAAAGCTTGGCATCCAACTGACGAAATGGATGCGGCTCGACCACTATCTTAATTTCTATCCCAACCTGACGAACACCGGGCAATATCGTTTCGACACCGCTTCAACGCTGGCCATCAGGCTGAGCAACCCTCTATCCCTGAATACCGGCGTGGTTGATCTGTTTCTGAGCAATCCGACCCCGGGCAACAAGAAGAACAATCTGGCATTCACGACAGGGATTGGCTACAACTTCTGAGGTTTTTAACTCTTGGGGCGGGCAGGTTATTGGAGATGAAAGCGAAGGCAGGCGCAAGGAGTAGAATGCCTACATGCTGCTCCCGAAGCTCAGGACCACAATCGAAAAGATCAGAAGCGCCAACCCGGCAATATTCAAACGGAACGTGCGCTTTTCAACGTGGAGCCATTCGCCTGCGGCAATACCCAGGGCTGAGGAAACAAGAACGATGGTCGCCTGGAACACAGGCCAGCCGACCGATGCGCCCAGGCTCCCAAGACTGCTGGCGCCCCATCCGTAGAGCAGGAGACCAACGGTCCAGAGCACTCCCATCAGGCTGGAAAGGGCGTAGTGCGAAAGCGTTCCCGCTGCGGTCATCCTGGCCCAGGTGTGATCCTTGAAGAGGCGAACGATGCTGTAGCCTCCGTTGCTCACAAACCCTCCGGCCAGGCTGATCGCCCAGATGGCATTGGCAGCCTGCGAAGGCGCTGCGCCTTGTTGAAGCGCCCGAGAGCTGATGGCGGACCCGAAGGCAAAAGAAAAATTGAGCATCGGCGCGAGAAAACCAGCGATGACGCAGAGGATGAGGCCCAAGGTTGCCCGGGCGGACGAGGAATCTGTTGAGGCAGCGGATTTGTCCGACTTCTGCCGCTCGCGAGCCTTGCCGGCCGCTCCCAGCAGGACAACTCCCACCAGGGCCAGCGCCACGCCGGCCATAATGAGCAGGCCGGAAGGTTGAAACAGCCTGTTACGGTGAGAAAGAAGGAGCGGGATGAATGACCCGAGCGCCGCGCTCATGCCCACGATCACGGCAAAGGTGATCGCCATGCCCACAAGGGGAAGGGCGAGTCCGAACAGGACGTTCGCGATTCCCCAGCCAAATCCGAACAACGCCGCGATGAACAGCGTTTGCCCAGCGACCTGATGATAGACCAGAGACAGATGGGGGATAGTCATCCAGGCCGCAATCCAGGGAATAATGATCAGGCCGACGACGCTATAAATCAGCCAGACGTTTTCCCAGGCCCAGCGTTTGGTGCGCTGCATGGGAAGGGCAAAACTGCCTTCCATCGCGCCCCCGATCAGCACCAGAAAAATGGCCAGCCACACGGTTTCGGTCATGTTGATTCCAAGCCCTTTTGCCTGTCAGCCTGAGCTGCAGCTCTTCATTATCATTTTGAGCGCAGCCTTTTCCCCAGTCATCCTGAGCGCGGCGAAGAATCCCTGCATTTGTTTGTTCTACAAATACCGAAACGCTTCGCAAAGTTTTGAAATACGGGGATTCTTCGTTTCGCTGCGCTTCGATCAGAATGACAAGTTTCAAGAGTTTTGCAGCCACCTTTAAGTTAAGGCAAGGGCTTGGCCTGCGCCCTGGCTTCCGTGACGATTTTAAGGTACTTCGCTGTTTGTTCCGTAACCCAACTCAGACCGCACTGCTGAATCATCTCACGATTCACGAAATTTCTGGAACCGGAAATGGCGCAGGCTCCGCATTGGATAAAGTCAGCGGCGTTCTCCAGGCTGACGCCGCCGGAAGGTATCAGGTTCGCTTCCGGATAAACCATGCGGAGGTTCGTCATATATCTCGGCCCTCCGAGCGCGGCAGGAAAAATCTTGATCATGTCCGCGCCGGCCTCCATGGCCTGCAAGCATTCCGTGGCCGTGAAAGCGCCGGAGTAACAAGCTGCCCCGTAGCGATGCGCGGTAGCAATCACTTCCGCGATGAGCGCGGGGTTCACAATCAGGCTTGCGCCCGCCAGAATAGCGGCGCGCGCGGTTGCAGCATCCAGAACCGTGCCGGCGCCCACTCGAAGCGCGGAGCCGAACTCCGCGACAATAGCCTGAATCGCTTCCAGAACTCCGGGCGTGGTCATCGTAATCTCAATCACCCGGGCTCCGCCCTCATAAAGCGCATGGGCGTAGGGCAGGATATCCTCGCGCTGTTTCAGCTTGATGGCTGGGAGAATTCCCGTGTGCCTGGTTTGCTCCATTACCGCTTCGCGCGCGCTTCGCTCAGCCATCTCTGATCGCTTACCTCCGGATGTTTGCGTTGGCGGGGCCGTCGAGAAGGGCCATCACCTCATGAACGGAAACGGGGATGACGTCTCCCTCCACCGTATGGGCCAGAGCGCACAAGGCGTTGCCGAAATCAAGCGCAAACTGGGCGTTGCGCTCGGAGTATCCGTACAGGAACCCTGAAAAGAACGCATCCCCTGTCCCGAAGCGGTCCACCACCTCAAACTCAAAGGGGCGTCCGTAAACGATTTCCTCCTTGTCGAGCGCCAGGCTCTTCCACTTGCCGCGACGGTTTCCCATCATTTCCCGCGAAGTGATGCAGACGGTCGAACACCCGAAATCGCCGCGATATCTTTGGGCCACTTCTTCATCGCTGCCGTGAAATCCGAGCACCATTTGAGAAACCGCGTGATTGGTGACCAGAATATCGACGGAAGGGAGAATCTGCCGATAAGCGTTGCTGGCTTCGTCGGGGGTCCAGATGGTCGCGCGATAATTCATGTCAAAACAGACGGCAGAGCCCACTTCGCGCGCGACGCAGATGAATTCCAAAGTAGCCTCGCGGCAATTCCGGCTGAGGCCGGGGAAAATGCCGTCGGTATAAGCCAGTTGGGAATCTTTCAAAATCTCCTTCCAGGGAAAATCCCCCGCCGAAATCTCGCTCGCCGCGCTATCCTTTCGGTCGTAAAGGTGAATGTTGGCGCGCGGCTCCGCGCCAAACTCAACATAAACGGTTCCGATCCGCGAATCAGGCGTCATCCGGACATACGACATATCGATGCCGCAATTCATGCCAGCGCTTCGAGCAAGCTGGCCCAATTCGTTATCCGGCAGCCTGGAAAGAAAGACGGTCAATTTCCCCAGAAACGCCAGATTGGCCGCCACGTTAAATTGAGCGCCGCACAGATGAATACTGAGGGATGTCGCGGCGCGCAGCCGCTGGTTTCTGGGCGGCGAATAACGCAGCATCGCCTCGCCCAGGCTGACCAAGAAAGCCATCCAGAGTCCTCCGCCAAGAGCTGGCGATGGATTGGTTTCGCCAGGCTCCTGTGAATCTCCGCATCTTGCTAGGATGTTTCGACGGCGCGGTCGGCGGCGCTGCCATATTTGTGAAGCCAACGCTCGCGCTCGCTCGTGACGTGCTCCTGGGGGATCAGCGTGAGTTTGCCGCAGGCCCCCGCCAGCACTCGCATCTGCGCGACCCGTTCCACGATGCGGCAGGTAAAGATCGCTTCTTCCAGCGTGCGCCCGCAGCTTACCGTGCCGTGGTTTGCAATCAGCGCGCCGTTGCTTTGACCCAGGGCGCGAGCCACTTCCTCGCCTAAATTCCGATGCTGGCCTGCCGGCACGTAGCGCGTGCAGCGGATTTCTCCGCCCACCACTTGCGATTGTTCTTCGACAATCACGGGGATGGTCTCCTGCAGGCAGGAAAGCGCCGTTGCAAAGAGTGAGTGGGTGTGGGCGATGGCTCCCACATCGGGACGGCTGACGTAAATCTGCCGGTGGACTTCAAGTTCAGAAGAGGGCAACCGTCTGCCTTCAAGAACTTTGCCTTCCAGGGACACGACGACAAGGTCCTCAGCAACAAGCGATTGGTCATCGATGCGGCTGGGAGTGATTATCAAACCCTCTTTTACCCTTGCGCTCACATTTCCATAAGTACCGATCACATAGCCCATTTCTTCGAGGCGCAGACAGGCGACGATGATCTCTTTTCTCAAATCCTCAGAGCAAGCGTTCATCATCCCTCACACAAAGGCGGCAACTTTCTCAACCCGCAACAGGTCCGTAGCAACGCGTTGGGCGTCGCTCTGCTTCTATCCTGGCCAAAAGTGAACCCAAGGCACGAGAATTCAATAGATCGAACGCGATTATCTTTAGAGAGCTGTAGAGGCGATCGGAGCCTGCCTCGATACGAGCGGAAATCGCTGCCAAAATACGAAAGCCGGAAGTTCCAGGCAAGGCTATCACACTACCTATGATTACCCGAACCCTTCAGCGTTCAAAGAGCCTCGCCACGACGGCCATTCGCCAGCAAATCCTGAGCCGCCGTGACGATCCGCGGAGTTGACAATCCATATTTATCCGTGAGATAGCCCACCGAGCCGCATTCGATGAAGCGATCCTGAATACCGACTTTAGCCATTTTCACCTTGATGCCAGCCAACGCAATAGCCTCGGCTGTTGCAGATCCTAGCCCTCCGATTGTAGAGTGATTTTCCAGGGTAAGGATGACTCCGACTTCTGCGGCCGTTTGAAGGATCGCGTCCTGATCCATGGGCTTGAGCGTCGGGACGTGCAGAACGCACGCTTCGATCCCGCTTTTTGAGAGTTCTTCAGCAACCTCTAGCGCGCGCTCCGTCATGATTCCCGTGCTGATCAGGGCAATATCCCGTCCCTCTCGCAACGTTGCTGCCTTTCCCAATTCAAACCGATAAGATTTCGGATTCAGCACCGCTTTAACTTTTCCGCGCAACAGCCGCATGTAAACCGGCCCCGCGTATCCGGCAATGGCATGCACAACCTGCTCAATTTCAGTTGCGTCGCAAGGATCGATCACCGCCATATTCGGTATGGCCCGCATCAAAGCGAGATCGTCAATCCCCTGGTGGGTTGCGCCGTAACCTGTTGTGAGGCCGGGCAACCCGGCAATTATCTTTACATTGGCTCGCCCAAGCGCCACATCGATAGCTATGAAATCATAAGCGCGCCGGGAAGCAAAGACGCAATACGTGGTGGCAAAAGGAATATAGCCGACGCGCGAGAGCCCAGACGCAACACCGATCAGATTCTGTTCGGCCATCCCGATCTGGAAATAACGCTCCGGAAACTCCTGGCCAAAAAGATCAATATCCGTGTATTTGCCAAGATCTGCCGTAAGCCCGACGACTTTTGAATTCTTCCGACCTGCTTCGACCAGCGCGCGTCCGAACGGCTTTTCAACGACGCGAGCATCCTCGTGGTGCGTCTCGGAAACGCTGATAGCGGCTGTAAAACCGGGCCTCACTTCACTTGGATTCATAGAACGCCTTCCTCCAGTTGACGGATCGCTATCTCCCATTCATGAGGCTCAACCCTCACAAAGTGCGCCTTGGGCCGTTGCTCGATGAGCGGCGCGCCTTTCCCCATCAGGGTATAGCAAACAATCGCTTTCGGCTGCCCGCTCACTTCGCGCGCTTTGTCCAAGGCGTCCACCAGGGCTTCCATTGAATTTCCATCGATGGCTTGGGTGTGCCATCCAAACGCGCTCCACTTTTGCGCCACAGGCTCAATCGTCAACACGTCAGAAACTCAGGACTTTCCTCATTTTTTCTAGGACTCCCAGCCAAGCAGCAGTTCAAGTTGTAACTTTGGAGGCGGTTCTGGCTGCGGGCCGAACCTGCTCCCCGCGAGAATTTGCTTGATGCCGTCGGCCAGC
>CADDZJ010000109.1 GCA_902812415.1 Acidobacteriota bacterium
AATAAATTAGGGGTGACTGTCATCCTGAGCGACAGCGAAGGATCTCGGCATTTTGTTTTCCGTCAACTATCGGGATGCTTCACTGCGTTCAGCACGACAGATTCGATATTCTCACGCCTCAGTCCCATTGCTCCGTTCAGGGCAAGGTCTGAGTGAAACGAAGGAGGCATCCCGAGCGAGCAATGGGTAGTCAGCATTCAGCTTTTCGCCCCGGAGCCTTTATGCTGATGGCTATCTACTGAAAGCTAAAGTAAAACAGGGATTCTTCCGCCTCGCTGCGCTCGGCGTCAGAACGACAGGGAAGGGGTTGAGCTTGCGCTTGGCTCTTGTGCACAGCGACCACGCGATCTATTTATTATATGGTTAACTACTTTGTATATATGCGCGTGCAATCATTTTCCATTTCTAGTTAAATTTTTATACATTCATCCGAACGGTGAAAAAGCGATGGCTATAAGTTGTTGAAAATAAGCTAACTACTGCTTTCGGATTTTGGGCCATAAATTGCTAAATAACTCATGGATGCAAGAGGGGAAGTGTGATTGCCATTCCATTTGCGAAGCGCTTGTGACGCTCATATTCAACCTGTTACGGAGGAAATTGATGAATTCGAAATTGGCAGCGATATTGACTGGACTCATTTTGCTGATGACGAGCCCGGCGTGGGGAACAACTCTGACGTGGAACTTCGATTCACCAGCCGGAAACCTGGGTAATTCGCACACTTACACGGTCGGCGGGGTTAGCGTGACGGCCACGGGTTTCTCAGCCGCTGGTGTCAGCAACGAAACAGCGCTTTTTGGCAAGACGGAAGGCGGAGATGAGAACGGTTTGGGTATTGCCGCAGAAGACGATCACGAAATTGCGGGAAGTGAGTTTATTCAGTTTGATATTTCGGATGTGGCAAATCTCACTTCCGGAAGCATTGTGATGGGGAGCGTTCAGTCCGGTGAGACCTTTGAGATTTTTGGATCGAACACGCTAGGCGATATTGGAACCATGTTGGCCTCTGGCGGCTCGGCTTACAACAGCGTGCAATTCATGCTTCCCGCCTCTTTTGCAAACTACAAGTATTTGGGCGTCAAAGCCGGCAACGATGACGTTCTGGTGGAATCGTTAACGCTGAACAGCAGTTCGGTTCCCGAGCCGGCCACGTTCTGGCTGTTCGGCAGCGCGCTTCTGCTGGGGCCGCTGATGCTTCGCCGGTTGCGTTCGCAGGAAATGTAATTGTCGTTTCGAGCAGGGTATTGAGACACACACCGAAACGTCACGAAAAAACGCTTCGGCTGGAAACTGAAATAAAACAAAAGGGGCGCTAGATAGCGCCCCTTTTGTTTTATGGGATTCCAACAACCTTATGGATTTGCAGGCTCAGCCGCCATTGCGGATGTTCCATGCAGTATTGGATGGCGCGCCTCGTATTGGCCTCACGGTCGGGGCCATCCATGGGTTGCAGAAAGAAGTGGCGGAAATTCAGGCGCTCGAACCGCTCAGGCTCGGCGCCCTCCTGCGGATAAACCAGCTTGAGCTCGTCGCCAGCGTCTAAAACCAGCGGCGCTCCCGCCTTGGGGCTTACGCAGATCCAATCGATGTCTTTCGGAGGAAGTTGGGTTCCATTCGTCTCGATGGCTATTTCGACCGAGTGGCGATGTAAGGCATCCACCAGGTCCTGATCCAGTTGAAGGAGCGGCTCACCGCCGGTGCACACGACAAAGGGTCGCGCTCCCGAGCCGCGCCAGGTATTTTGGATTGCGCCTGCCAGGTCCTCTGCAGATGCGAAAGCGCCGCCGCCCACCCCGTCAGTTCCCACAAAATCCGTATCGCAAAACTGACAGACGGCATCCTGGCGATTTTCTTCGCGTCCCGACCACAGATTGCATCCCGCAAAGCGGCAAAAGACAGCCGCGCGCCCGCTTTGGGCGCCCTCGCCCTGGAGCGTATAGAAAATCTCTTTTACTTTATAGCTCATAAAGCGGCTTGTTGCCTGACGCGATAGAGGGTGGAGTCGGGGACGCCGGCCTCCGCGAACCCTTTTTTCCTCAAGATGCACGCGTCGCATTCTCCGCAGGCGAGGCCCTCCGGCGAGGGGTCATAACAACTGCTCGTTTTCGAGTAATCCACGCCCAATTCAAGACCCTTCTGAATGATTTCCGCCTTCTGAAGCTGAATAAGAGGCGTATGGATCACCAGCTTCTGACGGCCTTCAACTCCGGCCTTTGTTGCAAGATCGGCCAGGCGCTGAAAGGCTTCGATATACTCGGGCCGGCAATCCGGATAGCCGCTGTAATCCAGGGCATTCACGCCGATGAAGATGTCATTCGCGCCCAGCGCTTCAGCCCACGCCAGCGCAAAAGATAGGAAAATGGTATTCCGCGCCGGCACGTAAGTGACCGGAATGTTCCGGGAAATCTCAGAGATCTCGCGTCCCTTCGGCACG
This sequence comes from Acidobacteriota bacterium, assembly GCA_902812415.1. Classification (GTDB taxonomy): domain Bacteria; phylum Acidobacteriota; class Terriglobia; order UBA7540; family UBA7540; genus RH2-MAG17b. Next base: position 2,438 of record CADDZJ010000109.1, read on the forward strand.
GGAATTTCACTGGTCAGCGCTGAACCGCCGAAGGCCCGAAGGTCAATTTCAATGATTCGATGCTCCGCGACTTTCATCTCGCGAGCAAGCTGTTCCGCAGCCTTCAGTTCCCAGCCGTGACGCTGTCCGTAACGAAAGGACAAGGCGTGGACTTCGAACCCTTCGTGAAGAGCGATGGCCAGCAGGGTTGTTGAATCAAGCCCGCCGCTGAAGAGAACAACGGCTGGCGGTTTGGAAGTCATGGAAAGAGTCCGCGCGCTTTCTATGATAGATATTCGCTTGCATTTCACCACAGAGGACACGGAGAGCACGGAGGTGCTTTCTCCGCGTCCTCTGTGTCCTCCATGGTGAATCCTTGCCTGTCATTCTGACGCTCAGCATGACATCAAAGCCTTGATATCTCACGTCATTCCATTGTGCTAACGGCGATTCCCAAACCCGTGCTCCTTGCTCCAGCTTGCCGTCACTTTGGATTGCAAGCCCCCTCGCGGAGTGAACTCCCCGATGATCCTGGCACAGACCGGGTCGGCGGCAGCCACTACGTCACGCAAAAATCGGTTCACCACATTTTCATAAAAAATCCCGAGGTTGCGATACGCCTGGACGTACATTTTGAGCGACTTCAGTTCAAGGCATTTCTGATTGGGCGTGTAAATGAGAGTCAATTTCCCAAAGTCCGGAAGTCCGGTTTTGGGGCAAACCGAAGTGAATTCCGGAATCTGGATTTCGATCTCATAGCCGGGAAACTGGTTGGGCCAGGTTTCAATTTCCGGAAGAGGGGCGTCGATGCCTGCCTGAGCTTGCTCATCGGTGTAAGCTTTTTTCATAATCCATCCATGTGGATTTTTAAAGAAATCGCCTCGCGGAGCGCGCGGAAAAGCCTGAGGCCGAAAATAAAGCCATCGTCATTTTTAATTCTAGCTTACTTTTGTGATCCCGGAGTCGCTGAGGGTGTTAATGCGGATGTAGCGAAGGTGAAAGAAGTGGATGGAGTCGTGCCGGTTGCCAAGGCTGATACAATAATCGGTTGAGAGCTCTTAGGAAATTCCATGAGTGAAGCGGTCTTTGCGCATCGGGTTCAGTTTGCGTTCACCGTGATGTTTCACTATCTCTTTCCGATCCTCACCATGGGATTGTCTTTCTTCATCGCCCTGCTTTCCACAGTCCATTTTGTGACCGGCGACAAGCGCTACCTCGCCGCCGCGAGATTTTGGGCCAAGATTTTCGCCATCAATTTTGCCATTGGCGTTGTCACAGGGATCCCGTTGGAGTTCGAGTTTGGCACCAACTGGAGCCGCTTTTCGAGCTTCGGAGGCGGCGTCTTCGGACAAACCTTGCCCATGGAAGGCGTCTATGCTTTCTTCCTGGAGTCCGGATTTCTGGGATTGTTCATCTTTGGCGAGGAGCGCGTCCCGCGCGTGGTTCACTGGCTTTCAAGCGTGGGCGTGGCGGCGGGGTCGCTGCTTTCGGGTTACTTTATTGTCGCGGTGGACGCCTGGATGCAGCACCCCGTCGGCTACGAGCTTGATCCGGGCGGCGACGTGCATTTGAAGTCATTCTGGGCAGTGCTTCTGAACCCTTATGCCGGGTGGCAGTACGCCCATACCATCAACGGCGCGCTGCTCGCGGGCGCCTTTGTGATCGGCGGCGTTGGGGCTTTCTACGCGCTTTCTCATCGTCATCGGGACTTTGCGGAGCTTTCCCTGAAAATGGCGGTCATCGCGGGCTTGATCCTTTCTCTGACTCAGGCGTTCCCCACCGGCGACCTGAACAGTCGCAACGTCGTTCGCTATCAACCCACGAAGCTGGCCACGATGGAGGGCCTCTTCCGTACCGAAAAAGGGGCGCCTTTGGCCATTATCGGGATGCCAGATACCGAAAACGAGCGGCTCATCGATCCCATCTACGTTCCCCGTTTTCTCAGCTTTCTGGCCTACGGCCATTTCAGCGCCACCGTGGAGGGATTGAGCATCTACCCGCGAGAGCTTTGGCCGCCCGTCGAGCTGACTTATTATGCGTATCACATCATGGTGGGTCTTGGGACAATCTTTATCGCCATCATGCTGGCTGGCGTTTTTCTTTTATGGAGGAGGCAGCTTTTTGAAAATCACTGGTATCTGTGGATTTTGATGCTCGCCCTCCCTTTCCCCTATATTGCCAATGAAGCCGGCTGGGTCGTGGCGGAAGTGGGCCGGCAACCGTGGCTGGTTTATGGGTTGCTGAAAACGGCGAATGGAACCTCCACCAACGTCGCCGCAGGAGAAACCGTGTTTACGACCCTGGGTTTTGCCGGCATCTATGCCATGTTGGCGATACTCTTCCTGTTTCTGGTCGGACGGGTCATTCATCAGGGGCCGGAGGTTGAGAACCTTTCTGCTGTTGACCCCGGGAGGTAAACGTTGAACGTTGTCTGGTTCTGGGCGCTTGCCGCCATGCTGACCGCTTATGCGGCGCTGGACGGATACGATCTGGGCGTAGGCTCCCTGCATCTTTGGATTGCCCATGGCGATACGGAGCGGCGCATTGCGCTGAACGCCATTGGCCCGCTCTGGAATGGCAATGAAGTATGGCTCATTGCGAGCGGAGGGATGCTGGTGGTCTCGTTTCCCAAAGTGTACGCGTCGGGATTCAGCGGCTTTTATCTGGCTCTGATTGTGGCGCTGTGGCTGCTGGTTTTGCGAGGGATTTCCATCGAATTCCGAAGCCAGATTGACAACCCGCTTTGGAAGGCTCTGTGGGATGTCTCGTTCTGGCTGGGCAGTTGGCTGCTGGCGCTCCTGTTGGGGGTTGCGCTTGGAAACGTGGTGCGAGGCCTGCCAGTGGGCGCTGATGGATATTTCCAGGGCAGTTTTGCCTTGCTCTTGAACCGCTATTCGCTATTAGTTGGAATCCTGAGTGTCCTTGTTCTGGTATGGCACGGAGCGAATTATCTGAGGCTTAAGACCGAGGACGCTCTGCTCGAAAGGGCCATTCACGCGTCAGCAAGGCTGTGGGTGACGGTGGTTATTCTGACCGGGCTGACAACCGTTGCAACCTATTTTGTGAGGCCGGATGCGGCTCAAAAGTTTATCTCCCATCCTTTAGCCCTCGTTTTCCCAGCCATTACTCTGGCGGGGCTCGTGGGCGGATTCTTCTGCCGTCACGCGAACGATCGCGGCGCGTTTCGCTCCTCCACGCTGGTCATCATCGGCCTGATGGGTTCAGCCGCAGCGAGTATTTTTCCTGATCTGCTTACCTCAACGCTCAATCCCGCCTACAGCCTGAGCGTCTACAACGCGGCGTCTTCTCCGCACGCCCTTCGCGCAGCCTTCATTGCCAATGCCATCGGCATGGTCGGCGTGATTGCTTACAGCACCTATATTCACCGCAAATTTCACGGCAAAGTTCGGCTGGGACGGCACGGATATTAGCGGCTTTTCAGTCTTTTTTCTGTGCTCTCTGTGGCGAGTCTTCTTTTGTTCTGCCTGGTGCGCCCTCAGGTCACCTATTTTTCATGAAAGTTTCCCGGCCAGGATGATATGCCGGCTGTCTGACTTGCAGCCTGCCCCTTGAATGTATATGATGGCGAATTACACTCCACTGGAGATTTTAAATAACTTGTTAAGTCAAACTGAGAGACGCCATTACCGAGAGGGTAAACGTGAAGATTACTGAAGTTCGAGCGCGGGTGGTGGAATGGAAGCAGAAGACAGTGCCGCCGCAACCGCACTTTTGCACAAATCCTGTGGATTTGCTCGACCTGCCGACCGACACCATGAGCACATTTCGCTTCCATAGTTGGCTCATTGTGGAGGTTGCCTCCGATTCGGGAGAAGTCGGCATTGGGAACGCGGCGCTTTCTCCGCGCGTCACCAAGCAGGTGGTGGACCTGTACCTGAAACCCATCTTGATAGGCCAGAATCCTTTCGACTACGAATACCTCTGGCAGCATATGTACCGCCGCACCATCGCTTTTGGCCGAAAAGGCATCGGAATGGTGGCCATCAGCGCCGTGGATATTGCCCTTTGGGACCTGATGGGGAAGATTCTCAAGCAGCCGGTCTTCAGGCTTCTCGGTGGCAAAACCAAGGCCAAAATTCCGGTTTATGCCAGTCGGCTTTATAGCCAGCCGTTAGACGAGCTTCGCAAGGAGGCTGCGCTTTACAAGTCGGAAGGCTTTCGTGCCATGAAGGTGCGGTTTGGCTGGGGGCCGCTGGATGGCGCCCAAGGCATGCAACGCAATCTCGAGTTGGTGCGCACAGCCCGTGAAACTATTGGCGACGAAATTGACCTGATGGCTGATGCCTACATGGGCTGGACCTTTGAATACGCCCGCCGAATGATTCCCCTCCTTGCCGATTATCATCTGCGTTGGGTTGAGGAGCCCGTGCTGCCGGATGATATTGGCGGCTATGCGGCGCTGCGAGCCTTAAACATCGTTCCCATCTCCGGAGGCGAACATGAATTCACGCTCTATGGTTTTCGTGAATTGATCGACGCCAAAGCTGTGGATGTAATCCAGTTTGATACGAACCGGGTGGGGGGAATCACCCAGGCGCGCAAAGTTCAGGCGCTCGCCGAAGCCTATGAGATTCCCGTCATCCCGCATGCCGGGCAGATGCACAACTTCCATGTGGTGATGTCCAGCCTGAATTCACCCATGGCCGAATATTTCCCGCCGGTTGACGTTGAAGTGGGAAACGAGCTTTTCTGGTACATTTTCAAGGGCGAGCCTCTGGCGAAGAACGGTTACATTGAGCTGGATGAGAACGCCCCCGGATTAGGGTTGACCATTGATGAGCAGGCGCTGAAGAAGTTCGAGGTTATGGAGTAAGCGTTGTCGTGGCCGCTTTATGCCGCCATGGCCGCCTTGAGGGCACTGAGCTGATGGCGATGTAAAATCGCCTCTACATTATCTGAAGCGGAGAATTTTTCCATTTCATGAGCGAGGCAGAAGAGGCAGTGGACGAACAGAAATTTTTCAGCCTGGAAGGGCAAGTCGCTATCGTCACTGGTGGAGGGCAAGGAATTGGCGAGGGTATTGTGCAGCGGCTCCATGCAGCCGGGGCGCGCGTGGCAGTTTTTGACTTGAAGGAAGAATTGGCGAAATCGGTTGCGGCTTCGATGGGTGGCCTTGGCGTGCAATGCGATGTCTCTTCTTCCGCTTCGGTTCAGAAGGCAGTTCAGGAAGTACGGAATAAGCTGGGACCCATCGATATTGTGGTGAATAATGCCGGCATTGCAGGCAGGACTTTGCCGCTCTGGGAACTGAACGAAAACGATCTTGACGCCGTTTATGCCGTGAATGTGCGCGGCGTCTTTCTGATGTGCAAAGCTGTGATTCAGGAGATGCTTGACCGGCGCTACGGGCGCATTCTGAACGTGGCCTCGATCGCCGGCAAAGAGGGCAATCCAACTTTGGGGCCTTACTCCGCAAGCAAAGCGGCGGTGATCGCCTTCACGAAGTCGCTGGCCAAGGAAGTGGCGGGAAAGGGCGATATCACGGTGAACAGCATCGCCCCAGCCGTGATCCGCACGAAGATTCTGGACGGGCTGGCGAAAGAGACCGTCCAATATATGGTGAGCCGCATTCCGATGGGACGCACCGGAACGATTGAGGAAGTGGCGGCTCTGGTTCATTATCTGGTTTCGCGCGAAGCTTCCTTTACCACCGGCCAATGCTATGACATTTCGGGCGGCCGCGCGACGTATTGAGTGAGCGAGACGACTTTCGGAACACGCTGAGGTGAGCATGAGATTGCAGAATAAAGTCGCGATTGTGACCGGCGCCGGCGCGGGAATTGGCCAGGCGACGGCTGAGGTTTTTGGAGAAGAAGGCGCCAAAGTCCTGGTGGCGGATGTCGATGGCAAAACGGCTGAAGAAACCGCTCGCAAGATCCAAAACAAGGGCGGCACAGCGCGTTTTTTGCAAGCCGACATTTCCAAAGAGGACGAAGCCCGCAGGATTGCGGACACCGCCGCCGAAGCTTTTGGAGGCGTTCACATTCTGGTGAACAACGCGGCTGTTTTTGTTCTGAAGGGCTTTGATGCGACGGTTGAAGATTGGCAACGCTCGCTCGGCGTCAATGTGATTGGCACCTCGATGGTCACCAAGTATGCCGTGGAGCATATGAAGAAGTCGGGTGGCGGAGCCATCGTCAACCTCGCCTCGATTTCGAGCTTTGTGGCGCAGCCGAATTTCTTCGCCTACAGCGCCACCAAGGCGGCGATTCTGCAACTCACCCGCAACATGGCCATGGATCTTGCTCCTTTCAACATCCGGGTGAATTGCGTCTGCCCGGGAACCATTTTGACTGCCGCTTCCCGCCGCCACATGGAGAGCGTGGGAATGACGTTCGAGCAATTCAATGATGAAGAAGGCGCCAAAACTTTCCTGAAGCGAGTGGGCCAGCCGCGGGAAGTCGCCTATCCGATTCTTTTTCTGGCGTCAGAGGAAGCCTCCTACATTACCGGAACGTCTTTGATGATTGACGGCGGCTACACCGCTCAGTGAGAAGGGGGTTCCCGCCTAGAACAACCCCCGGACACGGGCTTTTCCCTGTCATTCTGACGCGGAACCCTTCGGCTTCGGTCAGGGTAAATTCCGCGAAGCGAGAGAACTCCGGCATTGGTAAGACCCAGCAAATGCGGGGATGCTTCGTCGCTTTTGGCTCCTCAGAATGACAGTGTGGATAAGTTCTCCGGCAATCTGCTAAGCCAGGTGAAAGACTTCTTCCAGGCGCTCAAATCCCTCATCGGGCCGACGTCCCCCGAGGTTCTCAAAGAATGGAGCCATATCGCGCTGCCAGCGCGCATTGACGTCGCGCTGAGCCATGCCAGCCAATGCATCCTTCAGGCTGGGGGTTTCAAAGTAGCCCACCAGCAGGCCATCCGGACGAAGAAATAACGAGTAATTGCGCCATCCAGTCTCGCGCAGCGCTTGTAACATTTCCGGCCAGACAGTTTTGTGCCTTTCTTTGTACTCTTCCAGCCGTTCCGGTCTCACTTTCAGCAAAAAGCAGACACGTTCCATGCAATCCTCCTTGGCAAGTGTAGGGGTTGATTTTATATGGAGAACACCAAAATGGGATAGCAAAAGTGACGTAGCGAAAGCAGGCCGACAAAAGGAGATAGCCTGTCGCCCTGAGCTGAAATGCAGGGATTCTTTGCAATTGCTCAGAATGGCAGGTCCCTGCGAGATCCAGCCGAGGGAGGACCAATCATTCCTGCGCAAGCTGGAATCTCAAGTGACGCTGCCTGCCGAAATCTGCAATTTGCTACAATGTATTTTTTCCAATGCGTGGATCACGGCACGTCCTGATGGCAACGGATGGCTAATCCCAGAGGCGCGCGCCCCGCTTTGTCGCAGACGCCGCCCCCCTACAGCCGTATCGGTAAGAAATTGCAATTGTGATGGCAGCGCGAACCAAAGAATCGGCGCAGAAGAATCTGGCGGTGAACCGGCAGGCTTCGCATTTCTACCATTTTCTCGAGAAATACGAGACCGGCATCGAACTGACTGGACCTGAAGTGAAGTCCATCCGCGAAGGCAAGGCCAGCCTCAAGGATGGCTACGCCGTGGTGCGGAAGGGAGAAATCTGGCTGGTGGATTGCCACATTGGGGCCTACGCGGCGGGGAGCTACATGAACAAGGACTCGCTACGCGACCGGCGCCTGCTGCTGCATCGGCAGGAGATTAACAAGCTTATGGGCCGAACGCAGGAAAAGGGCCTCACCCTGATTCCTTTGCGTTTCTACACCCGGAACAATCTCATCAAGTGCGAAATCGCTTTGGCAAAAGGCAAGACGGTTTTCGACCGGCGCGAGACTCTGCGCCGCCGCGCGATTGATCGAGAGGCGGCCCAGGAAGTCCGGGAGCATCGGCGAAGGCATTCATCGTAGGGGCGCGGCACGTGCCTATGGGTTCGGGCGCCCTAGCAGGCACCGCTCTGCTCTGTAGGGAGGATGCCGTCCGCCCCTACAAGCTAAAGGAGAGATATCCCATTGAAAATTGAATTTCGTGAAGGGCCGGTAGAGCGCATCGAAACGCCTCTTCTGGCAGTGGTGAGTTTTGAAGGGAATCCGGCGTCAAGCGGCACGGTGGAGCAACTACCCGCCGGCACGCGCAAAATGCTGGAGGAGTTGCAGACCAGCGGCGAGCTGACTGGAAAAGCGCTGGAGTGCACTCTGATTCATCATCCGCCAGGGCTCGCTGCCAGCCGTCTACTGGTGATTGGCGCGGGGAAACGGGAGAAGTTTCAGTTGCCGCATCTTGCCCGGCTTCCCGGCACGGCGGTGCGTCAGGCGCGGAGCAGGGGAATTCACGAGGTTTCGTGGCTGACTCACGCCCGCCTTCGCACTCCTGAAACCGTGCAGCAAGCGGTTGAAGGCGCGATCATGGCGGACTACGACGCGGACAAATACCGCACGGAAAAGAACGCCGCCCGGCGAGTGGACAGCTTGGCTCTGCTTGCGGGTGAGACGCCATTCACCGAGGCCGAGAAAGCGGCGGTCGAGCGAGGCCGCATCATTGCTGAAGCCGCTAACTTCACCCGCGATCTGGTGAACGAACCTTCCAACCTGATGACCCCGACCATTCTGGCCGATCACGCAGTGGCGATGGCCAAACAGTTTGGGCTGGAATCCACGGTGCTTGGTCCGGAAGAGATTCGGTCGCTGAAGATGAACACCTTCTGGGCGGTAGCGCAAGGCAGCCATGAGCCTCCGCGCCTGATTGTGGTGCGTTATATGCCACGAGAGGCTCCGGCCGCGCCCGTTGTGGGCCTGATTGGGAAGGGGATTACTTTTGATACGGGCGGCATTTCTATCAAGCCGAGCCAGAATATGGAAGAGATGAAGACAGATATGGCGGGCGGCGCCACCATGCTGGGCGTGATGCGAGCCATCGCTCAACTGAAGCCCAGGGTGCGCGTCATCGCCGTAGTTCCGGCTACAGAGAACATGCCCGGCGGGCAGGCCTACAAACCTGGCGACGTGATCACCTCCATGTCCGGCAAAACGGTTGAGATTCTGAATACCGATGCCGAAGGCCGCCTGGTGCTGGCTGACGCGTTGCACTATGCCAAACTGCAAGGCGCTACGGCGCTCATCGATGCCGCGACGCTCACGGGCGCCGTGACCATTGCCCTGGGCAATATCACCACTGGCGTCTTTGGTTATAACAAGGAGTGGGTGAATCGCGTGCTTGCGAGCGCAGCCGCTGTCGGCGAGCGCATGTGGGAGCTGCCGGTGGATGATGATTACCGCGAGCTATACAAAAGCTCCATCGCCGATATTGCGAATACGGGCGGGCGTTACGGCGGCGCGATTACCGGAGCGATGTTTGTGGGCGAGTTTGCCGGAGATACGCCCTGGGTGCATCTGGATATTGCCGGAACGCGCTGGAATTATGAAGATAAGCCCTATCTGGCGAAAGGCCCCTCCGGACACGGCGTGCGCACGCTGGTTCACCTGCTGATGAACTTGAATAAGTAGCTTGGCGTGATGCAATAGATTGACCAAGTTGATGGCCTGTCACCCCGATTTTAAAGAAATACAGGATTCCTCGGTGTCTTAGGCTTCTCAGGATGACAGAAAGGGCGTTCGCCCTGGGGTGCAGGCCATACGCCCTACGCTAGTCATGTGTCACTAACGGTTCTGGACAATGGGTGGTCATGGCCAGGATGGCCATGCCACAACCGTGGCACGGGCGTTCCGCCCATGAATTCAGTTCAGGTATTTGTGTGACATACGACTAGCTGGGGCTGAAAGATAGGACGGGATTCAAGGCGCAAGGCTTTCCTCCATTGTCGCAATCGACGGGGCAGTGTACCATGGATTGAGTATGAATCCATCGTGTATTTCGTATGCTCATGCGCCCAAAGCTACAGCGCTCTTTCTCGATTATCTCTATCATTTCGATCGTGTCAGGGACTTTTACACCGACTCTCCTTCCGAAACCACAAGCTACCAAACCGTAGCCCGCGAAATTTCAAACCTTTACCCGCATCGTCAGGAGCTTGTTGAAATCCTGCTCCGTCAGAATCAAAGTTTCGGTTGCGGCGAGGAGACCTTCGCCAATATCCAGCGGCTGCGTGACCCGCGCACTTTTGCCGTTGTCACCGGCCAGCAGGTGGGGTTGTTCTCTGGTCCGGCTTTTACGCTTTATAAAGCCCTTACAGCCATGAAGCTGGCTCAATCCTTGACCGAGCAAGGGCTTGAGTGCGTTCCGGTCTTCTGGCTTGCGACCGAGGATCACGATTTGGAGGAAGTGGGGAAAACCACGTTTCTTGACGAGGCTGGCGAACTAATCCCCTTGGAAGTCTCGGGAAACCGACCAGCGCCGCGCTGCTCGGTGGGTTACGTCAAGCTTTCGGCTCAAGTTGAGGCGATGCTGGATCGCCTGGGGCAAGCTCTTCCGGAGGGCGCATCGCGCGAGAGGCTTCTTGACGACCTCCGCCAGTGCTATTTGCCGGGAACAGGTTGGGGGGAGGCTTTTGCGCGCTTTATGGCGCGCATCTTCAGCCGCTTTGGAGTGATTCTTCTCGATCCACTGAATGAGCCGGTTCATCGGCTGGCGCAGGGCATTTATCAGAAGGTGCTCCATCAGGCGCCGCATTTGCGCCATCTACTCGAAGAGCGCTCGAAGCGGTTGATCAGCTCAGGGTATCACGCGCAGGTTCACGTCGGTGAAGACTCGACCTTTCTTTTTGCCGCCTGGCAGGGTAATCGTGAACCGATCCTGCAGCGGGGAAAAGATTTTTACCTGGAAGGCCGGGAAGCGGTTGCACTCGAAAGCCTTCAGGCTTGGATTGCTGACCGACCGCTGGACTTTACCCCGAGCGCCTTGTTGCGCCCGATCGTTCAGGATTCCCTTCTGCCGACCGTGGCCTACATTGGGGGTCCGGCGGAATTGGCCTATCTGGCTCAGTCGCAGGCGTTGTATCCCGAGTTTGGACGACCTCTCCCCGTAGTGGTACCCCGCGCCAGTTTTACTCTGGCGGACCGCAGGCAGGAACGACTGCTTGAGAAGTACCATTTAACGTTGGAGGATGTCTGGCAGGGTGAAGAGCGCTTGAGGCGGAAAATCGCTTCCACTGGTTTGGGCGAAGATGGCAGAGACGGAAAGGAAAGGTGGGCCGAACATCTTGACCAGGCTGAGCGGGCCCTTCAGGAAATGCTCAGAGGATTGCAGCGGGATTTGGAATCGATTGATCCCACTCTACTCGATGCGGCTCGGAACGCCCATGAAAAGATGACTTATCAGTTGGAGCGCTTACGTGGCAAGATCAGCCGCGCAGCCCTTGAACGCTCCGAGATTCTCAGGCGTCACGAGCAGGAATTGCTGAGATTTCTTCTGCCAGCCGGAAATTTCCAGGAACGGGAAGTTGGAGGAGTTTACTTCCTCGGACGCTCCGGTTATGAGTTGCTGGATCAATTGCTGGCGCAGATTTCCATGCGCTGTTCCGACCACCAGTTTCTGGTTTGTTGACGCGCTCGAACAGATGCCGGCCACGGCGCTCTTTTACCGGTTGTTGCGAAACCATTCATCCGGTCATTCCAGGGAACCGAAAAGGTGACGAGTGATGAGCGACGAGCAACGAGCAAAAAGTCAATCCGAGGTTCTGGTTGTTGGTGCTCCTCACTCGTCACTCATCACTGCCAGCGAGATCCTTCGCCAGCGCCCGGAAGGGCAGGTTGCGGCAGGCTCGCAATTTTATGTTGGGATTTAGCCATCGTATAATTTAGT
>CADDZJ010000110.1 GCA_902812415.1 Acidobacteriota bacterium
CTGCTTGGGCGGCGGGCGGCGGGTTCCGTTCGGATTTTCGAGAGCCGCGAGAATTTCCTGCTCCACAGCCCCGCGCAATTGCCGAGCCTCCACAAGCTGGCGGCGGCTTATCTGCTCGCGAAGGTGAGCCAAAATATCCTGCGTCGTCTTCACGCCAAGATCGGCGGCAATGAGCGTGGCCTCAAGCTCATCCAACACGCCGGGATCAATCTTTTCCTTGCCCTCGACAATGCCCTCGATCCGCTCGACCAGTTGGGCTTTGGTGGAAGAAACCGCATTCTTAAGCCGGTTAAAAAGGCCGGACTTCTTCTCCTGTTTTTCCTCAGAGCCGAATAAGGTTTGAACCATGCTTTGATTGTATCCCGAAAGACGCTGCCAGCCATCAGCTTTCAACGCTAGCCCGCAGCAAATTGTCGCACACCATAGAGTGGGATTCAGTTCATAATCAGTGTAAAATCAGTTTTAAGCGACCCGAGACGTTCTTCAGCAACGATGTGAGACCCGTTAGAATAAAAACCGTGAGCCATCGGGCGTGTGTAGGATATACTCTAAGGATTCTGGAGGATGAAGTTATGGGTATGTATCCGGAAGAAATGGTCCGGCCAATGCGGGAAGAGTTGACCCAGATCGGTTTCCGCGAAATGAAGACACCCCAGGAGGTAAACGAAACCCTGGGCAAGGCCAAAGGCACGACACTCGTTTTTGTCAATTCCATTTGTGGGTGTGCGGCGGGAAAGGCGCGCCCTGCCGTGGCTCTGGCCCTCCGACATTCCGTGCGCCCCGATCTGCTGACCACTGTGTTTGCGGGACAGGATCCAGAAGCAACGGCTCAGGCGCGAAGCTACTTTGCGGAGTATCCTCCCTCTTCTCCTTCCATCGCTTTGCTGCGCGACGGAAAGACCGTCTTTATGATCGAGCGGCATCAAATCGAGGGGCGCATGCCGGAAGAGATTGCCGCTGACTTAACGCAGGCGTTTGACCGTTTCTGCGCTCCTCTCAGTTCCGCGGCGGCTCGATAAGATTTCTGAAGACCCTGCGAAACCCTGCGCTGTAGTGGCGCGACATGCCTTGCCCGGCAGTGAGCGATGCTATCCGATATTCCAATCGTCTGGACTTCTTCAAACCTTCGTGTCCGCTATGCGGAGACCGACCAGATGGGAGTGGTGTATCATTCTAACTACTTTATCTGGTTTGAGATTGGCCGCACCGATTTCTGCCGCCAGCACGGCTTCGTCTATCGTGAGATGGAAGAAAGCGACGGGCTTTACATTATGGTGGCCGAAGCCCGTTGCCGCTTTAAGGCTCCGGCGCGCTATGACGACGAGATTCAGGTGCGCACCTGCCTGAAAGAGTTGCGCAAGCGCGTGCTGGTGTTCGGTTATGAGGTCTATCGCCTCCCGGAAGACGAGTTGCTGGCGGAGGGGGGGACGATTCACGTGGTCACGGATAAAGACGGTCGCCCGCGGGTGTTGCCCGATAAATACCGCGAGTTGTTCCTGGCCGGGATCAAATCCGAATAAGTCCTGGCGATGTCGCCGACAGCCCGTTGCTCTCAAGCGCCACCCGAGGTTTCAGCAATGCGGGTGCTCTCTCCATGCCTCCCCTCTCCGCCACGATCATCACCCTGAATGAAGCTGCTCATATTGCCCGCGCGATCCGTTCGTTCTCATGCGCGGATGAAATCATGGTGATCGACGCAGGCTCAACCGATGATACGCGGGAAATTGCCGCTCGCTTGGGAGCCAAAGTCCTCGTTCATCCGTGGGAAGGATTCGCAGCGCAGAAAAACTTTGCCGCCCGGCAGGCGAGCCACGACTGGATTCTGAGCCTTGACGCGGACGAGGAACTGGATGCGGAAGCGCAGGCCGCAGTACGGTCATGGAAAAACGCCACACCCCAGGCTGAGGGCTATCGGTTCGCGCGGCAGGCGCGATACCTGGGCAGATGGATTCGGCATGCAGGTTGGTATCCTGACTGGAAGCTGCGTCTCTATCATCGAAAGCATGGCCAATGGATGGGAAGCTACATTCACGAGTCGGTCAAAGTGGAAGGGAGAGTGGAAACCCTTCCCGGGAAGATTCTGCACTACACCTGCGACTCATTGGAAGAACATCGGCAGCGCATCGAATTTTATACAGACCTTGCCGCCGCCGAACTGACAGACCGGGAAGAGCGCGTGCGCTGGCTGCGGCGGGCAATTGCTCCGCCCTGGACCTTTGCGCAAACCTATTTCTTCCGGCTGGGGTTTCTGGACGGCGTGCCCGGCTTCTGGATTGCCTGGATGGCCAGCCGATACGTATCTCGAAAGTACGCAAAGTGGGCAAAGCTCACTCTGGCAAAGCGCGGCGCCTTCAACAAAAGATCGCATGTGATCCGCCGCGAAGACTCTGAGCCGCCGTCATGCTAAGGATTGTCCATCTGGATACCGGTAAAGACTTGCGCGGCGGCCAGTATCAGCTTTTGCTGCTTGCTCGGGGCTTGCAGGATAAAGGACACGACCAGGTTGTTGTCTGCCCGGAAGGCAGCCTCTTGGATGAAGCGGCTCGCCGCGCGGGTCTTGCAGTTCTGCCGCTGCCGCTTCATAACACTGCGCGAGCAGCTTTTCATCTGCGGCGCTTTCTGCGCGCACAGCATTTTCAAATCCTTCATGCGCATGATGGGCGGGGCCAAACGATTTCCTGGATCGCCTCGTTAGGTCTCCCCGCATTGCGTGTCGCCAGCCGCCGAGTCACTTTTCTTCCCAGGCATCGCCTTTCTCACAGTCTGAAATATCACCACACTTGCCATGCCGTGATCGCGGTCTCGCAATTCATCCAGAAGTTGCTGATTCAATCTGGAATCCCGGCGACAAAAATTGAAGTGATTTACGACGGCATCGATTTTCCCGAGAGTCTTCCGGAAACCGAGGAAAGGTCTTCGATCCGGAAGAGCTTCCAGCTTGACGATCATAACTTTGTCATCGGTCACGCCGGAGCGTTCACGAGCGAGAAAGGCCAGGAAGTTGCCATCCAAGCCTTCCAACTTCTGGAGCGGATTCTGCCCAACGCGCGGCTGCTATTGGCAGGCGATGGCCCCCTGCTCGAAGCGCTCAGGCAAAAGTACTGGATTACAGAACCTCAGGGAAAGATTCGTTTTGTGGGATACCTTGATGATCTCTCCGCCTTCATGAACTGCCTTGATCTTTTCATTATGCCATCGTTGTCGGAGGGTCTCGGATCGTCTGCTTTAATCGCCATGGCGCACGGAGTGCCGGTCATCGCGAGCTGCGCGGGTGGCCTTCCCGAGATCGTTAAGGAACAAGAGACAGGCTGGCTGGTGGAACAGGGCTCATCCGCCCTGTTAGCGGAAAGGATCATCTCAATAGCCTCAGACAAAGGCCGTCTGCAAAGGGTGGGACTTCATGCGCGTGAAACAGCCCGTCAGTTTACTACTAAGATGATGACAGATAAAATAGAGGCTCTTTATTGCCGCCTCATGGAACGCTCCATGCCTGCCGGATAAATTCAGGCATTAGGATGATGATTCATGAGCGCCGAGGTTCCACAATCGAATCGACTATGGCCGTTCAGGGTTACGCTCCGTACTTGGTTGCCGCGCTTTTTGGACTGATATTCGGCAGCTTTCTGAACGTCTGCATTGTCCGCCTTCCTCATCACAAGTCCGTGGTTGCGCCGCGCTCCCACTGCCCTCAATGCGGGGCTCTCATTCGCTGGTACGATAACATTCCCGTACTGAGTTACGTGTTCCTGCGAGCGCGATGTCGGTTCTGCCGCCATCCGATTTCGCCGATCTATCCCCTTGTTGAGCTCCTGACGGCCATTCTGTTCATCATCGCCCTCGCTGAGTTCGATCTCACCGCACTATTTCTGAAAGCGGTCATTTTCGGAATGGCGATGATTGTTGTGATCTTTACAGACTTGAATGAGCGCATCATTCCTCATTCAGTCACCATCTCCGGGGCTGTGCTGGGAATCATCCTGAGCCTTTTCATTCCGGTCAATGACTCGCTCTTTGAATGGATATTTCGTCGATTTGGCCTTGCTCTCACCGGTCCGATTTCTTCTCTCGTCGGCTCGGTAACAGGAGGAATCTTTGGCGCTGGTTTGCTTTACGGCGTGGCCTGGCTCTTCAGGCGATTCAGCGACCCTGACAAAGAGTATCTGGGCTTCGGGGATGTAATGCTGATGCTGCTGGTGGGCATATTCCTGGGCATCCCTCTCACTTATGTCACTATTCTTTTGGGATCGCTTGCGGGAACGCTTTTTGCTGTTGCACTAACTCTGACCCATAAGAGATTCCGCAACTATCAATGGCCCTACGGCAGCTTCCTGGGGGCCGCCGCAATCTATGCCTGCTTCGGAGGCCAGGGGTTAATCTTTGCCTATCTCCACTGGTCGGGCCTGGCATGACAAACAGAGAATCATTCCTGAACGAACTTCAGGAAATTCTTATTGTCACTCCAAGAGCGGCAAGTGTATTCTGGCGGGTGGTCTATCAATACGGATGGAGTGTAATATGAATGTCCTTTTAGTTTACCCCGAATTTCCCGACACTTACTGGAGCTTCAAGCACGCCCTGCCCATTGAAGGGAAAAAATCGGCCTACCCGCCTCTCGGGCTACTCACGATTGCGGCCATGATGCCTGCGCATTGGAACAAGCGCCTGGTGGATACGAATATCCGCCCTCTCACGGATGCCGATTTGAAATGGGCGGACGTCGCCATGCTCAGCGGCATGATCGTGCATAAGCAGGAGTTACTTCATATCCTCGACCGGTGCCGCGCTCGCGGCCTGCAAACAGTGATTGGAGGGCCCGTCACCAACAGCGTGTCAGAACTTCCCCAGCATGCGGACACCGTGGTTTACGGCGAGGCCGAAGACCTGATGCCGGAGTTGATTGACAACCTTGAGCACGGAAAGCCGAAACCATCCTACAAGGCCGCCGAACTGCCGGGCCTCGATAAGACTCCGCTGCCCGACCTGAGCCTGATCCATACGAAATATTACAGCGCCATGCCGATTCAATATTCGCGCGGCTGCCCGTTCAACTGCGAATTCTGCGACATCATCGAGATTTACGGGCGCAAGCCCCGCACCAAGACGCCCGGTCAGGTTATCGCCGAGCTGGATCAACTCTACGACCTCAAATGGCGCGGATCAGTTTTCATTGTGGATGACAACTTCATTGGCAACAAAAGAAAAGCCAAAGAACTGCTCGCAGTTCTGGCGGATTGGAACCGTCGCCATCGCAGGCCCTTCGGCTTTTTTACAGAGGCTTCGGTCAATCTCGCCGATGATGCGGAGCTTCTGGAAATGATGAAGGATGCGAATTTCACGCGCGTCTTCATGGGGATTGAAACCCCGGTTGAGGAGAGCCTCAAGGAAGCTCACAAAATGCAGAATACGCGCAAGAATCTGGTTGAGAGCGTGCGGCGCATCCAGAGCTACGGTCTGGAGGTGATGGCCGGATTCATCGTCGGTTTTGACAACGATCCCGAAGATATCTTTGACCGCCAGGTGCAGTTCATTCAGGAAAGCGCAATCCCGCTGGCCATGGTCGGCATCTTGCTGGCTCTTCCCGGAACTCAGCTCTTCCGGCGGTTGATGAAGGAAGGGCGCATTCTGGACGAAGGTCACGGCGACAATATGGATCTGCGCCTGAACTTTATTCCCAAAATGAACGCGCAGAAGCTGATTGATGGATATCGGGATATTCTCCGCCGCATTTACACCCCTGATGCCTATTACGAGCGCGTTTTACGTTTCCTGGAACGCTACAAATCTCCCAACCACCGTCCGCGAGTATTCTCCGATTACATCGCCCTGGCGCGCTCTTTCATCAAGCAGGGCGTGTTCGGCGAATCGCGCACGAGTTATTGGAAATTTGTGATGAAAGCGGCTCTGCATTACCGCAAAACATTTGATACCGCCATGACGCTGGCCGTCATGGGATACCACTTCCAAACGCTGACGCGAATGGTTTTGGATAGCGAATAACGCCGGAATCTTTCTGATGGCGCTCGCAAAGGGCGCGCGATATTTTCTGTCCTCTGTATCAGACAATGTCGCTGGCAAGAGCGGGTAGTCTTCGGGGGCGTTGCCGTTTACCGCAACACGGCTCGAGGCCCCCAAAAATCCTAATCTTTCTTTTCAGGATAGAACAAGCTCTGAGACCTTTTCCGTCACTTGATAAAACCCTGAGTTTTGCATAAGGACGCGGGATGCAAAAGTACGATGTTATTGTGATCGGTTCGGGGCCGGCGGGCCAGCGGGCCGCCATCCAGGCCGCCAAATCCGGCAAGCGCGTTGCCTTGATTGAGAAGCAGCAGGAAATTGGCGGCGTCTGCGTCAACAGCGGAACCATCCCCAGCAAAACCATGCGGGAGGCCGTGCTGCACCTTTCCGGCTACAACTACCAGAACATCTACGGAATCAATTACCGGGTTAAAGACAAGATTACGATGGCGGACCTGGCGTTCCGCGTGCAGCATGTGATCAAGACTGAAGTGGACGTGGCCGAGGCGCAGCTTACCCGGAACGGCATTGAGCTGGTTCACGGCGCCGCGAGTTTCGCTGATCCGAAAACGATTCGCGTGACCGGCACGCAAGGGGTTTCTGAGTATACGGCCGATGTCTTTATCATCGCTACAGGCACGAAGCCCGCCGTTTCTCCCAAGGTTCCGCTCAACAATCGCAACATTATCAACAGCGACCAGATTCTCCAGATGCCTGAACTGCCCAAAACGCTCATCGTCGTGGGTGGCGGCGTGATCGGCGTGGAATACACCTGCATGTTCGCCGTGCTGGGCGTGCGCGTAATTCTGGTTGAGAAACGTCCCCGGCTGCTGGAATTCGCGGACGCGGAAATCGTCGAAGCGCTCTCCTACCACTTGCGGGATCGCCGCGTCATCATGCGACTTAACGAAGAGGTTCAGAGCGTGGAAGAAACCCCGGACGGCAAAGTGGTTGCGAATCTGCAAAGCAATAAAAAAGTGCTTGGCGACGCCCTGCTTTACGCCGTGGGGAGGATGGGCAACGTCGATGAATTGAGTCTGGCGGCCGCCGGAATCACTTCCGACTCTCGCGGCCGCATCCCTGTGGATGCAGACTATCGCACGTGCCAGCCTCATATTTTTGCGGTGGGCGATGTCATTGGTTTTCCAAGCCTCGCATCTGTTTCCATGGAGCAGGGCCGCATCGCGGCGGCGAAAGCTCTGGGCCTGCCGGTGCACTCTAATCCCGCAAATTATCCCTATGGAATTTATTCGATTCCCGAAATCTCGTTTCTTGGCAAGACCGAAGAGCAACTGACGAACGAAGACGCACCCTACGAAGTGGGCATTGCTTATTATCGTGAGATTGCCCGCGGCCAGATTCGCGGCGATACGACAGGCCGTTTGAAGCTGATCTTCCACCGTGAGACGAAAAAGTTGCTGGGGATTCATATCATCGGGGAAGGCGCCGCTGAATTGCTTCACATCGGGCAGGCGGTCTTCGTTCTGGATGGAACGATCGAATACTTCGTGGATGTGGTCTTTAATTACCCGACGCTGGCGGAGTGCTACAAAGCCGCAGCTTTTAACGGCCTCAACAAGCTGGCAAGTTTGTAAGGGTATCTGAAAACCCGCTTGAAGGAACCGGCATCAAGCAAACACTTCCGCAACCCAGAGGTAGACCATGGGACGAATGATTGGCGTGCTGGCCGCGCATCAAATCGCAACAGGGCTGGTGGAACATGGCCGGGTTGTCGGCTCGGTTCGCCTTTATCCTGAATCCGGCAGTTCTGCATATTTCCTGGACGGAATGCCAGCCGAGAGCATCAGCCAGTGTATTTTTGACCAAATTGAGCCTTTTCTTCAGAAAGAAAGCATTGATGCCATCGGCGTGGGCATTCCCGGAATCATTCGCGGAGGAATCATCCAGGAATCTCCGAATCTGCCGCAAACGAAAGGGTTTAAGCTGGAAGAATCTCTCACGGTTGCCCTCAAGGATCGAAACCTGACCGCCCCTTTGCGCATCTTCAATGATGCAGACGTGATTGCCGCCGGGATTGCGGCGACGCGCGACCAGCTTGATAAGCTTGTCCGCACTTGGCACCTGGGGCATGGCGTGGGTTACGGACGCTACCCCTGGACAGCCGGGGTTTGGGAAGGCGGGCATACGGTGGTCAGCCTCGATCCGAAAGAGCGGTTCTGCGGCTGCGGCGGGCGCGGTCACCTGGAGGGTATCGTGGGAGGCCGCGCCATGCGCCTGCGATTTCTGGATATGGAGCCGGAGGAAATCTTCGCCAATGCCAGGGCGGGAGATCCGCGCTGCGCCGAGTTCGTAAAACTCTGGCATCGCGCCTTAGCCGCAGCCACCGCCACGAGCATCGCGATGGAAGGGCCCGGAAAGTTTTTCATCACCGGCTCCAATGCAAGGTTCGTTGAGGTAGGACGCCTGGATATTTACCTGCACGAAATGGTCAGAATGAGCGCGCTTCAGGGCTCCCAATTTGAGGTGATCGCCACCGACCTCGAAACAGGAATTATCGGAGCGGCCGTGAATGCTGAAATCGCAGCGCGCGGCAACCTGACGCCGCACGGCCAATAATCCCCCGCAGGAACTCCTCATGAAGATTGTTCTCGGTTCCGACCACGCAGGATTTGATTTGAAGCAGGACCTTGCCCTTTTTGTGCGCGATCTGGGCCACGACATTCTTGACGTAGGCGCCTACAGCAAGGATCCGGTCGATTATCCGGACTTCTCCGAAGCCGTGAGTCTGGCTGTGATCGAAGGACGCGCGGATCGGGGCATTCTCATCTGCGGCAGCGGGGTGGGAGCTTCCGTAGCGGCCAATAAGATTCCTGGCATCCGCGCTGGCCTGTGCCACGACACATATTCCGCGCACCAGGGCGTCGAACACGATAATATGAATATTCTGGTGATGGGCGGGCGCGTGATCGGAGAGGAACTGGCGCGAGAGCTTGTCCGCGCTTTTCTTGCGGCCCGATTCACAGGGGAAGAACGCCACCTGCGGCGGCTGGAAAAGATCAAATCCATAGAGTCACGTTATGGACGCGGCGTATAGCTATTCTCGGGATGGCGTTGAAGCCGGCGGTAGACTTTACGGCTGCTTGAAGTGGTTGAATATCAGAATGAAGCCGCGCGCGGAACCCTTCGACCCGAAGCGAAAGGAGGAGCCATGAATAATCTGAAAGCATTGGAACAACTCGGTCAGGCCATCTGGCTGGATTTTATTCGTCGCAGCCTGATTACCAGCGGGGAACTGAAAAGTCTGATCGAAGAAGATGGCCTGAGCGGCATCACTTCCAATCCCTCGATTTTCGAGAAGTCCATTGTGGGAAGCACCGATTATGCCACCGACCTCGACCGGCTCTATCAACAGGGCGAAAACGACCCCATGAAGATTTACGAAAGCCTCGCGATCCCGGATATTCAGGCAGCGGCGGACGTCCTCAGGCCGGTTTACGAGAAAACTAAAAGGCACGATGGATATGTGAGTCTTGAAGTTTCCCCCTTCCTCGCTCAGGAAACGGATAAAACGATTGAGGAAGCCCGCAGGCTCTGGAAAGAGGTCAACCGCGAGAACGTGATGATTAAAGTTCCGGGAACCGTGGAAGGCTTGCCGGCCATTCAGCAGCTTTTGAGCGAAGGGATCAATATTAATATCACGCTCCTCTTTGCCGTCGACCGGTACGAACAGGTCTCCGAAGCCTTCCTTTCCGCACTGGAAGCCTATGCCGCGCGTGGCGGCGACCTGAGTAAGCTCGGCAGCGTGGCCAGCTTTTTTGTGAGCCGCATTGACACTGCCGTGGATAATCAGGTGGCTGCGCGGTTGAAGACCGCCAAAGATGCGAGCTACCGTGCGTTGTTGAACAGCATCCTGGGCAAAGTCGCTATCGCCAACGCCAAACTCGCCTATCAAAGATACAAAGAGATTCTCCGCAGCGACCGCTGGAAGGCGTTGGAAGCGAAAGGCGCGCAAACGCAAAGGCTGCTATGGGCCAGCACCAGCACCAAGAACCCGAAATATCGAGACGTGCTCTACGTCGAGGAGTTAATTGGGCCGGATACGGTGAATACCATCCCCTTGCAGACCCTTGAAGCATTCCGCGATCACGGTCGCGCGCGCCCAAGCCTGGAAGAGGATCTGGAAGAAGCGCAGGATACGATGGAAGCTCTCGAGCGGGCGGGCATTTCCATGCAGGAGATCACCGACCAGTTGCTCAATGAAGGGGTGCGGCTGTTTGCGGATGCGTTTGACAAACTGCTTAATGCCCTGGATCGCCAGTGCAAAATCAGCCCCAAGGGGCGTCCCGACCGCTTCACTTATTCCCTTCCTCAGCCGCTTGCCGATGCGGTGAAGGCCTCTCAAGATGACTGGCATATTAAGGGCAAAGTTCGCAGGCTGTGGGCCCGCGACGCCACGCTCTGGACAGGTTCGGACGAGAGCAACTGGATGGGATGGCTTGGCATTACCGAAGATCAAATCGCCCATAAACACCACCTCGAAGCTGTTGCAGCAGACGCGCAGCAGGCGGGCTTCACCCACGCGTTGCTATTGGGCATGGGTGGGTCGAGCCTTTGCCCCGAAGTGATGGCGCTAACGTTTGGCAAGATTTCGGGCCACCCGGAGCTTCACGTTCTGGATTCAACCGACCCGGCTCAAATTCGGAATATTGAAAAGAAGGTCGATCTAGGTCGCACGCTGTTCATTGTTTCAAGCAAGTCCGGAAGTACGCTCGAACCCAATATTTTCAAGGATTATTTCTACTCCCGCGCCCGCGAAACAGTAGGCACTGACAAAGTGGGAAGTCATTTCATCGCCATCACCGACCCCGGCTCAAAGCTCCAACAGGTAGCCGAAAGTGAAGGCTTTCGTCATATCTTCATGGGCGTGCCGAGCATCGGCGGCCGCTTTTCGGCCCTCTCAGATTTCGGCATGGTTCCCGCCTCCATTATGGGCGTGGATGTGCCCAGACTGCTTGATAACGCTGAAGTGATGGCGACTTCGTGCAGTTCCTGCGTCCCCATGGAAAAGAACCCGGGCGTAACGCTGGGGCATGTGCTGGGCGCGCTGGCCCGGCAAGGACGAGACAAGGTGACTATTGTCGCCTCGCCCGGTATTTATGATTTTGGGGCATGGCTTGAACAATTGCTGGCCGAATCCACCGGTAAGCAAGGACGCGGTTTGATCCCCGTAGATCGCGAGCGGTTGGGCCCCCCGGAAGTTTACGGCGACGATCGCGTCTTCGCGTATTTGAGACTCGCCCCTGAACCCGATTCCGAACAGGATGCGGCAATTGACCGGCTGGAGAAAGCCGGTCAACCCGTCGTGAAAATCTCTTTGGAGGATAAGTACGACCTGGGACGAGAATTTTTCCGCTGGGAAATTGCCACTGCCGTTGCGGGCTCGATTCTCGCTATCAATCCCTTCAATCAACCGGATGTGGAAGCGAGCAAAATCGCCACACGCAAGCTGACCGCCGAGTACGAGAAATCTGGGGCGTTGCCTGCGGAGAAGCCATTCTTTGAAGACCAGGGAATCAAGCTGTTTGCAGATCCCGCCAATACTGCGGCTTTGGATGGGCAGGGAGGCAAGAGGAAATCTCTTGCAGAAGTCCTTCGCGCGCATTTCGGACGACTGCAACCCGGCGACTATTTCGCCTTGCTGGCCTACATCGAAATGAATCAGCCCCACGAAGCATTGTTGCAGACTATACGCCATGCGGTACGCGACAAAAAGCGCGTCGCCACCTGTCTTGGGTTCGGCCCGCGCTTTCTGCATTCCACCGGTCAGGCCTACAAAGGCGGCCCGAATACCGGAGTATTTTTGCAAGTCACCTGCGATGACGCTGCGGATTTACCGGTTCCCGGCCACAAATTCACATTTGGAGTTGTAAAAGCGGCTCAGGCTCGCGGAGATTTCCAAGTGCTTGCCGAGCGGAAACGACGAGCGCTGCGAGTTCATATAGGGACTGATGTGAAGGCGGGGCTGGAAACCTTGCAAAAAGCGGTGGCGGAAGCGCTAGCATAAAGGTAACGCGGAGTTGTTTTGTAGCTCCACCGTTTATCGCATGCATTGGAAAAGCCGCATCGGGATTGCGAACCTTGCACTTCGTGATCTTCCCTACACCGAATGCCTTCCCTGCGGCTGAAAATATTGCTGTAAAAGCGCTCATCGCCGCGAAAAGCGACACGGGCACAGCCTGTAGATACATCAGCGGCGCGCAGGTTGAAGCGCTCTTCCGAACCATTTCAGAGAACTGCCTGTGTATCGGCCAATGGTAAGGGCGTGACGGCAGAAGAATCAATTATTCTCCAGCTTTGACTGCTGCAATCACACCCTCTTGGGTAATCCCAGCCTGCTGCAAGAGATGGGATGCTTGGAAAGAGTTCTGCGTCAGTGCTGCAACCAAGTGATGTAATGGTTGAACTTGCTTTTGTTTGAGTCTATCCGCGAGGTTACACGCAAATGCCAGAATCTGCTTTACGTCCTTGCTCATGGGTATCGTTGAGGAGGGAGGAAGGGGATTGGAATGCGTAAGGGTTTCTTCAAGTTTGTGGATGAGATCAGAACCCATCTCAGGAGAGAAGAACGATTTACGAATTATAGGCCTTAGGCACTCACGAGCATCTGAGTCAGCACTGCGGAGCTCGCCTATATCTTCATAGATGAGCCCCATAAGCAGGTGATTTACATCGAGTAGGTTTGAGCCGTACTCTCTGGCTTTACAACGAGCAATGAAAAGCACCTGTCGTGTTCGTCTAGAGTAACCTCCAAAACCCCAAGAAGCCGCTGTGCAAAACCCGCGAGCGGTGGCATGTACCCACTAACTTCATTCCCGCTACTCATACTGATTCTATTTTACCGCATCGACTCTCGAAATTGTTCGCGTTTCGTGTTCCCTCTCAGTGTACTCCTGGACCAGGCTCTCGAATTGCTCCGGGCTACGTATGCCACTGTGCTTATCCCCGTTGATGAAAAATGTGGGGGCGACCTGCGCTCCGCTGGCCTGCGCCATATTTGCGTCCTCCAAAACGATATGATCTGCCTCGTGCATCTTTAGACATCGCTGAAACCTAGCCAAATCGAAATTAGCGAGTGTACGCGCAAAATTAACAACTTGCATTTGGAGACCGCCAAGCGTTAATTGGCCTTGCGATGCAAAGATGAAGTCATACATTTTCCAGAACGCTTGATTGCTTTGCAGCGCCGCACATGTTGCTGCTTCGGCCGCTGCTAACGACCACCCGTGAACTGCAAGGGGGAGATTACGGAAGACGAGTCGGACTTCTTTGCGATGCTTCGGCATGATTTCACTTTCCAGTACGTGGCTCGCCAATCGACAATACGGACATTGGAAATCAGAGAACATGACAATTACCACCGGAGCGCTGTCGTCTCCCATAGTAGGAGCACCGCGCTTGGTTATTTGCCTCCAGATGTCCATGCGCTTTTCCCGTTCCTCATCAACTGGATTAGTCTGTGTATCATATAGCGCCAACGAAAGAAAGCGGAAATCCGGGGATAAATACATTGACTTGTCGAATGGATAGGTGACTGTCTTCGAGAAAAAAATCACTTGACGGCAGCACGAAGAGTTGGGAGTAAATTCCTTTATCCTGAGAGATACCCCGGTTGGTATTTTGAACCGTAACGAGATGTAGTGAAGAAGATTGCCCCTAACCTGTGAATTCATGGTCGCACACGGCGGAGAATTGGCCGCTATAAGGGGAATAGATACTAAAATGAGAATGAGGAAATCTAGCCAAAGATATTTGAAATTTTGACTCCATCGGTCGAATCTCCGATGATCTTGTTGATCAAGGCAAGACAAAGGAGGCGACCGATGGAGCTTTTCGCAAGCCTGTTTGGAGGCCTGCTGTTGTTTGTATACCACTGTTTTGATCGTCTGGTGATCAACGGTTACCTCTCTGGTTGATCGCGCCCCGAGCAGGTGGTCTATTTCTTCCGCGAGGTGGTAGGGGTGCCCACGATCACCAAGGAAATCCTCTCCCGCCGTACGAGCGATTACCAGTGGTGGGTTGAGGCTTTCGCCCGCAACCAGGGCATCCCCATCGAATGGGCCGAGTCCGGGGTGCGGAAGAAAGATTATCTCCAGCTTCCCCTCCGTCGCCTGGAAAGGAGGAAT
>CADDZJ010000111.1 GCA_902812415.1 Acidobacteriota bacterium
TTGGATCGATGCTGATCTGCTGCTTGGTGCTCGTCGTAATCTTGACCGACTGCAACGCATCGTCAAACTCCACCGTATGGCCCACGCCCGGCTCGAGGCCAGTCTGGATGATGCGCTTGGTCATGAAATCGGTTGGAATCTCGGTGGGGGGACGATCCACGGTGTTCCACAGCCCGCCCAGGATGTAGGCGTCGCGTTCGTCGTTTTGGTTGAACGCCACCAGCACTTCATCATCAATCTGGGGAAGCCACATGAATCCGCGGCCCGAACCGCCTCCTACCGAGACCATGCGCGCCCAGGGATCGAAAGATGGAAGCGAGGGAATATGGACTTGCACCCGAGCCTCAAGCAGAAAGTTTGTGTTGTCTGTCACCACGCCCGGAGCGATGGAATAGTTTCCCGCCTTGTGGGTATCGATGCCGAGCGCCCAATCCAGTAAACCCGATGCCATACTGTCTTCTCCTGCGTCGAAACAACCATGAGGCTGTTTTGCGCGCTCATCGCCAGCGCGCTTGCAAAACCTTATCCCACCCGCTGCCCCTGAAGGCGAAGCAATCCGGAGGGACTCTTGGGAACAGGAATCGAGCCGAACCAGACTTCCTTGCGCGCCTGGAAGCTGGTCTTGTAGCCTCCGCTATCCAACGTGTGCGTGGCCTGCGTGATGCGATATAAGCCGCCGAATTGGTCTCCAAGCCCTTCCAGGTTGATGACGCGCGCGGCCTTGATTTGCGGATTACCGATCGTGCTGCCCGACCCTGTCAGCCGGTTGTTGAGACGGGGTAAAAGCTCGCTCAAAATGGCCTGCAGCGAATTGGGAAACCCATTCGGCTTGATCGAGACGGTCTTTGCCGCCTTCTCCCCCAGCAGCTTATCGAGACTGCCGACGCCCGGGTAAACCGCCAGGTTGATGGTGGCACGGTCGAAGTCCCAGCCCACGACGATGACGAACTCCATTTTGATGGCCGAGATCCAGATGCGCGCCGATACGCCGAACACGTCGCCCACGGTCGTCAGCCGGGGCGTAAAATCCGTCAGCGACTCGCCCCACTTCAGCGTGAGGCTGGGCGAATAGTCCTGTACCAGGAACTGAAAGCGCAGAACGTAGCCGCGCGGCTCGAGCGTGTGGTCGATGTACATTTCCCAGCCATTCTGCTTGGCAATCGACGCCAGGAAATCAAAATCACTCTCGGATTCCTGCCGGCGGATGCTCTTTTGTGCAAGTTGCGGCGCGACAATGTAAGTGCCAACTGTCAGCAGGATGGAGAGCGCGCCGCCAACAGGATCAGGGTAAGGAATCAGCAGATTTGTGCCGCTTACGATGGCGGCCACGGCCACATCCGGCAACGGGAAGTTGGCGGTCTTAGGGATGCTCACGTAGAAAGCGCGGTCTACCTTGCCATGTGTCAGCCGCTGCAGAAAGTCCTGCGCCACCACCTTGATCGTCGGCATGCCGTTGCCGGGAAACGCAGGCTCGACGCCGGTTATTTCGCCGACAAAGACTTCCTCCAACGGATCGGGAGCGTATCCGATGGAGAGCTTAAAGCCGTTATCCACTTGCAGGAGCGGGTGATCGAGCCAGCGAAGGTCCGGATTTGCAAAAGTCACCTCCACCCGGTCAGCCCCCTCGATGCCATCCTGGTAGTTGATGCTGGTAATCGAGGCTTTCAGCGCGGACGGCAAGGGGTCGCCGTTGATGAGCACCTTGAACTCCGGCGCATATCGGGGATAGAGTGCCATAAGCTAACTCACCACCTCGCCGCTCTCGGGATCGACGAAAGGCAGCGACGGGACGCGCAACGCCTGCCCAGTCTGAATGGCGCGCGGATCGTCAAGACCATTCAGGATGGCGATGGGCCTCCAGATTTGCGGGTCGCCGTAAAAATCTCCGGCAATGCCGCTCAGCGTCTCACCGAGCGTCACCACATGCAGCTTGCTGAAGTCCGCCGTCTGGCGATTGACTTCCTTCGATTCGCTTTCGGGATCGACATATTCATTGAAGGTAACCGTGAGCCGGGCGCGCACCGGGCGTCCGTCATCGACGAAGCGAATGAACTTCTGCGAGGCCCGCGCCAGGACGCAACGAAACTGGAGCGACGCCCAGGAGACGCGCAGCACCGGCGGCGCGTGCAGCTCGGAATCGATGTCAAGTAGCTTCACGATCTTCTGCGTCTCCCCGCGCACATCGCTTGGCGTCGGCTCCGAGGTGTCGAAGAACAACTCCATCTCAAGAGTGCGCAGGTTGCCGTTCACAAATTGCAGCAGCGGCGAGCTCAAGCCGGGAATCGCCTGCGAAGCGAAGTTGTTATCCTTGTTGAGCGTATATTCCTCGGGATTAAACAACACGTCGAAGAATTCGCCCGTGTGCTCCACCGTGATTCGCGCTTTAGCTAACGCCATTTGACCGCCCTGAGAATCTCCGACCGGCGCTTTTCAGCCGGTTCGCGGAGTTTACCTTGAGCCGAAATACAGGGATTCTTCCGCCTCGCTTCGTTCGGTGTCCGAATGGCAGGCGAAGAGCTTGGAATGGTATCGAGCCACAATCTCTTTCAACATCCCGTTAGATTCTCCCCATCCGCTCGCGCATAGCGATTACGCGGCTGTCGATTTGCCGGATCACCTGGTCCGTCAACTGCTCAATGCTGAGCAAGGGAGCGGTTGCGGATCGAGCCCAGGGCGCTTCGTTGACGGTATCCCGGACCCGCGTCGGTCGCTCGAATCGCTCAGATTCCGGGGGCGCATGATGCTCCGCCGCGACCCCAACCGGAGCCGACTTGTGCACCACCATCTCCGGCGCTCCAGAAAGATGCTCTTCCATCCGCTTCGTCTGGCGCGCCAGACGGTGCACGGCAAGTTCCAGCCTGCTTTCACGGGTCTCGACCCGCCGCATTGTGGAGCGCCGCAGCCGCTGTGCGAGCGTCGTTGAATGGTCAATTAAATCTGGCTGCGCGCTCGCCGGGCTGGACCGGTAAGTTATCCCTTGAGAATTTGCACTCATGAAAGCGTCGAAACCGGCTGCCTCCGGCGTGGATCTTCTTACGAAAGTCTGTTGAGGAGTAGCCACAGCATATCCTGAACGGACTGTGTCGGTGCGTTGATCGGGCCATAACGTCTCGCGCAGCAAAGGCTGAATGGCCAGATGAATCTGCGGATAAAACCGAGCCACAAATTTTTGCCATCGGTGATTCACCAGGTAGCCCAGAGCTGCCCGCCGCAGGAATTCCAGGCGTGGAACGCTGTAGGGCAGCGCGCTCGTCAGCCATCGGGCTCGCAGTTCCGCCGCCTGGTGAAGCCAGCGGTCCGCCGGCGTTTGCCGCCTTCGCATCGGGTTATACTTTCCGGCAATTCGTTTCATGGCTAGCAGCCAAATCGAGCACGGTCTGGCCGTGGCGGAGCAAGCAACGCCCCTACTGCCGCTCGGTTTCGATCTTGTTCATGCGCTGATTGATGCCTGAAATCTCTTCCACCCAGCGCCGCCGGTCGGCGTGCTCCAGGTTCATCACCGCTTCGGGCGGCCAGTGAAAGTGATAGGCCACGAAGGCTACCTCCCGGTACAGCGCGTTCAAGGGGTAGCCGAGGACCCCCCCGCGCCGTTCAGCTCCACCGCAAAGGCGTTTTCGCACTTCGGGCATACGGCCTCGACCTGGGCTTGGCCGTCGCGATTAATGCGGTTGTAGAATTCCTGCAGGTAGGCGAGGTCCGCCGCGTAGAGCCCCTCGATCACCTTAGGATTCACCTGCGCGAGCGAGCCAAGCTTCGTCACCACGCGCGAGAGAAGAATGACGATGAGATACGCCTGATTCGCCTGCACGCGCGGATCGCGGAGCGGAAGAATCTCGTCCGCCGCCGTCGCCAGGCGCATCACGCCTTCGCGGTGCAGGCTGCCCTCGCTGTCCACGTAGCCGAGCGGCAGCGTAAATTCATACTCCGTCTGAAACATGACCGCTCTCCTTGATTTCAGGCTCTCTCGACACGCTCACAACTGATGGTGAGCGTCTCGATGGCAATGTCGTTACCCTTGGCATTGAAGCTCGGGCCGTCCCATTTGCTGGGCCAGCCGTTGAAAAAGTTCCAGCGCACTTTTTCCGTGCCCGTATCGTCGAGCAGCACGACGGAACCGTTCTTGCGCTGAATCTGCCCTTTCACAGCCGCCATGTGCCAGTCATAAAGTTCGTGGGAGTCGGTGGATCCCCACTTGAGCGAGATATCGGGATAACTGGCCTTGCCCGGCAGCTTTCTCACGGTCGCCAATTCTCCCCCCTCGCGGTACTCGATGACTTCCACGTGCGAGCCGAGGCCGCTGCATTCGGAGAACCCCGCCTGCTGCACGCCGTCGATCTCCACGCGGAATCGGAATCCCTTGTAGGGATCTACTCGCTGTCCGTTTGCCATTTCAGTTCCTCCTTGAATTCACTCATTCCTGGACGCTCGGCCCACCGGGTTCCTGAATGATGCGGAATACGATGAACTCCGCGGGAGTCGTGGGATAAATCGTGACTTCGATAATGAGCTGGCCCAGCGCGCGGATCTCGGGCGGGTTCAGCGTCTCGTCCACGCGCACGCTGAACGCCTGGTCGGGGGTGGCGCCGAAAAGGCCGCCTTCCGCCCAGATGCGCGTCAGGAAATCCGTCACCAGGCGCTTGATGGTCTGCCACAAGGTCAGATTGTTGGGCTCAAACACCGCAAAGCGGGTGCCTTCCTGCAGCGACTTCTCAATGAAGCTCGTCAGCCGTCGCACGTTCACGTAGCGCCACTGCGTCACATCGGAAGGAGCAATGGTGCGCGCGCCCCAGACGCGAATACCCTGGCCCGGAAAGGCGCGAATCACATCGACGCCTTTTTCGTTGAGCGGGCCGTTTTCGTCGTCCGTCAGCACCTCCTCAAGATCCAAGGCGGAGGTAATCGGCTCGTTGGCCGGAGCCTTGAAGACGCCGCGCGTGTTGTCATTGTTGGCGTAGATTCCCGCTACGTGCCCCGAAGGCGGCACGAGAATGCGTCCTGAGCCCAGCGGATTTGAGATGTAAATCCAGGGGTAGTAAAGCGCCGCATAGCCGCGATCGGAGGTCAGGTTATTACGCTGCGTTACGATGCCGTTGGAGGGTTTCGCGCCCTGGCGTGGATCGAGCACGGCGAAGCGGTTGGCCGCTTTCTCGCAGTGCGCCACCATGTAAGACTGGATGTCCTGCGTGGCGGCGGCGTTGAAGCTGCCGCCGACGGCGTCAGGCACGCAAAGGATGTTGACGTCGTCTACCTTGAGCAGCGTGTCGATGCCCTTGTGATAGTCCGTGGTCTGAATGTTTGCAATGTTGTCGGTCGCGCCGCCGGTGAGGGCCGTTGCGCCCTGCACGGCCGGCAGATTCTTGGCCGGAGGAGTGGGCGTGGGTGGGTCGGCCAGTTCCACATCCACTGCGCCCGAGCTCACGATGTTGCTGAAGTAGCGGCTGTGGCGCGGGTCGAGCGAGAGGTTGTCAAACACTTCCGTGCCTGTTGTCGGCCCGGCGATGGTCAGCTTGAACTCCAGCGTCTTGACGCTCACCGCAGGATCGGCAGCCTTCATGGTGTAAAGGTTGGCCAGCCCGGCCGTCAGCGTGATGCTGGTATTCACCGTATCGACAGCCTTCACCACGCCGGTCTCCGTCGTGCCGCCCTGAGTAATGCTGACGTACGTGCCCGGCTCGATGCCGGTCACAGCGTCAAGTCGAACACGGCTCTGACCCGGCATCAGGTCGGCAATGCGGATGTCGCCGCCGTTGTAGGTGTGCATCAGACTCGCCGAGAAGTTGAGATTCGCGCCGCTGATGCTCGACACGGCGACGCGGTCGGTGTTCGCGCCCTGCTCCAGCAATACCCAGTCTCCAGGATTGAACTTGGCGGCGTCAGCGGCGCTCCCCACCGTAGCCTGCGTGCCGGAGGCGCTGGTCAGGTTCACCTGCTGGCGCGTGGCTTTGGTCGAAGCGATGCTGGCGTCGTCCACCTGAACGGTGATGCTGTTGCCGCCTGTGCCCTCCTGAAGCGCGGTGACCACCAGGGCGGGGCGCGCGGTGGTGGCCCGGTCGTTGAGCGTAAGCGAAGCCTGGACGCCTGTGCCCACGCGAACGAAGTAACAGGTGCTGCCTCCTTCGTCGAAAAAGCCCTTGACGGCATGCGTAACGTAGACGCGCTGCGGGTCTTCGATGTAGCCGCCAAAGGCGCTCTGAAATTGCTGGTAGTTGGTCAAAAACGTCGGCCTCAGGAGCGGACCCATCTGGGCCGGCCCCACAAAAGCCGCCGTGCTGGTGCCGACGCCGGCAATCGGGCCGGGCACCTGAATCTCATCGATATAAACTCCGGGAGCCTTGTTGGTAGCGACGAATGTCATCCGAGTCCTCCTTCGCAAAGCAATGCGGTTAAAGTGGCGTTAAGGTAATCTGATAATCCTCCGGGCGTCCGGGCACGGTGAGCGCCTGCGTTTTCGGCTGAAAGCCGGAAGCCACCACGCGCAGGGTGTGCGAGCCTGCAGGGATGCGCGCAAACGTGAAGCGGCCATCGGCGTCAGTCTGGGCGCGCAGGCCGGCGTCGAGAACGTCCACCAGCGCTCCGGCCACGCCATTCCCAAGCTGATCGAAGACGCGCCCGCCGATCTGAAGCCAGTTTTCCTGTTGCGGCCCCGTGGCGGGCGTTGTGCCCGTCGTGCGCGTAGTCACCAGGAATTCAACGACATCATCAAACACCGGCATGCTGATGGTGACCGTGATGGTGAGCGAAGGCCGCAATTTGTTGCCGAGCGACGTCCAGAATTCCGAAAGGTTCTTGAGCGCATCCGGGTGCAGCGCCACCATGGGGAGCGGCGGCGTCTGGCCCACCATCACGCCCTGCAGAAAATCCGCGGGAATGGTCGGGTAATGGGCCAGCGTCTGAAGCACCTGACTCAGGAGTTGCTGCTCCTGCAGCGCCAGGTCCACGCCCCCCACCGGCCACGCCGTGACCAGATAAGAGCAGGCCAGGCGCATGGGCGGCTTGTGAGTCACGGATTGCGTGTTGCTCTTTTCAATGACCAATTCGTTGGTGCGTAGCTCCAGGTTTTCGCGCAAGTCGTAGAGAAACAGATCCACGGTGGTTTGCGCGGGCGTAAACGGATCGCTGGGCCGGTCAAAGACAATCTGCGCGCTGGAGAGCGGCGCCGGCAGGCCAGGCTGCGTCAAAACCGAGCGCAAGGTTTGGCTGAGATCCTGAATCATCGTTTTCGCAATCTGTGTTGGGTCGCCTTGCCGCTGCTGACGCGTTCAGCGCCAGCCGGCAGCCTCCTGACCTGCTTTCCACTCGTTTTCATTCCAGGTGCGGCCCAGCTTCTGGTACTCGCGCCGCGATGCCTTCACGAGATGCGGCATGGCAATCACGCCGCCGTCAGACACCGCGAGGAATGCAGCCAGACGCGCAATATTCTTGATGTTGCCGCCCGCCAGGCGAACCGCTCGCGCAAGCGCTCCAAAATCCACGTCGCGGCTGACGGGCGCTTCCTCAGGAAAGGCCACCTGCCACACGCGCCGGCGCTCTGCTTCCTCGGGAAACGGAAATTCGATGACAGCCTGCATGCGGCGCACAAACGCTTCGTCAATATGGTGCTTGACGTTGGTGGCGAGGATGGCGATCCCCTCATATTCCTCCATCTTCTGGAGCAGGTAACCGATTTCGATATTGGCGTAGCGGTCGTGCGAGTCTTTCACCTCCGACCGCTTGCCGAATAGCGCATCGGCTTCGTCAAAGAACAAAATGGCGTTGGAGTTTTCGGCGGCGGAGAAGATCCGATCCAGGTTCTTTTCAGTTTCGCCAATGTATTTGCTCACCACCTGCGAGAGATCGATCTTGTACAAATCCAGCTTCAGTTCGCTCGCGATAACCTCCGCCGCCATGGTTTTGCCCGTGCCCGGAGGGCCGGAGAACAGGACGTTCAGCCCCTTGCCGAGCGACAGCTTGCGGCTAAAACCCCAGTCTTCAAAAACACGGCGCCAATGCCTGGCTTGATTGCAGACTTCGCGAATCTGTTCGAGTTGTTCGTCCGGCAGGATGATATCGCTCCACGTGTAGCGCGCCTCAACCTTGCGCGCCAAGCGCCCCAGCGCATGGCCGCTCTCAGCGCGCGCCGCCGCGCACAACTCGTCGATTCCCACCCGCAGCTCGCCCGGCGCGGGCGCCACCGCAGCCTCCAGACGGGCGCGGCTTGCGGCGCAAGCCACAGCGTCAGCGATCTGGTTCAAAGTCAAGCGAAAACGGTCAGCCAGCAACTCAATTTCATCCCGCTCAACCTCCAGACCTGAATCCTTAAGTTGCTCCTCCCACGCGCGCGCAGCGGCGGGTCGATCAAGCACGTTGAAACGCAACGCCAGCATGCCTACGGCGCGCCCGCACGGGAGCCAGGGCTGAACGCCCGAGAGGATGACCACGCATGGGTGGATGGTCAGCCGTTCGAGCAGGGCCTGCCAGGCTGCGGAGCGCTCGTCGCGCCGCACCGCGTCAACGCCGTCAAGGAATAGCACCGATCCTCCGAGCCACGCCTCGCGGAATGCCACCCGCAGCAAGGCGGGCAAATCGCGCGCCGTCTCGACCGCCCGCTCAAGATTGATCGTGAGTACGCGCGCTCCGATGGCGCGGGCCACGGCATCGACGGCGCAGAGTTTGCCGGAAGTCTCGGGGCCTTCAAAGTAGAGCCGCAGCGGACGTTGGTCCTTTTTAGGGTGCGTGGCAAGCGCCGCTAGCCTTCCCTCAAGTGTTGTGACTCCAAACTCAGCATTTGTCGCAGGTGCGGTCGGAACCGTCAGCCGGGCAAAATCGGCCAAGCGTGAGTCCAACTGGCTCTGCCCCAGCAGCAGACGAACGATCTGCTCATCCAGCTTCAGGTAGTGCGCCAGCAACGGCGGCTGCGCCATGTTGGGGTCGGGAAAGATGCGCATCAATTCGTGCCTTTCAAGCGGAGCGTCGGGCGCAAAGCGCGACCTTAACGCCAGCTTCTCTGCGGCGTCGCTTGCGAAAAGGTTCAGAGCCAGGTCCACGGTCGGACGCTTGCGTGTTACATCGTCTTGCAGGTAAGCATAGAGCCGCTCGTAACGAAGGTCGATTTCGGGCGCAAGAGCCAGCAGGATCACGTCCAGGTCGAAACCCGCCAGGCCGAATGTTTCAGCCAGCCATTGGAAAGCAGGCACGTCGTGAGCGAGCGCCAGCCTGCCTGGGACATTGCCTGTGCGCTGAAAGAGCGGCTGCCCGGGCTCGGCGGCCAGCGCCCGCTCAGCATCTTCCGGGCGTATTTCCAGCCCCCGATAAAAGTCAGCAGCCACGCCCTTTTCGCCCGCAGCGTTGGCTGCGCTCAATGCCGCCCGCAGCAGCGCATCCAGACGCAAGAGCGCGCCGGGCAATCCGCCAGGTTGACTGCCGCTGGTTTGCGATGCGCCATCAGCCTGTGAACTCAGCGAGGAATCCTTCATTCAGGTTTTTTCCGAACCGGCCTGCGCTTCTCGCCCTGCGCAAAGCGCTCCGCCTCACGACGTTTTTTGGGATTCAGCGCGAAAAACTCGCCCGCAACCGCGGAACGGCGCTCCAGCAAGTATCCCTTGTCCACGAGCAACTGGAGCGCGTACCGAGTGGCCTGAACCGTTCGGTGCACATTCTCCTCTGCCAGACGCCACCTGACGACCCCCTCCAGACTATCCGCGGCCTGCGGATTGCGAAGGAAATAGCGTAAGACGTCACGCGCGAAGTCCTGTGCAGCCGCATTACTCCAGGCCGGTGACAGGCGGGGTGGTTTGCCCACACCGAGAGCCTCAGGCACGCCAGCAGCCAAACAGACGCTCAGCCCAATGAGTTGATAACAAGCGAGTTATTCGGATAGGGCCGGTTGTTTCAGAGCAAAGCGAGGGAATGGTGGGTAGGCTGTGACCCAGTACTAATTAACCGAACCAGCCAATCGCCAGAAAGATGGCGATAAAAGAGATGGGACAAAATTGACCCTGGCGTGGGTCAGCCGCGACCCAGTCCTAGGCGATGGACTTATGAGTGGGGTGTGAGTATAGAAGAACAAGCCAAGTTTCTCTCGCGGATGGCTACGGATTGAGGCGGTCGATGTGGTATTTCTTGACCAGGCGTCCGAAGGCTCTGCGATCTTTCCCAGCCTCCTGGGCGCTTCGAGTGATGTTGCCCTGATGCCTGCGCAGCATCCGCTCCAGGTACGCACGTTCGAACTTTTCCAGGGCCTGAGTGCGCGCGTGATTGAAGCGCACCTGGCCGTCGTCGGACTCAGATGCTTGAATGGGTATACCCAGATGGGCAGGGAGGATTTTGCATCCAGGGGCAAGGATTGCAGCGCGTTGAAGCACATTCACCAGTTCGCGGATGTTACCCGGCCAATCGTATTGCTCGAGCAGGCGTAAGGCGCTGGTAGAAAGGAGCTTCGGGTGAGTTCCGGTTTCCTCTGCGAGGCTGCGCAGGAAATGCTCGGTGAGCAGCGGAATGTCGCATCGGCGCTCGCGCAGGGGTGGCAGCTCGAGGCGCAAAACATTGATGCGGAAATAGAGGTCGTTTCGGAAACGGTGTTCACGGATGCACATTTCGAGATCCCGATTCGTAGCCGCCACGATGCGCACGTTGGAACAGGCGAAGCGATCGGATCCAAGCGCCTTGTAGGTGCGTTCCTGGAGAAAGCGCAACAGCTTGCTTTGAGCGGCCAAGGAGAGTGAATCGACTTCATCCAGGAAGAGCGTGCCTCCTTCGGCCATGGCAACCAAGCCCTTCTGATCGGAGCGGGCATCGGTGAAGGCTCCCCGGGAGTGTCCAAAAAGCTCATTCTCGACAAGGTGTTCCGGCAACGCCCCGCATTCGATGGGCACGAACGGGCCCGCTTTTCTGGGACTCAGGTGATGAATGGCCCGCGCGCACAACTCTTTGCCGGTTCCTGTCTCGCCTACCAACAACACCGGAGCATTGCTTCGCGCCATGAGCGGAATTCGCTGAACCATTTGGACGAAACCTGAATGGCGTCCCACAAAGTGCGCCAGCGCCGCTTGTTCCAGAAGCTGAGTCTCCACGATCTGCGGATCGTTCCTTACAGGACCCAGCAGCCGAGCCAGCCGATGGCGCAACTCAGACGAGCGCACGGGTGTGAACATAAAGTCGTCAACGGCTGCTCCGACGGTTTGTACGACATCCTCCGGCATATCTTCGGAAAGAATCACAAGCATCGGGATGCGGCGGGCGCGCCCGTGAGCCCAGTTGACCAGACGCAGCAGACCCGTGGGTTCACCATTCGCCTCAGCCACAACCAAGTCTCCTTGCCAGCCTTCGAGGGATTCCGGTTGGAAGCGGTCCCAGGTGCGCGCTTCGCAGGAGATGCTTCGCTCTGAGGCGAGCAGACTGCGAAGGGTCCCATTGACGCTCCGTGGCGCAGCCCCAATCAGCATAAGGCGATGCGGCATGGCGCTCCTTAAGCTCCAATGCAGTTCAGTAATGTAGGAATCCGGGACGCGACTACCTGGACGCGTGGATCACACAGGCTCCCAAATTGAGAACCCTCAAGCCTGACAAGTTTTCCTCTCTCGCTCGAACTGGTTTTGACTTCACGAGCTATTAACTTTGATGTAATTCTCCTTCACACTGACTCTTTCATCAAATAGAAAAATTCAACCGATATCTTCATCTTTTTCGAATTTACCTTACATTACCAGTTTTGAAACTTATTAGTAGAATTTCATGCTTCTCTTACAACGTTTGAGGGGCAGGCAGGATCAAGCTTCCTTAACCTGGATCGGAACCCCGGTAGACAGGTGAATGTAGCTCAGGAAAACTCTGCTGTGGTCCAAAGGCTCACAGCCCGGCTGCGCGCATGGATGCGGAAAAATGAGCCGTCAAAAGCCGTGCAACTCCGTCGCTGGACGATTTACACCCAGCCCGAAAACAGGGCTCGTCGTCGAGGATCAAACTATCGGAGCGCGCTTCCAGCATACATGGCAAAGGATGGCGCTCTGACGTATCTATCGAGAGCGGAAACTACACAGGCGGCTGTTCCTGGAGGCCGGCAGGGGATGAGTCGAGATTTGCTATCTGGCGCATTGATGACCCGTTGATCGTGGTGTACAAAATCTCCGTCTTTTTCGGACGCCCATCGGTGGGACAATCAGCCAGCAACGCGTCCCTTGCGATGGTGACCGCCGACAGGCCGACAACGGTCCATCTTGATCTTCGGCAGGAGCCGGGGAAATGGCGCAGGTGGGCGAGGTGACACAAACAGTTAATGTCACCACATCAGCAGTCCAACTTCAAACGAACTCTTCCGAAGTTGGCACGGTCATGCCTGCCAGAAACATGCTTGACTTGCCCATCTCCTTGGGCGGCAACGCAACGATCGGGGCGTCTGGCCGGCGCCAAATCGAAAACTTCACTTTTCTTACTCCCGGCGTGACAGGCAATCAATGGTCGAAATCGATTGACGGGGCGCCGGGTTTTAGTCAGGAAATCATCATTGACGGCATCGATACGAGCGATATCGGGGCGCAGGGTTTTATTGCCGAAAGCACTCCGCCCTATGAGGCGGTTTCAGAATTCAAGGTTCAGAACACGCGCTATCCGGCAGAGTACGGGGGCGGCTACGGAGTCGAAAACTTTACACTGAAATCAGGCACAAATCAGTTTCATGGTGACCTGTTTGAATTCGTGCGGAACAACAAGCTGGACGCCGCGGGTTTTTTCGGCAATAGCGTGCCTATACCAGCCCTTCAGCAAAACGAATATGGCGGCACGATCGGCGGACCGGTGATCCTGCCACATTACAACGGCAGAGACAAAACGTTTTTCTTCTTTTCGTATTCAGGCTTTCAGTTGCGGGGTGGGTTACCGGCTGGAAGCTTGGTGACCATACCCTCCGTGAAGGAGCGAAGCGGCGACTTTTCGGACTACCCGTTTCCAATATACGACCCGACAACAACACGCCCTGACGGAAACGGAGGATTCACCCGCGATCCATTCGCCGGTAACATCATCCCTTCCAGCATGATCAGCCCGATCGCCCAGCGAACCTTATCGCTGATGCCCGCTCCTGATTTTCCGGGTTACTTCAATAATTTTATCAGTCAGGCGCACCAGCCGACCTCCGAAAATGATTACAGCATTAAAATCGATGAAGCCATTGGCGATAAGCAACGGGTTTCAGGCAGCTTCTGGTGGACCAACGCAACCACCAACATTTTCGGCCCCTCCCTGGCCTGCTGGATTATTCCCGCCGGACGACGCCCACCAATGGGGGCGGTTTGAGAATCAACTACGAGTACACCGTCAATCCCAATCTGTTAAATCATTTCGGCTTCGGCTACACACCGGTTAATCCCACCTGGTCTCACTGGCTGCCCGATCCGCACCAAGGCAATCAGACTCTTCAGATTCCCGGCATTCCTCTGAGTGCGCCCGGGTTTCCGGAATTTGATTTCTCGAACGGATACCTGACCCTCGGCGACTCAAACAATCAGGCTGTTACCCCGGAATACTTTCAGAATTGGGCTGGTGTGGACGACCTGACCTGGGTTAAGGGAAAGCACGAAGTCAAATTCGGTCTTGAGTACCGCAGAAGGCGCATGACCACCGGCGACCTAAGGCTTCAGGCGGGTGAATTCAGCTTTTCCAACTTATCGACATCGCTGCCTGGCAGCTCGAATTTCAACGTGTGGGGCAATGGGTTTGCGAGTTTCCTTTTGGGGCAAGTCAGTTCAGCGCAACGCAGCATTCCTTCGCCGGTTCGCCATTTCTCGGACAATCTGTGGGCGTTTTACGGCGAGGATACGATTAAAGTAACCCCCAAACTGACAGTCACATTAGGGCTTCGTTACGAG
>CADDZJ010000112.1 GCA_902812415.1 Acidobacteriota bacterium
CCCGGCCTTCGCCGCGCTTTGGTTTACGGCTCGGTCATGGCAAGTTTTGCAGTGGAAGAATTCGGTCTCTCGCGCCTGTTGCGGGTTCAGCCCGAGGAAATCGAGACGCGGTTCAAGGAATTCAAGGCGATGACGCACTTCGATGTCTAAGGCGCTGTCACTCCTTTTCTTGATACCGGCAGGATCAAGACCTCCGGCCCCCGCTCACGGTGTGAGGGAATATGAGAAATTGGGCTTGATTCATCTGGCCTCGATTTGACGATGCGATCCGAGACTGGCTGTGGTTGCACCTGAAGATAAAAACCTGCCCACGCTTTCACGACCCATGACGGCGCTGGTATGGGGCGTGATCGTGATTGCCGACCTGGGCAGCCTTTACTTCTTTGAATCACGCCATCTCAGCAACCTTTATGGCGATGGAATCGCGCATGTGGAGGGGGCGCGGCGAATCTTCGATTCCCTAACCCCTGGATATGAGGCCATTGGCAGCGTCTGGCTGCCGCTGCCTCATCTTTTGGCTGCGCCGCTTGCGATAAACGATGTCCTCTGGCGCACCGGCCTTGCAGGCAGCCTGGTTTCCGCAGTAGCCTTCGCCCTTACCGCTTGGCTGCTCTTTCGCCTGTCGCTGGAGATGAATTGCACTCTGGCGGCGGCAGCCGTCACTCTGGCCTCCCTTCTCCTCTGTCTGAACCTGCTTTATGCGGCCACCACGCCCCTAACCGAACCCCTGGCTATTTTCTGGAGTGTCCTGACAGTTTTCCTGCTCTTCCGATTCCAGCGATCGGAAAAGGTGATGACGCTCGTGGGCGCGGCCCTGGCGGCTTTCTTTGGAACTCTTACCCGCTACGATGGATGGTACTTGCTGCCTTTTGCGACCGCCTTTATTCTGCTCTGCCGCACTCGACCCTGGAAGGACCGCATCGGTGAGGCGCTTGTTTTCAGCCTGATTGCCGGGGCAGGTCCGCTCCTTTGGCTGCTGCACAACGCCTATCGTTTTCATAATCCTCTTGAGTTTTATAACGGACCTTATTCCGCCAAAGCCATCTACGCTCACCAGCTTGCCACAACCGGTTTCCGCTATCCCACCGACGGAAGCTGGTGGCTTTCGGCGCATTACTATTTGGAAGATTTGAAGCTGGTCTTCGGCGCCTGGTCATTGGAATTAGCCGCGCTGGGTTTCATCGCATGGATACTGGATCGCTCCCTCCGCCGCCGTCGATCAGCCATGCTCCTTTTCC
The DNA here is from genome assembly GCA_902812415.1 of Acidobacteriota bacterium. Classification (GTDB taxonomy): domain Bacteria; phylum Acidobacteriota; class Terriglobia; order UBA7540; family UBA7540; genus RH2-MAG17b. The sequence continues at coordinate 1,239 of CADDZJ010000112.1, forward strand.
TTGTTCCTCTGCTCTTTTATACGCAGTCGTTCGCTTACGGCAGCGTGCCGATCTACGTTCCCACCTTATTCCCCCACACCTACTACAACCTGCGTTATGGCCTTGAGATGACACCTGCTATGGTGCTTCTACCGGCTTTTCTGATACCCGATCGTGCTTCAAAGAATCACCGGAGTATTCTTTTGGGAGGGATCTGCGCCATTCTTACGGCGCAGGCTATTGGCATGGGCTGGAGAGGCGCAAAGAATCTGGTTGTGGTTCGGGAAGGAGTCTTGAATACTCCGTGCAAATCGGATGCGGAACAGGACGTCATTCGGTTTTTCAGCCATCATTACGATGGCCGGCCTGTGCTTCTGGCCGCAGGTGAGTGGCCGTGCCTGATGCCCCAGGTGGGAATCCCCTATCGAAAAACGCTGACAAACGTAGATCGCAAATACTGGCGGAAAATCCATCTGGGAGCCGGTCGATTCGTGGAATGGATTATCCGCGAAAGGGGCGACCCTGTTGACGAGCTGATGAAGGCCTTTCCGCAGGCCTTTCGAGATTTCAAGGTCGTGAGCCGGAAGACTTTCCCGCAGGGGGATGTAGAAATCTACCGGCGCGTCGATTGACGCGCATTGGGTTGAACCCTCCAGGAATAAAGGGCAGCCAAGACGCGCGCTACGTCCCACGAGGCATCGTTGAACCACAATTTAGAAATGAGCGATTAAATGAGCAATTGCATCGAAGTTCCTTTTACAAAACTCCACGGCCTGGGCAACGATTTCATTGTCACATTTTGGACGATGGGTCGCGGCTCTCGCCGGAGCGCGAAGATTACGCTGCTGCCTGGCAGAGCCTGGAATACACGCTCGCTTGCTCGCCTGGCAAGGGCCATCTGCCATCATCACACCGGGGTCGGAGCCGACGGATTCCTGCTGGTGACGCCCGCCCGATCACAAGAACACGATGCGCGCGTGCGATTTTTCAATGCCAATGGCACCGAAGCTGAAATGTCGGGCAATGGCATTCGATGTGCAGCCGCATGCTTGAGAGGATACTATCGACGCAAGCGCTCCTTAAAAATTGAAACTCTCGCTGGAATCAAGGAGCTTGAATGTTTAAAAGAGGAGCAAGGGCGATGGGTTTTCCGAGTTGTGATGGGAAATCCTATTCTGGACCCTCAAAAGATTCCATTCCGCGCACGGAACATTTCACCGCCCGTCTTGGGGTATCCAATTTCGACCTCACAAGGAAAGCAGCGCGCGACGATCACATCCATGGGAAACCCCCACTGTTCGATTTTCGTTTCCGACTTCACCCGCGTCGACTGGCTTGCGGTGGGCCGGGCGCTTGAAGTCCATCCACTTTTTCCCCATCGCACCAACGTCGAATTTGTGAAAGTCATCTCCAGGCGGAAAATTGAAGTGCGCTTCTGGGAGCGGGGCGTCGGCCAGACCGCTTCATCCGGAACGGGATCCTGTGCGGCGGCTGTGGCATCTATCTTAAACGGCTATTGCGGGCGTCGCGTTCGTGTCAAGACCTTAGCTGGCCACCTTGAGATCGATTGGCCCGAAGGCGGGCCAGTCCGCCTGACGGGCCCTGCCCAGCGAATCGCTTCCGGAGTTTATGAATACTCCCCAAATTGAAACAGGAACTGTGTCAGAATTTAGGAGGGAGATGAGTATGAACCTCTTCGGCGACAATGAACGCAAGGCGCTTGAGCAAAAGATGAAGGAGGAAGGCCGCTTGCCTCCGGGCCAGTCCCTGACGCTGAAGTGGCCCGTTTTGCATTACGGCGATGTGCCTGATTTCAACCCTGCCACCTGGAACTTCCGCACCGCGGGGCTGGTGGAGCGTCCGATCCATCTCAGTTGGGAGGAATTTCTGAATTTGCCCAGGGTTCAGGTGACGGCGGATTTCCATTGCGTCACGCGCTGGAGCCGGTTTGACAACCATTGGGAGGGAGTCGCATTTCGAACGATTTATGAGATGACTAAGCCAAAGCCCGAGGCGACTCACGTGATGATCCATTGTGAGGAAGGCTATACCACGAACGTGCCGCTGGCCGACCTGCTTGAGGAGAACGTTCTCTTCGCCTTTAAGCACGATGGGGAACCCCTGCCGCCGGAGCATGGAGGGCCGCTTCGCCTGGTGGTTCCCAAACTCTATGCGTGGAAAAGCGCCAAATGGGTGCGTGGCCTCGAATTCATGCCCCACGACCGGCCAGGCTTCTGGGAGCAGAATGGTTACCACATTTACGGCGATCCCTGGAAGGAACAGCGCTTCGATACGGATTGAAAACGTTCCGAAGGCCTCCTTAAGCTGATCACCTAGTCGTATGTCACATAAATGCTTGGTCTGAACCCACGAGCGGGATGCCCGTTCCACGGTTGTGGCATGGCCATCCTGGCCATGACCACACATTGTCTAGAAACGTTAGTGACACATGACTACGTTCCATCAAAAGATCTCGAACTGCTCCTGATGCACGCTCGGGTCGCTCTTGATGACGACGTCTTTGTGCGTGGCAGACTCAATCTCCGAGATCAGCACGCCATCCCGCGCCTTGAGGTGCGCGGCCACAGCGGGATGAACGCGGAGGTGGAGAGTGTCGCCCTCAATCTGGGAAGCCATCTTCCGGCACTCAGAAACGATTTCATAACTGACCGTCGTCACAGACTTGACCCAGCCGGAGCCCGTGCAGTAAGGGCAGGGTTCGCAGAGGGTGCGTTCGAGCGACTGCTTCACTCGCTTGCGCGTCAGCGCCACCAGACCAAACTCATTGAACGATAGAATTTTCGTGGGCGCGCGGTCGTGGCGCAGCGCATCTTCGAGCGCCTGCACCACCTTGGTCCGGTTGCGGCGCTCGTCCATATCGATAAAGTCGATGACGATGATTCCGCCAAGGTCGCGCAACCGGATCTGGCGGACAATCTCCTTCACTGCGTCGATATTGGTCCTGACGATGGTATCTTCCAGGCGATTCGTTTTGCCCACATACTTGCCCGTATTCACGTCGATCGCCACCAGGGCTTCCGTCTGATTGAGCACGATATAACCGCCGGACTTCAGCCACACCTTGGGCTTCAGCGCCTTATCAATTTCCGCCTGAATTCCAAATTCCTCGAAGAGCGGCGTGTCGCGAGTGTAGAGTTTGACGTGGCCGATCAGGGCAGGCTGAAAGCGATTCACAAAATCCAGCACGTGCTGATATTCGATTTCATTATCCAGGCGGATGCTCTTGAATTCCGGCGACAGTAGGTCGCGTAGAATGCGTTCCACCAGCGTCAGGTCGCGGTGAAGCAGCGCCGGCGCCTTCGTGCGCTCTGCTTTGGCGCGAATATCGTTCCAGAGGTTCGTCAGGAAGGCAAGGTCGGCTTTGAATTCCTCTTCTGTCCGGCCGGCGCCTGCCGTTCTCACAATAAAGCCGCCGGTGAGCGATCCCTTGTTTTCCAGAATGATGTTGCGGAGGCGCAGGCGCTCCTCTTCGGAAGCGATTTTGCGCGAGACGCCGATATGACTGATAGTGGGCATGTAGACCAGATAACGCCCCGGCAGCGCGATGTGGGAAGTGATGCGCGCACCTTTGGTGCCGAGCGGCTCCTTGGCGATCTGGACCAGAATTTCCTGGCCTTCTTTTAACAATTCGTGGATCTGCTGGGTCTGGTAGTTTGCGCCGCGCGCGGCATCGTGCGCATGAGGCGCCCCTGATTCATAGCGCCGGCCGCGATGTCCGCGAAACCTGCCCCGCCCCCGGCGATTTCGGTGCGGCGCGACGCGCGGGCGGTGAGGAGACTCGCGCAGAGTATAGCACTGCTCAGAGATCTCTCCACTGGCTTCTTTTTCCGTTGCCGACGCTGAGGCTGCAAGGGCTGCATCCTCTGCCGAGGTTGCTTCGGGAGCGTGCATTTCTTCAGATGAGGAAGACAAGGAAGAGAGGGACTGCGAGGCTTCTCGTTCTTCCGAAGAAGGCTCAACTTCGTTGTTCTCTGCCTCAAATTCCGAATGGACCTCAATTCCTTCCATTCGTGACTCCGCCTCGCCAAGCTCTGAGAATGGCTTGGAACCCCATTCGGAAACGGATGGTGACCCTGCTTCTGAAAGCGTTGAGTGATCTTCAATGGGCGTAAGCGCTGGCGCAGGCTGGGCTTCATCAACGCCTGGAGTTTTCTCCGAGGCGCTGCCAGCTTCCCAAACTGAATGTTGCGGATACTCAACGCTTGCAACGGAAGCTTCATGGGCAGCCGAGAGGCTCTCCACGGCAGGAGGGGATGGCTCGGGTTCTACATTATTGGCTTCAGCTTCGGCAGGCGTTGATGGGCTTTCCGGTGAGGCCTCAACGGTTTCCTGAATCGCGTGACCGTACTTGGCAAGCGATTCACCAGGCAGAAGTTCAAGGCCTTGTGAGGGGGAGGACTCTCGATGCTCAGGCGCTTCATGACGCCCACCAAACCGACCTTCCCGGAAGTGCCGCCCGCGCCGTCGATGACGACGACCAAAGAATTCACGCCGCTTGTATTCTGCGGTTTCTCCGGCACCCGTGGTAACAGAGCTTGTGTCTGCATTTTCCTGGGGGGAGGACTGCGCCTCCTGCGGCTGGCTCACCGGAGCGGATACGTTTTCGCCCTCGACAGGCTCAGTGCCCGCTGGAGAACCCGTGGCAGCTTCGGGTGTCGAAGCTCCACCCATCTTTAATTCCTCTTGAGGAGCTTCAGCCGACGGTATCGCTGTTGCGCTGTCCTCTTCCGGGCTCATGCGGCTGACGCGATTCTCAGCCTCCGTGAAAACACGGTCATATTCCTCGGAATCCTCGAAGAAATCCGAAACGTAAAGGAAGGCATCGCGTTCCAAACCGATATCCACAAAGGCGGACTGCATGCCCGGCAAAACGCGGTTGACGCGCCCTTTGTAGATGCCTCCAACCAAGCCTACGTCTGTATCTCGTTGAAAATAAATCTCAACAAGTTGATCGTCCTCCAACACCGCCACCTTCGTCTCGTGCGGGGACGAGGAGATAAGCAACTCTTTTGTCATGGAAACTCCTTCCTGGGCTATTCCGGGAGGATCGACCTTTCTTTGAGGGATCAACTCCCGACTTTCCCAATGCGGCCTTGAGGTCCGGAATCATATTCCGACCTCGTCTGGCGCGCGCTACTCATCGTTTCGGCTGGGCCAAAAGGCCAAGCGCCAAGCGTTTCTGAGGTTCGATGCGCGCCCTGGGTCTCGACAACGGCCGACTCTAAAAATCCTTCAAAATTTCAACAAAGCTGCTGAATGCGCTCAATTCACCAGCCGCCGCACCCTGATGCTCATGGCCAGGCCCAACCCTGCAAACGTGAACAAGACGGATGAACCGCCCTGGCTCATCAGCGGCAACGGAATGCCGGTAATCGGCAGGAAACCAATCATCATTCCAACGTTAACGGCAACTTGAAAGAAGAGAACCGCCGTCAAACCGACGATAAAAAAGACGCCAGCGCGGTCCCCCGCCGATTGCGCTCCATCCAGCAGGCGAATCAGCAAAATAAAATAAAGCGCCAGTACAAGAAGCGTGCCGACAAAACCTTGCTCTTCGGCGAAGGCGGCAAAGATAAAATCTGCGTGAGATACCGGGATGAAACCTAGCCGGCTTTGTGTTCCGTGGCCAATTCCTTTCCCCCAAAGTCCGCCGGAGCCGATCGCAATTTTGGATTGAGTGACCTGATAACTGGACCCCCGAACATCCTGCGTCGGGTGGATGAAGGTCATCAATCGTTCGCGCTGATAAGGATGCATCAGCCGCCAGCCCACCGGCAGCATCAGAATGAGTGCCAGTCCAAGGATGGCTATCTGGCGAAACCGGATGCCCGCCAGGAAGATCCCCGCCGCGATTGCCGGGAACAATGTCAGCGCAGTCCCTAAATCAGGCTCAAGCGCCACCAGCACCGCGGGAATGCCTGCCAATATTCCAAGCGCACCCAAGTCTCGCCAAGTGACAGACTTGGCTTTCCGACCGGCAAAATACGCCGCTACACTCATTATTATAACCAACTTAGCCATCTCTGACACCTGGAAAGTAAGCCCGCCCAACGCCAGCCAGCGGCGGGTGCCGGCAACGGGATGGCCAAAAACCAGCAGACCGATAAGACCCAAAAGCGTTAAACCATAGAGCGCTGCCACATGGTCCAAAATAAGATGGTAATCAATCTGGCTCACGATCAAAGCCAGAAACGCCCCTAGGAACACCCATTCGATCTGCTTCTTGTATTGGTCCGCCAGCGCCGTATGCATGGTGGTGCTGTAAATCTCTACGATGCCCACCACAGCAATCGCCAGCGAGATCAGTAGGAGCAACCAGTCCAGATCTCGAAAATTAAGGCCCTTACGCATTCTTCTTTAACCCATGAAGGATGAAATTTCCAAGGAGACACTCTACGCCGTTTTAATTTTTGAAACGCCAGCCATTTACGGGAATACGCTTGCCTTTTCAGCTCCTACAATGGGCTGACGGGAAGTGCGCCCTGCAATTTCCGGCTGCCGGGAAGTTGGCGCGGGCGGCGCCTGTTCCGGATGCCGTTCCGCAAAATAAGCCTTAATGACATCCGCTGCAATCGGAGCCGCCACAGTGGAATGACCGCCGTGCATCACCAGGACTGAAACCACGATCTCCGGATGGGTTGAAGGCGCATAGCCCACGAACCATGCGTTATTCTTGTAATTTGCATTGTGCGCCGAATGTTGCAACGCAACGCTCACAACCTGGGCAGTTCCCGTTTTTCCGGCAATATCCAGGCCAGCCACGCGCGCCCTTGCTCCTGTGCCCCCCTCGTTCACCACGCCCCACATTCCTCGGTCAACTGCTTCCACCGTGCCGGGAGCAAGCGGAAAATCGCGCGGATCGTTGGCGGGCGGATCGAGATCCCATTTCAAGAGCTCATCTCGAAAAGCCAGGTGGGGACGATAAAAGACGCCGCCCGAAGCGACGCCCCCGATCATGTAGGCTAGTTGCAAGGGCGTCACCGCCACCGCGCCCTGCCCGATAGCCACCGAAATGGTTTCGCCCGCATACCACTTATGCCGGAAGCGCTTTTCCACCCATTCCGGGGTGGGCATCAGCCCCGGTTCTTCGCCCGGCAGATCGACGCCGGTCTTTGATCCTAGCCCAAGATGCTTGGCGAAATAGGCCAGCTTGTCAATGCCCACCAGTTTGCCTACCGTGTAGAAGTAAACGTCGCAGGATTGCACAATGGCGCGATGGAGGTCCACCACGCCATGGCCGCGATGATGCACCCACGACCAGTCATGATACGTATGACCGTAAAACGTGGCGTAGCCGGGGCAATTCACGGTGTAATTCGGGTGAATCGTTCCAGTCTCGAGCCCTGCTACCGCCGTAACGATTTTAAAAACCGAGCCTGGAGCGAGTTGGGCCTGGATCGCCTTGTTCATCAAGGGCTTTTCGGGATCGGAATTCAGTTGTCTCCACTCTTTGAGGTCAATATGATGGGCAAACTCGTTGGGGTCGAACGTCGGCTGGCTCACCATGGCCAGCACCTGCCCGTCACGCGGGTCGAGCGCCACCACGGCTCCCTCGCGCCCTCCCATCGCCTGTTCGGCCGCGAGTTGCAGGTTAAGATCGATCGTCAGCCGCAGATCATGACCGGGCTTGGGATCAATGGTAGAGAGCGTGCCCATCTCTTCCCCGCGGCTGTTTACGACCACGCGCCTCATCCCATCCTGCCCGGATAGGATCGAGTTGTATTCGCGCTCGATGCCGGTCTTTCCCACCACATCGCCCGGACGGTAGCGCTTGCCGGTTCGGGCAATTGTTTCCGGCGAAACGTCGCCGACGTAACCCAACAGGGCCGCCGCAAAATCGTGCTTGGGATAAAAGCGTTCCTGAACCTGAATGAGGTCGAGCTCGGGATATTCAGTGCGGTGAGACTCCACAAACGCCACATCCTGCATCGTCGCGGATTTCTTGATCACAATGGGCTGAAAGCGCGGCAGATTCTTGCTTTGATCCACCTGCTGTTCGAGCGCTTGAGGATCAATTCCGAGGCCGCGGGCGATTCCTTCCAGTTTTTCAGGGATCAGCTTTGCGGGATCATCGCGCGAGAGGAGCACGCTGAAGGCGGGGAGGTTATCCACCAGCACGCGCCCGTCGCGATCAAGGATTCGTCCGCGCGGCGCAATGATGGGAAGATCACGGGTTCGGTTGCGTTCGGAGAGCTGAAGATACTCCTCGTGATGCGTCACTTGCAGCCGCCAATAACCCGCAAGCAGAATCACGAAAACGACCGCAACCAGATATTGCAGGAAGGGAATCTTCCAGGCCGGAAAGCGGGGCTCTTCCGGAAATCGAACTTCCATGCTCACATCGCGCGCCTGAGGGGCCGGAAGGAACGTTGGGCATGGAGCTTAAAACCAAGGCACGCGCGTTCCCCAGGCAAGAGAGCTAGCCAGCCCCTAGGCTTATTTCAAGATTTGCTCATTCCAGAAACTAACACAAACACGGGGTCAAAACAAGATTTTAGAAATCGAGGTCGTGGGTCCGTTTGATGTCGAGGCGGCTTGATGCCGCGGCGCACGGCGGGGTGAACGCGCCGCGGCGCCCCAATTGACCCACGACCGAAATCGAAAATCGCATTTGACTCGGGCTGACACCGGCGAGTAGCATAAGGCCAGATGACATATTGAAGGCGCGTGGGAGGACGGGCAAAACACTGGCGGCCATGAGGGTGGCATGATTTAGCCGGATACCCCTCCGTGGCGCGATCACGAGCCTTCGGGCTTATTGATGGGAACTCGCAATCACAAAAACTTCGAGGTCTTCTGCCCGTGCTGCGGGGCGCGCCTGACCATCGATCCGATGCTGGGCAAGGTTCTTCACAGCCAGCAGCCTGAGAAGCAGGCGCGCGGAAGGGATTTGGACCACATTGCCCAGCTTCTGGAAAGCGACGCCGCGCGGCGAGACGCCCTCTTCCGTGAAAGCATGGCGGAGCAGAGAATCAAACCCGAATTGCTTGAGCGAAAATTTGAGGAAGCCCTGAAGAAAACCTCCAAGGAGCCCGCGCCCCCGCCTCTCCGCGACTTCGACCTGGACTAGCAATGAAAGGAGCTTTTTCCGGCCTGACGGCTGAGCGCCGCAGAGCATTCGCTTGCGACGCTGAAACGTCAACTAGGCTAGCACTTTGCTGAAAAACGCTCCTAGTCCTGTCATACTGAGACCTTCGCCTGTCATTCTGAGCGGCAGCGAAGAATCCCTGTATGTTGGCTCAGGATAAACTCCGTAAGGAATTCCGCTTTGAAAAAACGGTACTTACGAGATTCTTCGTCGCCTTAAGCTTCTCAGGATACGTTTCAGGACAATGCGGGGTCATGGCCAGGATGGCCATGCCACAACCGTGGCCCGGGCGTCCCGCCCGTGGGCTCGGTCCAGCTATTTATGTGACATACGCCCAGAATAAAGACTCAGTTCTGGAGCAAAACATGAACTCTCTTTTCATTTTTCCTAACTCCTGTATTCTATAGGAGAACAGTCTGCATATTCAGCCAGGAGGCTAGCATGGGGCCTACAATCCGGGACGTCGCCCGGGTGGCGGGGGTATCGACGGCGACGGTCTCACACACCCTGAATTCCACGGGACGCATCGGCAAAGGAACTCGCAAGCGCGTGATGGCCGTCGCGCGCCGGTTAAAGTATTATCCGAACGGCCACGCCCGCGCCTTGGCGGCACGCACGAACATGACATTGGGGCTCGTGGTTTCGGATATTGAAAATCCGTTTTTCGCCCAGGTCTTCAAGAATTTCGAAGCGCGGGCGCGCGAGCTAGGCTACGAAGTGATTCTCAGCAGCACAGGCTATAACGTTCAGCAGATGAGGCGCACCGCTGAACGCATGCTTGAAGAGAAGGTTCGCGGCGTCGCCATCATGACCTCCGAAATGACCTCTTCTCTGGTGGAAGAAATCATCGAGCGCGGTATCGCAGTAACCTATTTTGACCTGGATTTTCACGGCCAGGGCGCCAGCAACCTCAAGGTGGATTATCTGAACGGCATGCGCCAGGTGGTGGATCACCTGCATCAATTGGGCCATAAGAAGATCGCCTATGTCGGAGGGCAACCGGCGCTGAAGAACATTCTTTCCCGCCACGACGCTTATCTGGCGTCCATGAAGGCGTGGGGACTTGAGCCGGGTCCGGTCCTGATCGGAAATCAGCGTTTTGATGGCGGCTACACCGCTGGCCAGGCCATTCTGAAAATATCGCCTCGGCCCACCGCCGCGATCGCCGTGAACGACCTCACCGCGGCGGGATTGATCAGCGCCCTGACGCAGGGGGGGCTGCGCGTGCCGGAGGATATCTCCGTGACGGGCTTCGACAACACCTACCTCGCCGCCTACTTTGTGCCCCGCCTGACCACGGTGGATATGCATCCCGATCTTTTGGGCCGCCTCGCCGCCGACGCTCTCCATCAGGAATCCTCCAACCCGAAACAGGCTGGCAGGGATTACCTCATTCACGCAGACTTGGTCATCGGCCAATCCACCGCCCCACCCCCGGATTGATTGATAGAAGCGGTTTCAAAACCTATTTCGTGGCATTGGTTGCACGCTGTAGCGGCGCTATCCCCAGCGCCGAAAAACGCCGGTGAGGACACCGGCGCTACAGAAAACGGCGTCACGATAATTTATAAACCTCAATAGGAACTTTTCAGTGGTCTAACCACCCCTGCCCCTCCTGAACCAGGAGGGGAATCATCAATGCGTTGGATCCGTGTTGCCCGCTCAACCCACCTGTGATACCAATTTACTTCTTCTTTAGTCGTCCAAATTCGCCCGGAGAGTTTTGCGCTCAACATCACCCATGCCTGAAATGAACGAATGGACGTTCTCATCCGAGGCCAAAAAGCTCATCGAACGCATTCTCGCCGAGAATCCCAGCCTTCCGTTTTCTGAAGCCAGAGTCGAAGAAGGCGCTGGCGTCGGCCGCAAGCGCAACGACCTGACTCTCTATGATCGCGATGGCCGCTGCGTGCTGACCGGGGAAGTCAGGTTTCCGGACAGCCCCGGCGGGCAGAGTCCATGCTCCGACGCCCTGGTCGGAAACGCTTTTGAGAAGGCCAATGCCACAGGGGTGGAATATTTCTTCACCTGGAACGTCAACCAGCTTTATCTCTGGAGAACATTTGAGGCGGGGAGGCCGGTTTCCGAACGCGATTTCGAGCACCTCAATGTGACCTCGATTGCGAACCGAGGCGAGCTGAAGCACCCGCTCGTGCAGGGCGAAATCGAGGGCGCTCTGAGGAAGTTCCTCCATACGTTCGCGCGCATCCTCGAAGGCGCTGAAACGCTCCCTTCCAGGCCGCTGGATGAAAAATTCATCCGTGTTTTGGAATCGGCGCTGGAGCTTCCCATCCTGCAAACCCAAAGTGCACTTGCCGCGCGCTATTCCAAAGACCGCAAGTTTGCCCGCGATCTGGATTCATGGATGCGGGATGCGCAAGGCTGGCTGATTTCGACCGACCCGCAAATTCTGCGCGACAACCTGGAGCGAGCCGCCAAGTTTAGCTGCTATGTGCTGGTCAACAAGATCGTCTTTCATCAGGCGCGCGGCTCCGCGAAACCCTGCAAGCGATTTTCGATGAGGCCAAGCGCGTCTCGCGCGACTACGAGACCGTCTTTGACGGCGATTTCGGAGACGCCCTGCCTTTTCTGGATGACCGCGTGGTAAACCAGCATGAGTTATGGAAAGTTGGCTGCACGGGCGGCGTGGCCGGCGTATCCTCCGCTGTAGCGCCGGCGTCCCCACCGGCGGAGTTTCATGATCGAACCGGCGCTGAGGACAGCGCCGCTACAGCCGAGGGCCGCGCGCTGCGGCTGAACGGCAAGACTGGCTTGAAGAGGCCAGGAAGAATCCCCAAATCGCCATGCGGTTCAAGGAGAAATGGGGCATACGGTTGGCGGATACCGACCCCGTCCGCGTGATTGAGTCCCGCGACGGCTCCCGCCACTTGATTGAAGCGGAATATCTGGAGCCGGAAGTCCACAGCCTGATGGAAATTGATTCCGTAGAGATTGATCCTGCCAGGCTTTCCCGCAAAATCCTGCTGGTTTCCGACCCGCCCGAAAAGCTGAAAGGCACGCACGTTCTTGAATATATCAAGTGGGGTGAGAGGGAAGGATTTGACCAGAGGCCAAGTTGCGCAAGCAGGATGCCGTCGCGCCATTGGTACGACTTGGCTCCGGCGAGACCCGGAGGTTTACTCTGGCCGCTCGCCCACCAATATCGGCACATCGTACCGCTCAATCCGACGGATCTTCCTTTTTCGTTGAGCCGCAAATTTGTGTCGAAGTGCCTGACCACAAGAGAGATGGGCGTTTCGCCGCGGGCCAAGCTCCTGACTACATCGCCGGAAGGCTCACGCCGAGGGCCT
>CADDZJ010000113.1 GCA_902812415.1 Acidobacteriota bacterium
ACAGAGATGAACGGAAGCTGGCGGCCGACCATGGCGGAAAGTTTCCCCAAGCTCAGCCCCGTCACGGCCGCCAGCGCCACAATAGGAATTCCTAGCGCGCCGAAGGCTACCGGGGCGGTATTGGCGATCAGAGAGATCTTGACTGCTTGCCGTTTGCTGAAGCCGAGCGCAACCAGGAGAAAAGCCGCGATGGCAACAGGCGATCCGAAGCCCGCCGTGCCCTCCAGCAAAGCGCCAAAGCAAAAGGCCACCAGAATGGCCTGAATGCCGTCATTGCCCGAAGCGTTTTCTGCCATCCAGCGTCGCAGCAACTCGAAACTGCCGGTATCGACAGCCAGGTTGTAGAGCCAAAGCGCGGCCAGCACAATCCACATAATCGGCCAGAGGGCGTATACAACCCCGAAGGACGCGCTTAAAACGGCAAGTCCCAGCGGCATCCGCCACACAGCCTCAACAAGGAAAAACGCCGCGGCCAAACCCCACGCTGCTGAAACGTATGCGGATTTCCGCAACACGCCCATGAGCGCCAGAAGCAAAACCAGAGGCGCTGCGGCAGCGAGCGCCGATAGCGCCATACCAGGCAAGGGATCGATGGGTTGGGGCCAAGTCTTCATGAAGGTTGAATTGGAGTGTTAAGTCTATTTCACAAACTTAAGGCGACAACTTCGTAATCCCGCACTGTTGGAAGCTCAAAATTCACGCGCCCGGCGCCTTGCGTGAATCGCAACTCGCGACCAAGTCTCAGGGCTTTTGCGCTTGAAATGTGCTCGCCTCCCGGCATCTTTAGTTCGACGTGCAGCGGGCCGATGGGATAGAACTCACGCACAAACGGTTTGGTCATGTGTGGGTTGGTGTAATTCAGCACATGCAATGCATAGCCAGGCTCAGTCTCCCAGGCAAACAACTCCATCATGCCTTCGCCCTGAACGGAAACAGGAAGCTGGCTGTCCAAAAGCCATCGGACGGAATTGATCAGGAGGCGGCTGAGATCGGGATTGCCTGAACGCCATGAGGTGCGGGCAATATCTCCCGGGAAGTAAACCACCCGCGCGTTTCCAAGCTGGCGAAATACCGCTGCGGGTTCCTGAGTGTGTCGAATGCGCGGATAGACCATTTCCGGTGGAAAAGCTGGATAGCTTGGCACCACGCTCAAATACAGGGATTCGGCGTTCAAGGGGTTTACCTTGACTCGGAACTCAGGGCCTGGGAGCAGCGTGGTTCCGGCAAAGTCCTTGAGGACCGCGTGGGGCCGGTCAATGTGCATATAGCTGTTCCAATGCGGGCCAACCACTTCCCCCGCCACATGCACTCCGAAAAGATCCGTAAGGCCAAAGTCTTCCCTTCGCTCGCCCCATTCGTTATAGCGTGAGGTTTCAAACGTGGCCAGCAGTGAGCCGCCTGAAGCCACATAATGCCGGATCGCTTCACACTCACGCTCCCGAAGGTAAGCGGCATTCGGAATGAGCAGCGCGCGATAGGGCCGAAGGGTTTCAGGCGTGAGGCCTTCCTGATGAATAAAGTCGAACAGGAAGCGCCCCTCCAAGAGCGCGTGATAAAGCCCCTGAAGAAATTCTCCGGGATCGATGACTTCGCCATTCAGTCGTCGTTCGCGCGCTCCTTGCGTCTGATAGAAGGCAATGGCGCTCTGTGGATAAAGAACAGCCAGGTTCGCCAGCGACCTGCGATTGCGAAAGTGCGGTTCGTTGGCGGCCAGCCAGTCATAAAACACCCGGCCTGTTTCTCGCCAGCGCTGATCTTGGGGCGATCCGCCCAGCCAGTGATACCAGGGAACCATGCCGCTGGCTGTGACCTGCGCCATCCATAAAGTAGCTTCAGCCGCCGGTTTGCTTGTATGCCGCCAGAGCGGCTGGCTGTTGCTATAGGCGCCGATAACGTTGGTAATCGTTCGCCCATTCATCACCGATTGCGCTACCCGTCCTTGCTGCGCGCAGATCCAGATGGGTGAATTTCCAGAGCGGCCCTGATGGTCGGCATTGAACCACGCCGCCACTTCGCTCAACCGCTTGATGTCTTTTGTCGTGTAGATGCCGCCGCCGAGATTTCCTACATAAACGGATTCCGGATTTTTTTCTTTTGCGATTCCATCCCACAACTTCCAGATTTGCACAACCCGGTCCATGTAAATCTCGTAATATTTTCGATAAATCGGACTCCGGGCGTCCGTCATCTCCGGCGGAACGCCCCCGGTTTCATCGCGATAAATCTTCTGACAGGCGGGACAGTAACACACCCCAAGCGGCCCGGTGCTGGGCCAGCCATTGGTGAAAAAACCATCCGGGGAATAGCGTTGATTGATTTCACGATAGATGGCGGGCATCTGGTCGGTGAAATAGGTGCTAAACATGCAGGTTTTGAAGAGCCACGGGCATTCAGGCTCCGGGCGCGGCGAGCCATCCCGATTGCGCTCGAACCATTCCGGATGCGCCTCAAGAGCCTCCTGATAGGCATAGTTACAATCCATGCGGGCGACCACACGCAGACCGCGCCTGCGCGCCGCCGCAACCATATCGCCAAAAAGATCGCGCGAGCCGAGAAATTCGCTCCGATGGTGGTAAGGCACTTGAGTGGGATAAAAAGCTACAATGCCGCCGCCGTTCAGAAGCACGGCGTTGACTTTGAGCGATGCCCAATAATCCATCCAGGCGTCAGGATTCATCGTCAGCGGATCAGTCTCGTTGAAATTGATCTGCCCGCAGCGACGCATGGTGGCGTACCAAGGCTTCTCCTGATTTGAAGATCGGCCCATTGAATCGCTTGCCGATGTGATCAGAAGAGAACCGGCTGAAACTGCCATGAATTCGCGCCTGGTCATAGATGACATCCCATTGTCTCCTTCAGAATTAGGATCGATTCTACGGAGTCCGCTCGTCGCTCTTATCCTCAACCTTTCCAAAGGCCGAGGTCTCTTAATGCCTGGCCCGCCCCCGAAAGGTGCTCAAGCTCCATTTCCGAATATTTCCGCGAGAGAATTACGCCCTGCGCGCCTGCGCCAAGCGCCGCGCGAACCGCCTTGCGCACATCCTCCGCCGAGGTCTTCTTTTGTCCCGGCCCGGTCGGCACATCGATATCAATCCCTGGATAAATAGCGATTCGCCCGCCGACATCCGCCAGCGCCCGTCGAGTCTCCTCCGCAACGTAATTGGCTGAAAGGCCAGCTTGTGGGAGTGCATCGAGATTGGCTTCTCCCTTGTAACCCAAAACGTCGTAATGAAATTCCAGAACTCGTTCGGGAGGCATGTCTCCAAAAACGGTGGAGTGAACGTTGCGAATATACTGCGCTAACCGCGGCCCGGCGCAATTGTTATACATCACAACCTTGAGAAAATCAGCGATGCCTTCAAATTTTTGATAATCCTGCTCCGCTCGATAGAAAGGGCTGAACGAGTTGTTGTGCCAGATGTGCCACCCCACGGGAAGGTCAGGCCGGATGCTTTTAACCTCGCCGTAGATCAACGCATACATTTCGCGCTGGCTATCGGTCCAGAGTTTTTCCCACGCCAGGATTTCGGGATGGTCCACCAACAGACGCCAGAAAGTAACGAAATAGCCATCCGCCGGGCGCGGACCGCCGCGAACACTCTGCACCCAGCGTTGGAGGTCCTTCAAGCCTTCACGAGCGCGCTCGACGTTAATGCCTCGGTTTTCACCTTTCCTGCGGCAATAGCGACAGAAGCAGGTGAGTTCAGCGCGGCCATTGAACTGACCGGCATCGGCCCCAATGGCGTTCCCCAGCGGGCCTTGCCTTTCGGAACACCACATGATGCCATCCACATCGTAGGACTTGATCCAGTCCTCAACCAGCGCGGCGACAAAATCCTTCACATGCGGATTATTCAGGCAGGTGGTTCGCGCGGGCCTCCCATCCACATCGATTTCTGCGGCCATCTGTTCGAAGTTAGCGAGGTATTGCGGATTATAAACGTCTTCGAACCAGCAATAGCTCTTCATCCCCCGCGTCCGCGCTTTGGGGATGACTTCTCCCAGGAGATCAAAGTTTCCCACATCGGGAGCCCGGAAATTCTGGAAAACTGTCTCGCGATAGTACTGGGCGTGGACGTTCGCGTAATCGCCGCCATGAAAGCTTGCGGTGTCGTACCGCTGCGCGCCATGATCGGGTAAAGGCTGGCCCGGGATCTGCCGTCCGGCAATGCCGCGACCGTAGGTGAAAACCGCCAGCATCAGCGCATTCACTCCCGCTCGTTGCTGAAGAGTGTCAAGCGCTCTCTCGGCGCCCTCATCGACAAATGAAACAGCGCCGATCTGGATGCCAATCAATTTCTCCTGCGCTGGCTGAGCGGGGTCATGAAAAGCCCTGCAGACGGGGAAGCCCGTCGCTCCAGGCGGCGTCCCCGCCATCATCGCTGCTCCGCCAACGCGCTTCAGAAAGTCGCGCCGGGAGGGATTCAGCGGCGTTCGCGGATTCAAATAATCGTGTCGTTCGTTCATCCAAATAACTCCCTCTGAAGGTTTCATAAAAAGACAGTCGCCATCCTGGATAGCAGCCAGAGCGCAAAGCCGGGCGCTGCCACGCGCGTGATATTCTACAGTGAGAATTCAATGCCAGAGAAAATATCGTTTCGCCTTGAACTCGAACGCCTGCAGCAGGATGTAATTTCCTGCACGCGCTGCCCGCGGCTGGTGCATTATCGCGAGAAAGTTGCCCGCGAAAAGAGGCGCATGTATCAGGATCAGGAATATTGGGGTAGGCCGTTGCCAAGTTTTGGAGATCCGAATGCTGAGTTGCTGATTCTGGGGCTAGCCCCAGCGGCGCACGGAGGCAACCGCACCGGGCGAATGTTTACCGGAGACCGCTCAGGCGACTTTCTCTATCGCGGGCTTTACGAGGCGCGATTTGCGAGCCAGCCTGAATCCATCAGCCGGGACGACGGGCTTAAGCTACGCGGGTGCTACATCACCGCTTCGCTGCGGTGCGTCCCGCCCGCAAACAAACCAACGCCGGAAGAATTGCGCCAGTGCCGTCCGTATCTCATTCGTGAATTGCAGTTGCTGAAGCGGGTGCGGGCAGTGCTGGCTTTGGGCCGCATCGCCTTCGATACGTATCTACGCCTCATTTATGAGGGTCTCTGGCCAACACCGGATTCCACTGAGCGACTTGTTTCCAAGTTGCCGCCACGATCTGCTCTGGGCTTCGCGCACGGAGCATGCTACGCGTTGCCCGGCGGCCTGCCGCGCCTTTTCGCTTCCTACCATCCCAGCCAGCAAAACACCCAGACGGGCAAACTGACGCCGAAAATGTTTCAGAATGTTTTGCGGGAAATTCGGCGATATCTTAGGTCACCGCAGCGGTCATCGTGAGACGCAGCAGCTTTTTCAGGGAAGTTCGGTGGAAAGAGGAAAAGATCGTGGGGTCGTAAACGGGCTTGACGTTACGTTTCCTGCCTGCGGAATTGGAATTTATCAATGCCTAGCCGTTTGATGCGAAATTCGAGAGTGGAGGGAGCCAGACCTAATTGTTTGGCCGCCCCGTTTGGGCCGGCAACGCGGCCTCGTGAGATTCGCAAGGCGCGCTCTATCGCCTCGCGTTCCTCGCTTTGCAAATGGGTTTCGATATTTCCGGAGACCGGGGCGGCGGGGAGCGCACCACGATCAATGCGGAGCGTGCCATTCCGCGAGGTGACGACGGCGCGTTCGATGACATTCTCAAGTTCGCGTATATTGCCAGGCCAGTGGTAGGACTCGAGCAGTTTCATCGTGCGGCGGTCGATGCGGTCGATGGGGCGACCGAAGCGCTCGCCGTATTTGGCGGCAAAGTGCGCGACCAGGATTGGAATATCTTCCGGGCGTTCACGCAGGGAGGGCATGCGGATGGAGAAGACGTTCAGACGATAGTAAAGGTCATTGCGGAAACGCCCGGCCTGTACGTCTTCAGCCAGATCGCGATTTGTGGCCGCCACAAGTCTCACATCCACCCGCAAGGTCTCGCTTCCTCCTAGCCGCTCAAATTCGCGCTCCTGCAAAACACGCAGCAACATCACCTGCGCGTCCGGCGGCAGCTCACCGATCTCGTCCAGAAATAGCGTGCCGCCATGGGCTTGCTCGAACCGGCCTTTGCGACGCTGCATTGCCCCGGTAAAGGCGCCGCGCTCGTGGCCAAACAATTCGGAGGCGAGCAGCGTATCGGGGATGGCCGAGCAGTTAGCTTTAATAAGGGGGCCGTGGGCGCGCGGGGAGCGGCGGTGAATTGCGCGCGCAATCAGCTCTTTACCGGTGCCGGTTTCTCCTGTAATCAACACCGTCGCGTTGGTGGCTGCCACCTGCTCTGCCGCTTCAAGCACTCGCCTTAGTGCAGGCGAGTCGCCGACAATATCCTCAAACCACGGCACCTGGCCTAACTGGGAGCGCAAAGCGATGTTTTCCGCTTCCAATTGGTCTCGAAGCTTGCGAATCTCCTCATTGGCCAGAGCGTTTGCCACCGCCACGGCAAGGGCGCGCGATATGCCCGTCAAAACCGTGAGTTGCTCAGGCGGAAAAGCGATGGGTTTCAGGCGACAGAATGAGGCCACGCCGATAGGTTTGCCCTGCACAAAAAGCGGAACGGCGGTATAGGCGCGTACGCCGCCTTCATCCAGGTGCTGCTCGTGAGGAAGCCATGTTTCTTTCTGAAGGATATCGGCGCAAGTGTAAGGCTGATCCGGCTGCAATGGGGCATCGCCATAGGGGACGATCGGCCGGGCGGGAGGACGTTGAGGAGGCCGCCCTGATTGTCGAACTGCGTCGTCCAAAACTTCCTGCGAAACACCAGGAACGTGAAGCGCATAAAGATCGTGCTTGCCATCTTGAAAAGACACAATCCCAATAGAGTCAACCGGCACAAAAGGCTCAAGCAGTTCGTACACGGCGGCCAGCACACCACGGAGTTCGCGCTCCGAATTGATGGCTTCCCACGCTCTCAGTACCAGCGCATAACGCTGCTCCTGGCTGATAAACACAGGTCTTGGATCTGGTCTTTCTTCCGCATCGGAAACCATGCCTTCTAGATTATCAGAGAAACCCCGATTTGTGAATTCGCAAAATTCTGCGAATTTCAGATTGCTTTCCAAGTGCGCTTTAATTACTAACTATATTATTTTCAAAAGCATACATTAGATTAAAACGCTGGTATATGCCTTGCTAGGTAGAAAGGCAGTGAAAATGATAAAGGCTTGTGGCGAACAAACATGAATTTCAACAGCGAGTTACCATCAATCGACTGATGGAACTCAGCATGATTCTTTGCAGACAAAAAAATATTGACATTGACAAACAATTGATCTATACGTATGTTTTGAACACATGTTTTAATAAATATGGACACTTTTCCGTCTAACAACGACCACGAAACCCGCCAGCGGTTAATCCTTGCTGCGACGCGACTAATGGCCGAGCACGGATTCAGGCGGGTCAGCATCCGAGAAATCTGTAAGGAAGCAGGCGCAAACGTAGCAGCGGTCAATTATTACTTTCGCAGCAAACTGGGTCTCTACGCCGAGGTCTGGAAATCCCTGATTGAAGCCACGATGGAGCAGACCCACGCCACGGTGGTTGAGGAAGGAAAAGGAAAATCGCCTGAAGAAAAGCTCCGCGCCTACATTCGCGTGCAACTTCAAGCGCTTGTGAATGAAGGCGATCAAAGAGGATTTTGGCTGGGCAGGCTGGTTGCCCACGAAACCTCCGAGCCAACTCTTGAGCCTATCGAAGGTTCCGACCGAACGATCTGGCAGATGGCTTTCGAGCGAGGAATTCTTCCGAAATTCCTTTACCTCTGCGAGTTGGTTGGCGAACTGATCGGTTGTCCTGCAAACGACGCGAAGACGATCTATTGCGCCGCGAGCATTCAGGGTCAATGCCTGATGTTCGCTCAAGCGAAAGAGACACTGAAGCATTTCAACCCGAACGTTGCCGGTTTCGGCTACTCTTTCTTCAGCGCGGAAAACACGGAGAGACTCATCGCGCACGTCACGGAATTCTCGCTGGCTGGCGTTCGGGCAGTGGCGGCGCAGCAGGTGGAGATTCACTCGTGAACGCCATCGCAATCGAAAGGTCGGAACTTCACGAAGAGGCCTTCGCCGATCTGTTTCAGAGTTTTCATCCGCGCGTGCTTGGCATTTGCCGGCGATTCCTCGGTTCATACGAGGCCGAAGATGCTTCGATCGAAATCTTCCTGCGGCTGCCGAAAGCAGTCAGAACTTATGACAGCGCCATGCCTTTCTCGCACTGGTTATCAAGCGTTGCGGGTCACTACTGCGTGGACCTTCTGCGCAAACGGCGATCGGAGCAGCGAATCTTCCAGCCTGCCAATCCTGAGGGGCCGGAAGCGGCAGCGCCTCTCGCATCTCCTCTCCAGGAGTTGCTGAGAACCGAGGAGCAGAAAGCTGTTCGAGAGGCCCTTGCCCGCCTGCCGGAGCGCTATCGACTTCCGCTGGTCATGCAATATTACGAGGACTTGAGTCACCGTGCGATCGCCCGAAAATTGGGCTTGAGTTGCGCCAATGTTAAAACCTTGATCTTTCGCGCCAAGCAGGAGCTGCGAAGCATCTTGTCGCACAAGGGATTTGGGCGCGGGGCGCCATTTTCCGGAAACGGATGGTTAGCTTATGATCCTCGTTGAGACATTGAACTCTGTGCGGCATCAATCCTCCTCTTCGTCTCAACCCGAATTGCCGGCGATTGAAGCCCGGAATCTGGTGAAGACGTACCGAGGCGACGTGCGCGCTCTCGACCGCTTGAGTTTCCGCGTCGAGGCAGGCGCAATTTTTGGCCTTCTGGGACCGAACGGCGCCGGAAAGTCAACCACGGTGAAAATCCTGACCACGCTCTCCCGCCCCGATAGCGGCGAGGCGCGAGTGGCGGGCTTGGACGTGCTTCGCGATGCCGAACGGGTGCGCCACGCCATCGGTTGCATCGGTCAGAAGTCGGGCGTCGATTCCGAAGCAACGGGTCGTGAGAACCTCACGCTTCAGGGTCGCGTTTATGGGCTGCGAGGGACCGAGCTTAAACGGCGGGTTGCGGAACTGCTGGAGCGTTTTGGCCTCGATCAGGCTGCCGATCGGGTCACTCGCACTTATTCCGGAGGCATGCAGCGCAGGCTTGATGTGGCGATGGGACTCGTTCATCACCCGAGCGTTTTATTCATGGATGAGCCAACCACGGGACTCGATCCTGAAGCCAGGGCGGATATGTGGAAAGAGATTGCCCGCCTCGCTCGTGAAGAAGGGATCACCATACTCCTCACCACTCATTACCTGGAGGAAGCCGACCGGCTGGCGCAACGACTGGCGATTGTTGACCGTGGCCGAGTGGTGGCCGAGGGCAGTCCCGAGGAATTGAAGAGCGAACTTCGCGGCGACACCATCCACATGGAACTGGCGCAGGCTGAGGATGCCAGCAAGGCGCACAGCGTGTTAAGCCGGTTGGAAGAACTGCGCGAACTGGTCATCGACACTCGCACGCTGTATGCGCGAGCGGATCGCGGAGCCACTACGGTGCCCATCGCGCTGGCAACCCTTGAGTCGGCCGGCGTCAAAGTGGCGTCCGTCACGGTCGCGCGCCCTTCCCTTGACGATGTCTATCTGCGCTATGCCGGACGCAGTTTCCGTGAAGCAGACCAGGGAGGCTCTCGATGAGGACGCTCGCTCATTCTTTCTATATGACGCTGCGCCACTTTCGGAACTTGATGCGCCAGCCTCTCTACATTGCTTTCACATTGGTGCAGCCGATCATTTGGTTAGTGCTTTTCGGCCAACTCTTCAAAAAGGTGGTCCTGCTTCCGGGGTTTGGCGCTTCGGCATACGTCGATTTTCTGACTCCGGGCGTGGTGATTATGACCGTGCTCTTCGGCGCGGGCTGGTCAGGGATGGGCATTATCCGCGATCTGGATCTGGGCGTCATGGATCGCTTTCTGGTTTCACCTGTCAGCCGGGTGGCGCTGATCGCGGGCCGGCTGATTCAGCTCGCGCTGATTGCGGTCATTCAGTCGGTGCTGATCGTCGCGCTGGGAATGATTCTGGGCGCTCGCTTTCCGGGAGGAGCGAGAGGTGTGGGACTCTTGATCCTCTGCGCTGTGTTGCTGGCCGTACCGATTGGGGCGTTATCAAGCGCCATGGCCCTGGTTGCGCGCAAGGAAGAAACCGTGATTGCGGCATCAAACTTCATTTTGCTTCCGCTTACTTTTCTCTCTTCCGTCTTCATGGCCCAAAATTTGATGCCCGGCTGGATTCAGGCCGTGGCTCGTTTCAATCCGGTGGAGTGGGCGGTCGTTGCCGGGCGCAGCGCCTTGAGCGCCCACATGAACTGGCCGCTGGTCGCCACGCGCATCGGTCTCCTGGTGGCGTTGACGATTATCACTGCGGGGCTGGCAACGCGCGCTTTCCGCATCTACCAGCGTTCGGTGTGATGGAACCGCTATTCACCGTGGATCGTAATTAAGGTTGTCATTCTTGATCTTTGCGAAAAGCCTCAGGGGTGGCATACATTGCGCCTTTTCTGATAGATGCGATCCGACGCTGACCGCTTCGTAAGGAGGCATCCCTTGAAACTGGCAAGATTGATCTGGAGAAACGCAATCCGAAACCGCCGCCGCACAATCCTGACGATTGCGAGCATTGCCGTTTCGATCTTCTTAATTGGCACGCTGCAAGCGGTGCTAACCAGCCTCTATAGCACTGGCAACAATTCCGGCCAGGGAGACTTGCGCGTGGTGGTGCACCGCTCGACCTCCATCACCCAGCCCCTGCCGGAATATTACAAGCAGCGCATCGAATCGGTGCCGGGAGTGAAATACGTCGTCGGCGTGCAATGGTTCGGAGGACAGTATATCGACGCCAGCAACTTTTTTGCGAATTTCGCCGCCGATTCGCAGAATTTCTTGAAGGTTTACGACGATTATCAGGTGCCGCCTGATGAAGCTTCCGCCTGGGAAAACGAGCGCACCGCGGCTCTAGTGGGCAAAAAGTTGATGGAGAAGTACCACTGGAAAATCGGCCAAACCATCACCTTGAAAGGCACGATCTTTCCCATCAATCCGGAACTGACGATCCGCGCGGTTTACACAGACCCTTCCGATTCAAGCCAGGAGCAGGCCCTTTACTTCCATTGGGACTATTTCAATGAATTGTTGAATGAGGCGAACACGGTGGGAACTTTCACGGTGAAAGTGGACAATGCGCAGGATGTGCCCAGGGTGATGGACGCCATCGACGCGATGTTCCGCAATACGGCGGCTGAAACCAAGACAGAAACCGAACAAGCTTTCGCCTTGAGTTTTGTTTCCATGCTGGGGAACGTCCGGCTGTTGCTCACGGCGATTTCCGCTGCGGTTGTGTTCACAATTCTTCTCGTGGCGGGCAACACGATGGCGATGTCGATTCGTGAGCGCACGGGAGAGGTGGCCGTGCTCAAAACTCTGGGCTTCCGCCGCAACATGATTCTGACCCTGCTGCTCGGAGAATCGCTGGCCATCGCCTTGCTCGGGGGCATCCTGGGCGGGGTGGGAGCCAAGCTGATATATGCTTTCATCGTCGCGACCTATTCCGCCGCCAGATTTATGGGATTTTTCCTCGCCCTGCTGATCGCCTGGCTGGTGGGGGCAGGCGCGTGGATGCTTTTTGCCGGACCCACCGCCAAGGGAGGCGCGCTCAAAATCATCCGGCTTGTCGCAACGATCGTGGGCGCTTTAATTGGTTTTGCCGTAGGCTTCGGCTTCTATAATGCCATTGGCTATATCACGAATTTAGGTGGGTTCCTCGGGCATTTCACGGTGACCATGGAAGCCGTAGGACTTTGCCTGGTCATTGCCGCCCTGGTGGGAATCGTAAGCGGGCTATGGCCTGCGCTTCGCGCCTCGCGCATCAGCATCGCGGAGGCTCTGAGGTTTGTAGGATGAAACGATAGGATCATTTTTTCATTGAATCATTGCTTGTAGTCCGTTGCCCGTGGTCAGTTGCAACCGACGACTGACAATCGCTAAATGAGCCAATGATTCAATAAACCAATGGATCAATCTTATGGCTATTCCTCTTAAATACAACTTTCGTAACTTGATCGTGCGACGCACCACCACGCTGATGACGGCGCTCAGCATCACGCTGACGGTGGCGGTGTTTATTATTCTGATGGCGCTGGCCCAGGGGCTTCAGTCCTCGCTCACCTCGACCGGGAATCCCTTGAACGTGCTCATCATGCGCGAAGGCGCGCAGTCGGAAGCGGTCAGCTTCGTGGACCGCGACTCTCTCCAGATCATCAAGTACCTGCACGGAATCGCCAAGGATAAGGACGGCAATCCCTGGGTTGATCCGGAACTGATCATCCTTATGAATTTTCCGCGGCTCGGCCAGAAAGGCGGCGCGAATGTCACGATTCGCGGCGTGGGGCCGGACGGACCCTCGCTGCGGCCCCAGTTTCACCTGATTGCCGGCCGATACTTCCGTCCGGGCCTGCGTGAAGTGATTGTGAGCAAGCAGATTTCCGAGCGATTCCAGAATTGCAGTCTGGGTGACAAAGTGAAGTTTGCCAAGGGTTATTGGACGGTGGTCGGCATCTTTGAAGCCGGGCACTCCGCCTATGATTCTGAAATCTGGACGGATGTGCACGACCTCGAGCAGGATTTTGATCGGCCACAATACTCCGATGTGGTGGTCCGCGCGGTTGACCAGGCAGCCGTGAACGAAATTGAGCAGCAGGCCAAGAACGACCGCCGGTTGCATTTGAAGACCCAGACCGAACTGGAGTACTACCAGGACCAGACCAGTTCCGCCGCTCCCATCAAAGCGTTTGGCATCTTCATCGCGATACTGATGGCGGTCGGCGCTTCTTTCGCTGCCATGAACACCATGTATGCTGCGGTGGCGCGGCGCACGAGGGAAATCGGGACCCTGCGCGCCATCGGTTTCTCAAGGCGCAGCATTCTGCTCTCTTTCGTGCTGGAATCTGTTTTCATCGCGATCCTGGGCGGCGTGATCGGCTGTCTGATCTCTTTACCGATGAATGGGGTAACGACCGGCACTACAAACTTCACCACCTTCAGCGAGCTTACTTTCAATTTTCGGGTCACTCCGGAACTCTGCATGGTGGGCATTGTGTTCGCCGCTCTGATGGGTTTGCTGGGCGGATTCTTCCCGGCGTGGCGCGCTTCTCACGAGAGCATCGTCACCGCGTTGCGCTCCGCGTAAGCGCGCTGAAAACGGTTGGTTGTCAGTTGGGGGCGGCGGCATCTCCGCCGCGCGTAGCGCGCGGCGCGCTGTGGTCTTGGTTTCGGTCCCTGCAAGAAAGCGGGTAAGCAGCTACAAGGCAGCACCCCGAATCGGCTACCTTACGT